>LCQW01000007.1 GCA_001004345.1 Candidatus Kaiserbacteria bacterium GW2011_GWA2_52_12
GGTGTCCGCCGAGGCTCTGCGAGGCGGTGGCGGGGCTGATTCATTCGTTCAGTTTCCGCTCGAAAAAAGTTCGCGCAAAGTGTATAATTACAGCACAAATGAAAATGCCACCTGAAATAGAAAAGCGGCGCTAGAAGTGCGCCGCCAGGTGTTCTTGGTAGAAGATTTCGACTTTTTCGAGAAGTTCTTCACGGCTCCCGTCATTGACAATAATCACATCGGCTTTCGCCCCGATCTCCGAAATAAATATTTCAGTTGAGACCGATATATCTGATACGTCGGCAGAAGCGAAGGGAAAACAACCGTCGATAAAAGGACGAAAACAGCGCAGTCTGAAAAACCGCGAGCGAGCACAGTAGGAAATTTTTTTCACAACCCCGTCGAAATGGCGGGGTTATTCTTTTGCAATTTTACGCACGTACGGCTGCGCGAGCGCGGGCGCTGCGCGGTGCGCGCTCGGGGCCCTTGCGTACGTCGAAGGTGAATTCGCCTTTGCCGTCTTGTCCGGCATCAGCTTTAAAATCAACGGCCACGGAGCCGCCTTCCATGACGCCGCGCGCGACCATCATGTTGGCGACCGCCGTCAGTATTTTTGTCTGTATCAAGCGCTTCAACGGGCGCGCGCCATATTGCGGGTTGTAGCCTTCTTTCGCGAGATGCTTCAGTGCCGCCTCCGTGAACGTGAGCGATATCTGTTTCTCCGCCAGCCGCTGCCGCACGATCTCGACTTGCATGCGTACGATCTCCATCACGGCATCTGGTGAAAGGATGTCGAAGAGGATTATCTCGTCCAAACGATTGAGAAATTCGGGGCGGAAAAATTCCTTGAGTGCGCTCATGACTTTGTCCTTGACCTGCGAGTAGCGCTGACCCTCGGTGTCGCTCGCGCCGCTCCCGAAGCCGACACCCGACATTTTGTCAATGTGTTCGCTTCCGATGTTGGACGTCATGATGATGACGCAATTTTTGAAATTTACGGTGCGGCCTTTGGCATCGGTGAGACGGCCATTGTCCAAGACTTGCAGCAGGATATTGAATACTTCCGGATGTGCTTTTTCTATCTCATCGAACAGAATGACGGAATACGGGCGGTGGCGCACGAGCTCCGTGAGTCCGCCGCCTTCGTCGTAACCCACGTATCCAGGCGGCGAGCCGATCATTTTTGACACAGAGTGTTTCTCCATGTATTCCGACATATCGACGCGGATGAGCGACTTGTCGCTATTGAACAAGAATTCAGCGAGTGATTTTGTGAGTTCGGTCTTCCCCACACCGGTCGGTCCCAAGAACAGGAACGAGCCGACGGGACGATTCGGGTCGGCGATGCCCGCGCGGCTGCGTTTGATAGCATCGGCGACTTTCTGCACGGCTTCATTTTGTCCGACGATTCGTTTGTGGAGTTCTTCCTCCATACGCGAGAGTTTTTCCGCCTCCTCTTCGAGCATTCGCGAGACCGGCACGCCCGTCCATTTGGAGACAACGCTTGCGATGTCCTCTTCGGTGATATCTTCGCGCAATACGCGGCGTGTCTGCTGCAGTTTCTTGAGGCGCTTCGTCGCTACTTCTATCTCTTTTTCAAGAAGCGGTATTTTGCCGTAGCGGATCTCGGCCGTCTTGGTGAGGTCGGCGATGTTTTCCGCCGCGTCGGCCTCCCTGCGCGATTTCTCGAGGTCGCCTTTTGCGCGCTTGATATCCGCAAGCGTTTCTTTTTCATTCTTCCACTTGAGCTCGAGCTCGCGGGTGCCATCTTTGAGGTCGGCGACCTCCTTCTCGATCGATTTGACTCGCGTGCGCGCCTTGCCGTCCTCCGCTTCCGCTTCTTTCTTCAGAGCCTCGCGCTCTATCTCGAGGCGCGTGATCTTGCGATGTGCCTCTTCGAGGGCCGGTGGCTTGTTCTCAAGCGAAAGGCGCAGCGCGGAAGCGGCCTCGTCGATGAGGTCGATCGCTTTGTCCGGCAAAAATCGCTCGGTAATGTAGCGCGTCGCAAGCTGTACCGCGGCCAAGATGGCATCATCGGTGATGTGCACGCCGTGGTAGAGCTCGTATTTTTCTTTGAGTCCGCGCAAAATGGCGACCGCATCGTCTATCGACGGCTCGTTGATATACACCGGTTGAAACCGACGTGTGAGCGCCGGATCGTGCTCGATGTGTTTTTGGAATTCCTTCAGGGTCGTCGCGCCGATGACGCGGATCTCACCGCGTGCGAGCGCCGGCTTCAGCATGTTGGATGCATCCATAGAACCCTCGGCCGCCCCTGCGCCAACGAGCGTGTGCATCTCATCAATGAAAAGAATGATTTTCCCCTCGGAGCGCTCCACTTCGCGCATCACTGTCTTGAGACGCTCTTCGAATTCGCCGCGATATTTGGTACCCGCAATGAGAAGTCCCAAATCGAGCTGAATGAGTTCCTTGCCGCGCAGCGATTCGGGCACGTCGCCGGAGGCCATGCGCTGCGCAAGCCCTTCGGCAACGGCGGTCTTGCCGACGCCAGCTTCACCGATGAGGATGGGATTATTTTTGGTGCGGCGCGAAAGTATCTGAATGACGCGGATTATCTCGGTATCGCGGCCAATGACGGGATCGAGCTTGTTCTCGCGCGCGCGGTCGGTGAGTGATCGGGCGAAGCGCGCGAGAGCGCGCGGCTTTTTCGGTTCGCCCTCATCGCGGATTTTCCCCTCCTTGATGTCGGTGAGGACGCGCGCGAGCGCGGTGCGATCGATACGGAACCGCGCGAAAAGTTCCGCCGCCGGGCCGGGATGTTCCGCGATACCCAATATCAAATGTTCGGGAGAAACGAATTGATCGTTGAACGAAGCGGCGATACGCGGTGCCGCTTCGAACACGCGGACCAGCTCCGGCGTGAGGTATAGCTGGAACGACGGCGAAACCGCAGTATTGGAATTGCCGCCCTCGATCATCTCCAAGACGGAATCGGTGAGGTGTGCAATATCTATCTCGACCTGCTCGAGCATCGGGAGGACCATCGACTCCTCTTGCGTGAGAAGCGCGGCAAAAAGATGGAGAGTAGAGACCTGATTGTGGCCCCGCTCCACCGCAAGCTGATGTGCGCGATGGATCGCTTCTTTCGCCTTGGTTGTATAATTATTGAATGGTGTAGCCATAAAATATAGTATTAACTCTAATTGATAGTATACAGTATTTAGGCAAAAATGCCAAATTGAAATCGTGCGGGGTAGAGCCAAGGTACATTTAGTTCACGGGAACCTGGCTTTGGGCCGACTTTTCGACAGGCTTCTCAAACGGCGGAATCGGAATAAATCCTGAAACCGATGAAGCGCGGGCAACTCCCGTACTGATGCCGAGCACGGTGCCATCGGTGTCAACGAGAGGGCTCCCGCCCATGATCGAATCCTGCGAAATGCTGGTGTCGATGATAGAAGCGGCTTTTTCTCGCGGCATGAGCGCCGTCACGATGCCGCTCCCGATACGCTGGATGGTTTTACCCGAGAGAGCAACTACCGTTTCCCCAAGAGTGATCTTGCTGCTCGAAAGTACGGCGGATTCCCATGCAATGGCTTTTCCATCAAGGGTCGTCGTGGTGGCTTGGAGATACGCAATGCCGGTCCCGACGTCACGTGCGATCACGAACGCACGCACCTGCGCTCCGCTCTGCAACCGGACGACCGCATCCGAATAATCGCCGAGTGCGTTGCTGTCGGTGACGATGACGCCCGTTTTGTCGACGACAAGCCCGAGTCCAAAAAATATCTGGCTTTCGGGATCGCTCGTATAGAGCCTGGCGACAGAAGGATTCACACTGTCTACCGATTGCGAAATGAGCTGCGATTCTTTGATGACAACCGTTTGCCCCACTGCGGCGGGAACTGCAGCAGTCTGGGCGGATTGGACGACTTTCTCAACGGTGCGCTCGACAATGCGATTGACCGTCTGTGCGATGGCTGGCGGCGCCTGATCCATGAGCGACACGGTCACGACGCCTGTCGCGATCGAAGTCACAAAGCTGACGAGAAGCGTCAGGAGGACGATCTGTGACTTGTTGAGCTTCTCCATCTCCATAGTTCTTTTATAATACCATGCGCAAAAAATGCAATGCGGCCGTTCCTGTTGAAAGATTTTTTGCAAAAGATATAAGGTTATTTTTTGTTGTATCGCGACCGAGCGAAATGCGCAGTGTATTTTTTGCTCTCCACTCTACTATTGGAGAACGCGCCGCCTTCGCCCCATCCTTCGCGTAAAGCTTCGGAGGGCACAGCGAGGCTTCGGCGAGCCGAAGAACGACGTGAGATGATGCATCACCCTCATTGCATGCACTCTTTGTCGAGAGTGCAAAGCCCTGCCTGCCGGCAGGCAGGCTGGCGTGATCGAGTGCGAGGACAAGATATTCGGCATTGATATTCGGAATGGAGATGTTGAGCATGTGTGGGAGGGAATGTTTTAAGTCAGTGTTGAGAATCACGCCGGGGATGTGCGCGACGACCTGCGCAGCGAGGTCGTCGCGCATCTTCTGCAAACGCTTCGCTTCTGTTTCCCGCTCGCCAGCGATGATGTCGAACGCCGTTGCAAATCCCGCAGCAAGTGCCGGCTCCTCGGTTCCCGAACGCAATCCCCGCTCCTGCCCGCCGCCGAGGGTGACCGGCGCAAGTGAAACCCTATTATTGATATACAAGGCACCGACGCCGCGCGGACCGTAGAGTTTACCGGAACCGAGCGAGAAAAGGTCAACGCCCAGCGTGTGCACTTGTGGTGAAAGGTAGAGTGGCGCTTGACCCGCATCGGAATGAAAAATTACTTGTGACCGTTCATGTATTGTTTTTGCAATTTCTTTGAGCGGCTGCACTATTCCTATCTCGTTATTGCCCCACCCCACAGATACGAACACTGTCTCGGGTCGAAGCGCTTGAGAAACGATTTCCGGTTTGATGATGCCGCTGGCGTCGGGATCGATATGTGTCACCTTTCCGCCCAGTCGCTCCACTTCAGCGAAACATTCGAGCACTGACGAATGTTCGATGGAGCCGACGAGCCAGTGGGTATTCTTCAAGGCGTCGCCTTGGGGATTTTTTAAAGCGATGCCTTTTGCACATCCGAGGATCGCGAGATTGTTGGCTTCGGTAAGACCTGATGTGAAGACTACTTCTCGCGCTTTGCACCCGAGCTGCATCGCCACTCGCTCACGCGACTTCTCAAGCAGTGCTTTTGCCGCCACGGCTTCCGTGTGTACCGCACCGGGGTTGCCGAATAGTGCGCTCGCGCGATTGACCGCCGCTTGTGCCTCGGGCAATACCGGCGTCGCGCTCGCATAGTCGAGATAGATTCGTGTATTTCGCCACCACATGGCTGCATCCTAGCAGAAGCTTCCCTTGCGCGCTCGTGCGTGGCATTATGCGACGCAGGAAAGATGAGGAGGAAGTATCATGAGGAAACATACGCTGTACCTCGCGGGACCGGAAGTGTTCCTGCCAAACGCACTGAAAATCGCCGAAACGCAACGGAATATCTGCAAGGATTTTGGTTTTATCCCGAGACATCCGTTTGACAATGATGCCGGAAGTCAGCCCACCACCGCCAGGAGTATTTATCGCGGCAACATCAACCAGATACGCGGAAGCGATATTATCGTCGCAAATTGCAATCCGTTCCGCGGTATGTGCATTGACGACGGCACCGCGTATGAGCTCGGCTTTGGGAATGCGCTCGGAAAACCTACGTACGGATATATTTGGAAAATCGAAAGGGGGTCTGCGCGCATCGCGCGGAATTATCCGGGCTCTATCGATGCACGTGGCGTCTACACCGACCGTGAAGGCTTCCTCGTGGAAGATCTCGGTACATCCGTCAATCTAATAATGGAGTGCGGTATGTACCACCTGAACGGCCGGCTCATCCAGGGTGACTTTGAAACATGTGTCGCTGCGGTGCGGTCCGATATCAATACGGGTCGTCTTGTCCTTTGAAGAATGTGCCGCCGTGTCTGACGCGGCGGCAATTTTTTGCACAGAATTTTGACGTTCGAAATACAATCTATATACTCACAGCAGTGAAAAAGTAACACACGGGAAAATCGATGACGAAAAAAAAGAAGATATGCGAACTTTCTATCGAAGATCAGTGTCTCGTTCGCCAAGCACTGGAAGCTCGACAGAATGCCCAGCCGCCCTATTCAAATTTTTACGTGGGTGCGGCAGTGTTGGGAAGCGATGGAGGTGTCTCAAAAGGATGCAATGTCGAGCGAGCAAATTACACATCGACATCTCACGCGGAACAGGTAGCAATCGATAGTTTGATCGCATCAAATGGCCCTGTTGGTATCTGCGCCATAGCCATAGTCGGTGCGCCACGCGACAAAGAACCAAATGCCGCCGTATGGCCCTGCGGCCATTGTCGGGGCATTATTTGGGAAAATTGTCTCGGCAATAAGAATGTGCGAATACTTACCGTAGTTAGCAAAGACGAAGTCGAGATCTCAACTATCGGCGAACTTTACCCGAATGCCTTTGGTCCCGAAGACTTGGGTATCAAGATAGGTGCATAAGAATATCGACCGCCGGATTACCGGCGGTCTTTGTTTTAAAGTGTTTTTCGGCGTATACTGGGGCAAATCCCCTCATTTATGGGCATCCGAACTACCTATGAAAAAAGAAGTTGCACAATCAATCGAGCGGCCTTTGGCCATAGGTCTACAAACGAGGCCGCCTATCGTGGTAGTGATGGGGCACGTGGATCACGGTAAATCCACGCTACTCGACTTCATTCGCAAGACCAACACCGTGGCTAAAGAGGCTGGCGGCATCACGCAGCATGTCGCGGCGTACGAAGTGGAACGTGAGAAGGGTGGAGCAATAAAACACATTACATTTATCGACACGCCCGGTCACGCGGCGTTCAAGGCGATACGCGCGCGCGGCGCGCACGTGGCCGATATTGCGATACTCGTCGTCGCGGCCGACGACGGCGTAAAAGCGCAAACACTCGAAGCACTCGAGAGTATCCGCGATGCGAAAATTCCGTTCATCGTCGCCATCAACAAGATAGACAAATCCAACGCGTCGATAGAACGCACGCATGCGTCCCTGCTCGAACATCAGATATATCTCGAAAAATTCGGCGGTGATATTCCGTGGGTCGCGATATCGGCCAAGGCAGGCACTGGCATCGAGGAATTGCTCGACCTCATTCTTACTGTCTCGGAAATGCAGGAATTGAAAGCCGACCCCGCGGCAGACGCCTCGGGCGTCGTTATCGAAGCGCATCGCGACCAAAAACGCGGCATCGCAGCGACCCTCATCATCACGAACGGCACACTTCAGGGCGGCATGGCGGTACTCGCCGGCCATGCCATCTCGCCGGTGCGTATTATGGAAAATTTTGCGGGCAAAACGATACGCGAAGCGACGTTCTCAAGTCCCGTTCTTCTCACCGGATTCGATGAAATGCCCGACGCCGGCGACACATTCCGTGCATTCACAAACAAGCGCGACGCGGAGGAAGTGCGTCCCGCCTTCGCGAGGCCAAAGCCCGCTGCGACGTGGCAACGGCCTGCCGCTGCCGCTACCACGAAGCAGGCTGCCTCCGAAGAAGTCGGTGAACAATTTGCCATGCCCATCATCGTGCGCGCCGACACGCTCGGTTCGCTCGAAGCCATCGAACTCGAGGCGGCGCGCATCGGCGACGAGCACGCGAAGATCGCCATCGTGCAATCGGGCATCGGGAATATTTCCGAAAACGACGTCAAGGCGGCAATTTCATCTGTCATTCCCACTACTATCGTCGGATTCAATGTGGGCACCGATTCAATAGCATACGATCACGCTCGCCAAAGCGCCGTTCGCATTGAGACGTTTAATATTATTTACAAACTAACCGAGCACCTCGAAGAGCTTCTCAAGGCATCGGCGCCGAAGCGTGTCGTCGAGGAAGTGGTCGGCCGCGCAAAGATACTCAAACAATTCTCGAGCCGTAAGGACGAACACGTCATCGGCGGCAAGGTCCTCGAGGGATATCTCGCGCGTGGCTACCAAGTGCACGTGACGCGGCGCAATACACTGCTTGGCGTAGGTAAGATACGCAATCTGCAGGCCAACAAGCAAAATGTCGACCGCGTCGAGGAAGGTCGCGAATTCGGCGCACAGATAATCAGCGATTTTGAAATTGTCCACGGCGATGTCGTCGAGTGTTTCGTCGCCACCACTAAATAAGTATGAGTAGAAGGGAGGTACAGGTGTCGGAAACGCTCGCACACCTCGCAGCAGATTTTCTAGCGCGAGAGTCCAACCGAGAGTCGCTTATCACGGTTACGAGGGCGTCTCTTTCTCCTGATCTCAAACACGTGACGGTCTTTATTTCAGTCATTCCCGAGAAATTTGAAGCGACCGCGCTCGCCTTCGTGAAGCGGCAACAAAAAGAATTTCGCGCATACATCAGGGCGCACAGCAGATTAGGTCTCCTGCCGAGCGTTGATTTCGAGGTCGATTATGGAGAAAAAAACCGTCAGCGCATCGACGACCTCACGCGAAAATAGTGAGGCCTGGGAGGGATTCGCACCCTCGCATATCGGTTTTGCAGACCGACGCGTTGACTTCTTCGCCACCAGGCCAGACTTGTACTTTAACATGCAACCAAGAATTCGGTAGACGCCCGTGTACAAATGTGTGCTTGTTGCTATACGTCAACCATTTGATAAAATTTTGAAATGAGAAAACGTTCATGGAGTGAGGTGCAACTAATTGAAGCCGCGAGGACATCTGCTAGCCTAAGACAAGTAATCGCTAAGTTGGGGCTCATTGAAGCGGGGGGAAATTATGATCAGGTTAGAAAATATATTAAGGAATTGGAAATTGATATCACGCACTTCAAAGGAAGATCGTGGAATAAAGGAATGCGAGGAAGATTGATGCCATTGATTCCGACAAAAGATATTCTCATTAAAGGAAGTACATACCAGAGTTTTAAACTTAAGAGGAGACTTTTCAACGAAGGCCTGAAAATGAAGCGCTGTGAAGAATGTGGTTGGGCAAAATCAACCGAAGACGGATACTTGCCATTGGAACTTGATCACATTAATGGAGATCGCCATGATAATCGACTTGAGAACTTACGGGTGCTTTGTCCCAACTGCCATAGTCTAAAACCCACACATCGTGGTAGAAATAAAGGACGTCGGGGTGGCGAAACCGGTAGACGCGCGACACTTAAGATGTCGTGACCGCAAGGTCGTGTGGGTTCGAGTCCCACCCCCGGCACAAGACAAGTGGTACAGTGGTGGCACAGGGCTGTTTATTTTAATAGAATAATGACAGTACCGCATCACAAACAATATGACTATAGAATTTTTTCCCGGTAGCAACAAAAATGAGAGGACTCCGATGCAAAGCGAGCGGATGCGTGAAGAGGATGCGCGCCTTAGGGCCATGTTCGATGATAAACTCAAGGCGTTTCGAGAGAAAAAGAAGTCAATGGAGTCTCATCCGTTCTCCGAATTAAAAAATGGGATGACGGCGACGAAGACCATACAGGTCACCCAAGACGACATTATGTTTTTTGCAATAGCGTCGGGCGACCTGAACCCATTACATGTGGACGAGGAATTCGCAAAGAGCACCAAACTTAAGGGTACGGTCATGCACGGCGTCTACTCGGCTGCCATTATTTCCGAACTGCTCGGCACCCTAAAGCCCGGTGTAGGGACTATATTTAAAGAGTTGCATATAAAGTTTGATAATCCCTTGAGACCGGGCGACACGGTCGAAGCGTATGTCACGGTCGCCGAGATCGGAGAAAAGGGGGATGTAACGTTCGATGTGGGAACAAAAGTCAATGGTAAAAATATTGTAACGGGCACGGCGCTCGTAAAGGCCCCGAGGGAAGCGGCCGTGCTTGGTAAACAAGAGTTGAAAGACGTCGCATAGACTTCTCGTTTTGTACGGCCCCCATTAGACGATGGGGGCCATATTGTTTGCGTATCGGCATTTGTCCGCCCAGTAGGATTCGAACCTACGACCTTCTCCTTAAGAGGGAGCAGCTCTACCAACTGAGCTATGGGCGGAAATGAGGAGCAAAATGAACGCTTGCGTTCGTTTTCTCCGAATGTACCGTCCAAACGAAGTATGGGCGGTAATTATCTGGATTGTACACGGAATTGTATCGTTTTGCGAAACGCATTGCGCATATCGACCGAGGGGCCATAATGACCGTGGCAATAGAGTCAGAAATAACAGCAACCGAGGGAGGCACGACATGCACCGATTCGTCGGCATGACCCGCTCCTTCTTTCGGAGCGGCATCATCCAGTCGTTTTTTGGCGACAAAAAGCGCGCATTTTTCGCATATGGAGGGATCGTCCTTTTAATGGCACTCCTCACGCTGAACGTGTGGGGTGCAGTATGGGCGGCGACCGAAATGAGCGCGCTGTATGACACATTCCAAAACACGACGACGAAAGAGCATTATCTCTATGTCACGCTGCGCATTCTTATCATTTACTATGTGATCTTTTTCACGACCGACAACCTAACGCTTCTCGTGAAATCTCTCTGGGGTTCGTACTGGAGAAAGAGAATGCGCCATTGGTATTTGCGTAAAGCGGAGGCAAGCGGCAGAAAGATCGAGGGCCTTAGTCAACGCATTACCGATGGTCCCGAAAAGATCACGGTGCTCGTGATTGATCTTGGCATCAATCTCTATCGAGCAGTCATCGCATTGTTCAGCTTTGTTCCTATGGTATGGATGTTGAGCGTGCATTTTCAGCTGGGCGGACTCATCGCTCTGCTTAGTTATTACGTACCATGGATAGGTATACTGGACGATCTCAATATCCCGGGTTCTCTCCTGTGGATTCTGATGATTGTGTGCTTCGTAGAAACGTATTTTTCGTGGCGTCTTGGCCGGAAATTGCCTCGATTGGAGATAAAAAAACAACGGACCATGGCGCTTACGCGGCATCTGATAGACTGCCTACTTCACCGTGCTGCGCACAGGTCGGTGATCGGGTTGTTCAAGCGAGAGATCGCGCTTATTTTCGGAGGATATCCACTCGTCCTATGGAAAAGTTTCTATAACTTTTTCTGGGGCTTGACGACACTCCTCGGGATCGGATATTTCGTCGCGGTTTTAGTCACTATTGCGTACGGGACCATGCAGCAAACCATGTTCGCCATTGGCGAGATACACAAATCGCTCGCCGTAGTACCTGATTCATGGTCCGTCATTACGGATTTACAGGGCACCATGCGTCGGCTACGCGAGATCGACGAAGAACTGGGTTGATCAAACTGACCGCCTCTGCATATACAGGGGCGGTTTTTCATTATCCCCTTTTCCTCTCCAAAAGAGACTGTTTTTCCGTATTACAGTTGGACACAGACACTGGAAGGGAGAGAAACGATGATCACCCGCAAAAAACTTTTCGGACTGTGCTTCGGCCTTGGCGATACGCCCGGCGACGTGGAACAAAAGAACGGCCTGCTTGCCACCGCAGAGCACACCGAGTGGGTGCGGCTGTATGATGTTGCGAAATTCCCCGAATACATGCGGGCACTCGGTCTCAAGATCGCCTCAACGGCCTGGATCTCCGGCAACAAAGAGAATGACGAGGCGAGCGTCAAAGTGCTTATTACTGCCGCGAAACGAGGCGACGTCGACCTTGCCATTATCGGCAATGAAATGCTGCTGCGTAGGGCCTGCACACCCGAGCATTTGATCGAGCTCATACATCGCTTCAAGGATGCGGTACCGGACACTCCGGTAACAACCGGCGAAGTCGAGGAATTTTTGCTGAAATATCCGCAGGTCATGGCCGCATGCGACATCGTCGGCATGCATCACTATCCATACTGGTGCGGCATTGATATCAATGACGCTATGGCCGATTTCGACCGCCGGTACCGCGAGGTCGTCGCGCAAGCACAAGGTAAAGAGGTGTGGGTGCTCGAAACGGGCTGGCCGTCGGACGGTGAGGTAAAAAAAGACGCCGTGGCGTCGCTCAAAAATGCTCGGAAATATTTCCGAGATTTCATGCAGTGGGCGCACCTGAACAACGTGAAATACTTCTGGTTCGAAGCATTCGATGAACAGTGGAAAGTCCGTGATGAGGGCCCGCAGGGCGCGAATTGGGGCATGTGGACAAAGCCAGGCGCAAAAAGAAAGTATTGATAATTAGTCCCGCCTCGAAAGCTTTCGAGGCGGGACTTTCTTTTTTTCCTATCTGAACAAGCAAGGTACAATCAGGAAAGCAAAGAGAGGAGCACTACAATGGTACGAAATATCTGCGAGATAGAACTTCCGGCCCTATTCCCTGCTGAATTTTTTTGGGGTGCAGCCACTGCTGCCCATCAGATACAAGGTTCTCCGAACAGCAACTGGGGACAGTGGGAAAGATCAAAAGCGCGCATCGAAGATCTGAAGAGCAGGGGGCTCAACGTCAGCGTCTATATTTCCGGGAACGGATGTGAAATGGAATCCCGGTATTACAAAAAAGATCTCGAGCTTGCGCGCGCGCTTTCACACAATGCGCATCGCTTTGGAATTAATTGGGCGACCGTCGAGCCGGAGAGGGGCGTATTCGATACGAACATTCTCAAACGCTATGCCAATATCATGACCTACGCCCGCGAGTGCGGCATTGAGCCGTTCGTCACGCTCTACTGGTGGACGCATCCGGCATGGTTCGAACGAATGGGAAGCTGGAAACACCAAGACTCGCCTGCGCTATTCGCGCGGTTCGTCGCGGAGGTAATGAAATATATCGGCGACATCGTCGATTACTATCCGCTGTTAAACGAGATCAACGTCTACGCGGGGATGTCGTTCAGATGGGGTGAATTCCCGCCGCACGAGCATGACGAACGGGTATGGACGACCGTGATACAAAATCTACTGGAGGCGCACCGGCGCGCGTATCCCGTTATCAAATCACGGAACAGTAGAGCGCGAGTCGGTATCTCGCACGCCGCCAATTGGCAGGAAGCGGTCGACCCCGCGGCGCTTGCCGATATATATGCGTGGAATTTCGAGCCGATCGATCAACTCCTGCCGTATCTGGACTGGATAGGCTTGAATACCTACATGCATATCGCCGACAAAAGTTCACTCGTACCGATATTGAGCGGTGCGGATCCGTGCACGACAGAGCCCGTCATCTCCGATTCCGGATGGGGCATGTGTCCGCGCGCGATGGGCGAGATTCTCAAAGAATTTTCCAAAAAATACACGCTGCCGCTTATCATCACCGAACATGGCCACTCCGTGGCAGAGATAGATGACCGGCGACGCTGCTGGTATCTGTGGGAATCCCTCAAATGGATACATCAGGCGATGCAAAAGGGTGCCGATCTGCGCGGCTATCTGCACTGGAGTCTTATGGACAATTTCGAATGGGCCGAGGGCTATGCGAAAAAGTTCGGCCTTCTGCACATTGATCGGACGACCATGCGAAGAACGCCGCGCACATCGGCATATCTGCTGCGCGACATCATTGCCGCAGGCGGCCTCACGCAAGAGATTGCCGACACATACCGCAGCGCTATCCGCCATCCGCTCGCCGTATGATGAAATATGTGTTCTAAAGTCCCCGTTCATTCGGGGACTTTTTCTTGTATGAGTATCGCTTGATTGCCTGCCTGCGCAAGCAGGATACAATTCCGAACAGAAGAGAGAGGAAAAACAAATGGCGCGAAATATCTGCGAAGTCGAGCTTCCGCTCGTATTCCCTCCCACATTTCTATGGGGAGCGGCGACCGCCGCTCACCAGGTACAGGGATCGCCGGAGAGTAATTGGGGTCAGTGGGAACGTTCTCCCGAAAGGAAAAAAGAATTACAGGACGCGGGAAAAGATCCCAATGATTATATTTCCGGCAACGCCTGCGAATTTGAACAGCGCTTCAGCAAGGATTTTGCGCTCGCGCGGTCCCTCGGCCACAGTGCCAATCGATTCAGTATCAATTGGGCAACGGTCGAGCCGCACCCCGGAGAATTTGACCGCGCGATACTCGCCCGGTACCGGCGATTGGTCCGCAGCGCGCGCAGACACGGCCTCACGCCGATTGTCACGCTCTACCACTGGACGCACCCCGCATGGTTCGAAGCCATGGGAAGCTGGAAGTGCGATGGTGCTCCTCTGTTATTTGCGCGCTTCGTTGAAGAAGCGCTGAAATACATCGGCGACATGGTCCACTACTACACCGTGCTCAATGAGCCGACCGTCTACGGGCCCCTTTCATTTCTGATCGGGTGCTGGCCGCCGAAAGAAAAAAATAGTCAAGAGGTGTTCCTGAAAGTCATGGACAATCTCGCCGAGGCACACCGCCGTGCATACGCACTCATCAAACAGTGTAATCCGCACGCCGAAGTCGGCATCGCGCACGCCGTGGCATGGGAAGAATCGAGCGACCCGAACATAAAAGCGGAGAAGCTCCGCAACAACCTATCGTGGACCGACACAATCATTGCGCAATTGGATTTCATCGGCCTCAACGTGTACTTCCACGAAGTGCATGAACCGGAAGGCTCGGCGTACACAAGATTAAGCTGGACGGATCCGTGCTCGGCCGATGCCGTCGTGTCGGATTTCGGCTGGGGTATGTGTCCCCGCTCGCTCGCCGAGGTGCTCAAAGAATTTTGGCATGCGTATAAAAAACCGCTCATGGTAACGGAGCACGGTCACGCCGTGGCCGAGATGGATGACCGGCGTCGCTGCTGGTTCCTCTGGGAATCCCTGAAATGGGTACATCAGGCGATGCAAGAAGGCATCGACCTGCGGGGGTATTTGCACTGGAGCCTGCTCGACAATTTCGAATGGGCCGAG
This sequence comes from Candidatus Kaiserbacteria bacterium GW2011_GWA2_52_12, assembly GCA_001004345.1. GTDB lineage: Bacteria > Patescibacteriota > Minisyncoccia > Phycocordibacterales > UBA2100 > UBA10103. The sequence goes on from LCQW01000007.1 coordinate 14,780, forward strand.
GGGTTCACCAAGAAATTCGGCCTTATCCATGTCGATCGCGCAACTCAAAAAAGAACGCCGCGCACATCGGCATATCTGCTGCGCGACATCATCAAAGCCGGTGGACTTACGCAAGAGATCGCGGAGAAATACCGCACAGCGATCCGTCACCCCAACGAATTGTGAATAACCGTGTGGATAAGCTTGTTTGGAGCTTCCTCACATCGGATTGATGATTGGGTTCAGGATAAGAGGTTCTCTGAAAATTCAGACAAAAACCGCAGGAGGAATTCATGGGTACGAGTAGGTCAAAAAAGCTTGCTCGCCATGAGCAAGACGAGTACACACGAAAGGCGCTGCTGGGAGATCATATCCCCGAGGACAACCATGATTATCGTGTCAATCGCCTTACGTTCACCATATATGTTGGCGGGGACCCGGATTCGAAAGATGATGACGGAGATGATCCTGGTGTCGACCATAAAATGGCCGACCGTTTCGAGATCAATCTCGGCATGTTGAGTGCTATCGATACAACGAAACCGGTCCTCGTCACCATGGCAGGCGATGGCGGACATTGGGATGAAGGTATGCAAATGTTCGGCGCCATCCTCACCTGTCCCAATCCTGTCACCGTATTTGCCGTCAAGGGGGCCTGGTCGATGGCTTCGATCATTCCGCTTGCGGCGGATCGGTTTGTTATCAGACCGCCCGCGCAATATATGTTCCACATGGGCTCGTGGGGATTTTACGGCACCGAACAAGAAGCCGAAACCGCAAACACCCAACGAAAACGAGTCAACGAGCGCATGTTCATGATATATATTGCCCGTCTCAAGTCACAAGGAATGCACAAGGACTGGGACGAGAAGCAGATCCGCGAGATGCTCGATGAGAAAATCAAAAAGCACGTCGATGTGTGGCTATCGGCCGATGAAGCCAAGCAGTGGGGATTTGCCGACGATGTGTTCGATGGAAATTGGGATGCGCTTCGCGCCACGAAACAAAACGTGGAACGCAGAAAGCTCATGATGACCACTCTTCGCAAGAAAATAAAGTTACCAATATTCTGATCAGTGGGACACTCAAGCCTCCTTTCTCAAAACCGCTCGGGTCTCCCGAGCGGTTTTTTTCTTATTTTTTTGATAGGATGATGTTACGGGCAGGTGGCGAAATTGGTAGACGCGCTAGGCTTAGGACCTAGTACCGCAAGGTGTTGGGAGTTCGAGTCTCCCCCTGCCCACAACATGAGGTTTACACCCCCGCAAGTTGGACAATGATATATATCACGGCCATGCCGAGCACCGTCGCGACGGTCGTCCAGCGCTTCGGATGCGCGTGGTGACTCTCGGGTAGGAGATCGCTCGCGCCGATGTAAAGGAAGAATCCCGCAAAGAGCGCGAGCAAAAGCCCGAGGTTCCCTTCTGAAACGGTAAAGAGAAGCGTCGAGAGGACGCCGACGAGGGGTGCCAAGGCGTCGATCATGAGCCAGCGCAACGCTTTCGCGCGCGTTCCATTATTTTTCAGTATCATATTCACCGTATTGATACCGTCGGAGAAATCATGCGCCAACACCGCGGCGGCAACGACGAGGCCGATCGCGGGTGATACTTTGAACGCGAGCCCGATGCCGACTCCGTCGAGAAAACTATGCAACGAAAGCGTCCCCGCGCCCCACACGCCGCGCACGGCATGCGCATGCTCGTGGGAGAGGTCTTCGTGGTGACGATGCAGAATGATCATGCGATCGAACACGAGGTAGAGAGCAAAACCGAGCGCCATAAGAGATGTGGTAAAGGAAAAGCCGCGACCGGAGCCGGCTAATTGCAACGCCTCCGGCATCAAGTCAAAGAACGCAACACCGATAACGGCGCCGGCGCTGAATCCGAGTATCAAATGCAGACGGTCCTTGAGGTGGAGCGCCAGAAAGCCGCCGAGGAACGTGGCGAAAAAAGCAGCGATGCTGATAAGAATGACCATGACGTTACGATATCAGGGATACGTTACAAATGAAACGTGGTACCATTCGAGGTCGTTTCCGATTGAGAGCGGGGAGCTACCGAAAGTTTATCTGCGAGTTGGTATTGTTGATACTGTTTACGCCGGGTCCGGTGAAAACGCCAAGATTGAACGTATTGTCGAGCAGATGGATGATCGCTTCCACGCTGATCATCACGAGCATTCCCGCAAGTCCCCACAGCATATGATTCCTACCATCCTGTCGTCCGGTATCACTCTCCACATTGAACAAAAACTGCACGAGTCCCCACATGAAGAGAAGAAATCCGGCGGAAAAAACAAGAAGGATCAAGGGATCAATGATATAGGTCGTAAAACGACCGACGAGATCTGTCATACGATCACTATATCAAAGCAATTGTGCTAGTAGCCAGTGGTGTTGATCTGTATACCTTTCGGGATGATGGGGTCGGTCGAGGTAACTTGGAATGTACTCTGAAGCAAGCGGATAATTCCCCATATCGATACCATGACGAAAATCGCAATAACGCCATAAAACATGATCTGCAAGCCTTCCGATTTCTTTTCGCCGCCCATATTGACGAGGTATTGGATGAGGCCCCAAAAGAAGACCACGATCGCGAGCGTGATAAAGAGGCCGATGGCAGCGTTCAAAAAGGTATTTGCCAGGGCAAGAGTATTGAGCAATGTTGCTGCCGACGTAAGCAATGGAAGACAAAGTACCCCGAGGGAAAGAGCCGACGAACCGATTAATCTACGCATAGCGATATTTTAGCGATTATTATTAGTAACCTTAATCGTACCGGGCGTACGCCAATTAACAATGGTTTTCTGGCCTTATATGTGGATAAGATTTCCCAGGAGTACCCGGGAAATCTTTTTGACTCCTCGGCTCGGAAATGAACATGGGGGCAAGCTCTCATGTTCCATCCTCGCTAGCCGCAATAAGCCCCCCACCCGAGATCACCCTAACCCCGTTCGGGACGGGCGGGTTTCTTTTCGTCGCCACTTTGGGCGGCAATGATAATGATGATGACAACAATGGCGATCGTAATAATGGCAGAGATAAGAAACGTGCCATAGGACGGATGGGACTGAAAAAATTTGACCAGCCCGGTCAAAACGACGAGCACAAAGAGAATAATGACCCCCTTCTCCATGAGCCTGATGCCTTCATCGCGATGGACCGTCCCCATCCTGACGATATACACCGTAAATCCAGCGCCGTAAAAAAGAAACGCGGCGGTCAGCATGAGTCCGACGAATATGTTGAAAAGACCGATAATGTGCGTGAAGTCAAAAGATGTTCCCTGCGCCGAAGCGATGTATGGCAACAGCAGCGCCGGTACTACCGCTGATAATGCAAGCCAATGAGATGATCTCGTCATTGTTATTGAATGAACTGTTGCTGTTGGAAGTCAAGCGACTGTTCGGGTAGAGGCGCCCCTTCGGTGCCCCCGCCAAAGACCGTATTTTTAAGGAGCTGTAATATGCCCCAGACCGATACCATCACGAAGAGCACAATGACACCCCAGAAAAAATATGCCTTTATTTTCTCGCCTGCCCCCGCTTTTCCTCCATGCAAACTCATAATATTGGTCGACACGCCGTAAAAATAGACGACGAGTCCCAAAACCACAAGAACGATGGACGCACTGCTCATGAGGGTGACGAGAACATTCGCAAAATCTTGAAATGTGCGCGGAGCGGCAGCGAGCGCCGCTGCCGGCGCGAGGAGTATGCCGACGAGCACAAGTATACGGGATATCCTCATACTAATTCGCGACAAGCTGACCAATGGTTGCTTCGATCATAGTCGCGATAATCCATGCGCCGAGAATGAGAAGAGCGCCGATCACTACATATATGAAGTTCTTCTTTGCAGTAGTAAGTTCGGTCGTATTTCCCTGCGCCTTGATGAAAAGAAAGCCCGAGTACACAAAAAAGAGCGTGATGATGGGGAGTGCGACTTCGACCATGACCTTGAGGGCGCCCGCGATGAATTTCGGTATCGTGCTGAAGTTCGCATCAAGCGGATTACACAATCTACCTGTGCAATCCGTTGTTGCGGCGAACGCGATGGATACAAAGAGGATGTTCACAAAAAACGAGAGAGCGAATGCGGAAAAAGCGCGTATGTTCTTGAAAAATTTCATAGTCCGAGAACGTGTCCGAGTTCCTGATCGGCCCGCTGTATCGCATCTTCAATACGAAGTGCTCCGCTGACCGTATTTTCAATCATAGCGCGGAAAATTGTGTCTGTCTCTTGGGGGTCAGGGTCTACCCATGCGCGTGCGGTGATGGCAGAGAGAGCGATCGCCTGATCATGACTCGCTTTTATCTGGAGATTTTCGTACGCCTTGGTCTTCGTGTTCTGCAGAGCCGCCTGCAGTACAGATATTTGGGCGCTCGGTATGCCGAGCGCGATGGAGAGATTTTTTGACAGCTCGGGTGACGCGAGTAGGTATGCGGCTGTTTGTGCACCGGTCGGATTGCGGCTGGTGCGTGATATCGCGAATCCGTATACGTGCGCGGTACCTTCGGAGTAGTCGCTGCCGCGGATCTGCGGCAATGCCGCCACAAAGAAATTGAGGTTCGGGTTCATTTGTCGTATCAGCGACTCTTCGCTTGCGTGTCCTACATAGAGCCCTACGTCCCCCGCCGCGAACGCAGCGCGCGCGTCCGGCAGAGAACGGTTCCATGAATAGATGTCGCGTGATGGGTCCGCAAAACCGGTGTAGAAACGCAGGGCATTGACTGTCGCCTGCGCACCTTTGGTAGCTTTCTGTGAAAGAGATGACACGATATGACCCGCCGAATCTTTCGTGGTAATGAGGCCGCCTGCTTGCAGTATCAATGCGGCGAGAATATCTTTTGCGTCTGAAATATTTTGGTATTCGCCGAATGCGATCGCACTCTTCTTTATCGTGCCCGCCTGATCGCGGAGCGTGACGGCGCTGGCATTGAGCTCCTTACTGCCGTCTACGACATACGTCGCCATCGGTATGACTTCATCCCAGTACTGCGGCGGCAATGTGCGCCCCGCCGACGCAAGCAGGTCGCGGTTCCAGTACAGAACGAGGGGATCGACATTGAGCGGTATGGCTTCGATTCCACCGGCTGTAAGGAACGGTGTAGCCGCCACGGCGAATGTCGCTTCAAATTCCGACTCCGAAAGTATGGCGTACGGAATAACATAGACCTTGCCGACGTTTTTCATCGCCTGATCTTCCCGCATCAAGAAAATGTCCGGTCCTTGCCCGTTGGCGAGAGCATTAGTGAGTTCCGCGTCATAGGTGGCCGCATCTTTTTGCTCATAAACAACACCCGATAGTTCTCCTGTGTTTTCGGATGCCTGACGGATAACAGTGGAAAACGCACCCTGGTCAAGCGTCCCCCACACAGTGATGGAGCCGACGGTGTTGGAAGTTCCCTGGCCGACAAAGAGCGCAAAAATAAGAATGCCGGATATCGCGAGCGCTCCGAAGATGACGAGCAATATCATTTGGAATTTGGAAAGATTTTTCATTGATATTTATGAGGTGCGAGATCGATGAGAGGCCGATTTGAACACCAGTCCGTAATGGTGCGCGCCGGCGGAGAATTCACGTTCAAGTCCGAAACCATGATTGTTGGCCAGAGCGAGTGCCGTATTTTTGGCAACGACGTCGTTTTTTACCGGTCCCATTCCGCCGAACGACTCAGACCAATCGATGATGGCGAGCCGTCCTTGCGGTCGCAGCACGCGCGCCGCTTCTTGAAGTACCGCATCTTTGTTTTCCACTTGAAAAAGCAGGTTCGAGATCAATACAAGATCAAGATGTTTGTCCGCTATTTTTGAACCGCCGGAAGTCTCGAGATCGCCCCAGAGTATTTGCACATTCTTAAATCCGCGTTTGGTCGCTTCATTGTGCGTACGACGAAGCAGATCACGTTGTACGTCGATCGCATATATATGACCCGAGCCTTCAAGCGCCTCGGCAATAGCCAGCGCGTAATGGCCCGAGCCGCTCCCGAAATCCGCGACCGCCATCCCCGGCCCAATGCCAAGCGCCCCCACATTGGTATGCGGATGCGCAAAACCCTGCCTACCGACAGACAGGCGACCGTCACTGGTCGTTGAATGATGATGTGCAGTTTTCTGCATCTCCATAAGTATATAGCAAAAGAGGCGCCACTTCGTGGCGCCTCGCAAACGAACTGTGGGCATCAGTTCATAGGCCATACCGCATGCCGTCTTTCAAAATTTTCTGTTAGAATGATTTTGGGCAACCGAAGTACAAAGACGTCAGGGCATGTTGTTTGGGTGTTGAATCTATGAACCCGTGGTTTTTGTCTTTTCCCCATACGGTGGAGATGAACGCACTGTGCAATATGCGCCCAGAAGCTGGTGATTCAGTCACCAGCTTTTTTAAATTATTCCGATAGGGAAAATGATGATTGATTTCGTAAATCAATCATTTATACTGTCCGGATGGAATTATTTCATGTGCTGAATCGCGGAGTAGAAAAAAGGGATCTTTTCACCAACACCAGCAACTATGCACGTTTTGTTCACGATATGTATGAATTCAATGACTCGTCTCCCGCACTGAATGCCGGAAGGGCATTTGATACCAATATGATTGATTTACGAAATCAATCATTGGGTAGAGAACAGATCGTAGATATTCACGGTTGGTGTTTAATGAAAAACCATTATCACCTCCTCCTTTCGGAGTGTACAGATGGCGGCATAACTAAGTTTCTGCGGAAATTGAACGTTGGCTATGCAAATTATTTCAACGATAAATACAAGCGAAGCGGAGCGCTCTTTCAAGGCCGAACAAAGAAAATACTCATCGGCTCGGACGCGCACTTCTTGCATATATTGCATTACATTCACCTCAACCCTCTCGATTATGTAAAAGGTGCACAAGGATGGCGCGCGGGACATATTTCAAACTCGGCAGCAGCTCGCAAACAACTCGAGGAGTATCGTTGGAGCAGTTATGCGGATTATTGCGGTAGAAAAAATTTTCCTTCCATAGTAACTACTGATTTTATGCGCGAGTCACTCGGGAATATTGAAAAACAAACTCTCGCATATCTTAACGAAATCGACGTTACTGATATTCATTCATTTCTTCTCGAATGATTGATTTCGTAAATCAATCATTGTGCCAAATGTAAAAAAAGGAAAGATCCCGCTGATGGCGAGACCTTGGAAATTAGCGATTTCCACAACAAGAGCATGTGTCATAACGAACCCCTGCCACCGAACAACACCCTAAAACCGATTGCGCCGAGCATAACGGCAATACCAAAGAAGGTGAACTCGATGGCTCGCAACATATACATGACAACGGGGCCGTTGTCATTGAAATACTCGAGGAATCCTTTGCCCATGCCGTATGCCAACAAACAAAGACCGAGCACGAATAGTGCGCGCAACAGGGTGGTGAGCATGATGTGTCCCTTTCTACGACAACGCTATCCAGCAATCGAAGGAGAGTCAAGCTTCCGCGTCAGGAGTTTCGAAAACGACGAATGATGCGACCTGATCCCCTTCGCGCATTTTCATGACGCGCACGCCCTGCGTCGCGCGTGAGAGCGTCGGTATCTCATCGAGGCCGGTGCGAATGGTCTGCGATTTCTTTGACATCGCGACGAGTTCGCCACCCTTCGTGAGCACGGCGCCACCGACGAGCTGTTTCGTCTTTGTGGTGATGGACATCGTCTTGATACCGCTGCCACCGCGCCCCTGTATCTTGTATTCGGAAAGTTTCGTCTTCTTACCATAGCCGGTCGAAGAGAGCACGAGTAATTCCGCGTCTTTCGCCTCCTTCGGTACAACACCGGTGCCGACGATGGCATCTCCGCTCCGCAATTTCATACCACGGACGCCGGCAGCTTGCCTGCCCATTTCGCGCACGTTCTTTTCATCAAAACGGATGGCCAGACCCTTCGTGGTAACGAGGACGACACTGTCGCCTTTGCGGACGAACTGCGCGGAAATCAGAGCATCACCCTTGTCGAGATTTATTGCTATCAAACCGCTCCGGCGGACTTCATAGAATTTGTTTGCGGCGCTCTTTTTTACGGTCCCATCCCGCGTCGTCATGATGAGCGATAGTCCTTCGACTATCTTCTTCTCTTTTGGCATTGCGAGAATCGACGTGATATTCTCGCTCCCCTCGAGTGAGAGGTAATTCATGATGGATTTGCCCTTGGTGGCGCGTTTTCCTTCCGGCAGATCGTACATTTTGAGCTGATACACCTTGCCGCGATCCGAGAAGAAAAGGAGGTCGCTGTGTGCGCTTGCGGTCAGGAATTGCGTCACGAAATCCTCTTCTTTCGTATCGAGGTCGACGACGCCCACGCCCCCGCGCCTCTGGCGGCGGTATTCGGCCGGATTGGTGCGCTTGATGTAGCCGCCGGAGGTCAAGACGAGCACCGATTCCTCGTCGGCGATCAAGTCCTCGGCGGAGAGGATGGTCGCTCCGCGCTTCACGATCTTGGTGCGGCGGTCGTCGCCGTACTTCTCGATGACTTCGCGGATCTCTTTTTTAATCAAGTCCATCAATTTTTTCGGACTTTTCAAGAGGGAAGTCAGCTCTTCGATAAGCATCTGTACTTCCTTCAGCTCATCTTCCACTTTCTTGCGTTCGAGGCCAGCGAGCTTCTGCAGGCGCATGTCGAGGATCGCACCCGCCTGGATCTCGGAGAATTTAAATGTCTTCATCAATCCTTGGCGTGCGTCGTCGACATCCTTGGATTTCTTGATGAGCTTGATGATCTCGTCGATATGGTCGAGCGCCTTTTTGAGGCCGAGCAAGATGTGTTCGCGTGCCTGCGCTTTCGCAAGATCGAACCTGGTGCGGCGCGTGACGATCTCTTTGCGATGCAGGATGAAATATTCGAGCAGTGCTTTCAGCGAGAGTGTTTGTGGCACGCCGTCCACAAGCGCGACGACGTTGTAGTGGAAGGTCTCTTCGAGCTGCGTGTGTTTGTAGAGATAATTCAAGACCGTCTGCGCATTGGCGTTGTTCTTCAATTCGACGACCACACGAATGTCTTTTGTCGATTCATCGCGGATGTCGCGCACGCCCTCGAGTTTTTTTTCATGCACAAGGTCGGCGACCTTGGTGAGCAAGTCGGATTTATTTACACGGAAGGGAATTGAGGTGATGATGATCTGGTAATCCCCTTTCTTTCCTTCGACAATTTCCGCGTCGCCGCGTACGACGACCGGTCCGCGGCCCGTCGCATACGCGTGCGCCATGTCTTTTTGATTGAACGCGATGCAGCCGGTCGGAAAATCCGGGCCTTGTACGAACTTGAGTAAATCGTCCGTCGTCGCTTCGGGATTTTCTATCAGATGAACAGTCGCTTCGCACACTTCGCGCAGATTGTGCGGCGGAATATTGGTGGCCATGCCGACCGCGATGCCGAGCGTGCCGTTCAAGAGAAGGTTCGGGATGGCCGCCGGCAAGACCGTAGGCTCCGTCTTCGTGTTGTCGTAGTTGGCCGCGTACTCGACGGTGTCTTTGTCGATGTCGCGCAACATCTCTCCCGCGAGGCGCGCCATTTTGGCCTCGGTGTAGCGGTATGCCGCCGCGCCATCGCCGTCGATCGAGCCGAAGTTGCCTTGTCCGATGATGAGTGGATAGCGCATCGTAAAATCCTGCGCCATCTTGACCATCGCATCGTACACTGACGTGTCACCATGCGGATGGTATTTGCCGAGGACATCGCCGACGACCGTCGCCGACTTGCGCGTCTTTGCAGACACCGTAAGACCAGCCTCTTGCATCGCGTATAGAATGCGCCGGTGGACCGGCTTCAGACCATCGCGCACGTCCGGCAGCGCGCGCGCCGTGATGACCGACATCGCGTAGTCGAGATACGACTCACGCATTTCTGTCGTGATAGAGCGCGACACAATTCCCTTTACTGGCACCGTATGTACTGGTGCCTTGTCATCCTTTTTCGCCGCCATTATTTAATTTTACCATACATTGAGCCATAAATCACGCTTGACAAATATGTTCCCCGGTGATGGAATGTTAAAGGTTCCCCGGATGGAGGTGGTCATGACCGTAATAATCGACGAGTTCGTCCGTGCCATGACGGATACGCTCAGGCGTTCGTGGAAAATCTACGCGTACATTTTTTGTGCCTTCTTGATTGTCTTGTTCGTCTTAACGGCTGGTGACGTCGTCTGGCGAATGTTCTAACACGCCGAAAACAGGTCGCGCGTATCGGCAGAGGGCCGTCATCCAAAGGATGACGGCCCTCTATCTTTTTTAATTCGTGGTCGTATTCGTAAATTGATCGGTGTCCGCGCCCGGTTGCACATTCACCTGCTGCTGCGTTTGCATCTGATCCGACGTGTTGCTGTTGCGGATGTCCTGCAAGTCTTGCTGATTCTGCGCAGTGCCGTTGTAAATATTATTTAATTGATCTTGCGCCTGTTTCACCGACGAAGAATTGAATTGATTTTGCACTCCCCCGCTCAAATTTAATTGTTGCGTTCCTTTTTGAATATTGCGAAAAAAGAAGAATGCCCATGCCACGAGGAGTATAACGACGACCGATATGGCGATCCCGCTCGCGACCACGACGCGTTCGTCTTTCGGCTTATCTTTCAACTTGTCTATTGCGCTTTGTTCTGCCATGTTATGCACTCAATACTACCACCTCGCTTTCTTTGCCGACGAGATCACGGGGTTTGATGGTGAGTTTGTCGACCGGCTTCACATCTTCTCCGGTCTCTTTCAGGAATTGCTTGAGCGTCTTATCATCGTAGAGTATTGGAATAATGATCTTCGCTTCGAGTTTGACCGCAAGCTTCTGCGCTTCGGCCGGATTCAGCACACCAGCGCCGCCGACGGGAATAATGAGCACGTCAGGTGCATCCATTTCAAGTACGTCGGGCGGCAGGTCCATATCGCCGAGCGCACCGAGGTAGAGCAGCGATAGGCCGTCGAAGTGGGTCGAATACAATGTATTCGTGCGTGGTTCGCCGCCGTATTTTGAACCCGACGGGAAGGCCGCCACGGTGATGTCCTTTATTTCATACTCGCCGGAGCCCTGAATAATGAACGGCTGTTTATCGCCACGCCCTGCCTCCTCCGCGCCGTTCATGTCGGGATGATTGAGAGAAATGAACGCGACATCAGCGCCAAAATTGGTCGGCTTGAAATTCTTGGATTGCTTGGATACCGGCCCAAAAACGAGCGTCGTATCCCCCGCCGCCGCACGTATGCAGGCACCTTCGTGAAATGTGAGGATCATACTAAGTAAGTATACCCGTTTACGGCGGACTTGACAGTATGACATCATGGTAATAGGTTGGTGACAGTCAACACCAGCGGAAGGAATGTTATTTAAAATCCAAAAGTGGACTGTTTTGAGGGGTTTTAAACTTTAAAAGTGGACTCAGGGACGGGGCGATTCCAGCCCATACTGGCAGTTATTTCTCACGAATAACTGCATATGTCTCAAGTCCACAAGCGTCTCAGTGACGCGCAGATTATTACCATCCTCACGCAGTACGACGAAAAAAAGATCCCTGCCGCAGATGCACAAGCGAAGCTCGGCGTGAAGCGCAGCAAATTCTTCCGCCTGCTGAAGGAGTTTCAAATCCCCAAGGCGAATCCCTAAGGCGTCGCCTTGGGGATTTTCTTAACCGAGATTCTCGTAATATTGCAGAGCATCAAATAGTAGTTCTCTTGGTGGGGCCATTTCGCTCCGCAATACACCCATCCAACAAGGATCGAGTATCGCTTTTTCAGGACGAGCGCTCCCAAAATAATCTGGATAACTTGAGTATGGGTAAGCTATCAAATTCTTCTCAAGGTTTTTTATCGACCTAACCACGCCCTGCTTCCAACCTCTCTCGAAAATTTCGACCGAGTTCAAATGTATGTACTGGGCGACGTGTCTAAAATACTTATCATCATGCACGTGACGAGACCGAAACGGCTTCAAAAACAGATTTCCTATCCGCTCATGTTTGATATTAAAATACATCGTGTAGCTCGTTCCGAGTTTATGCATAAATTTCGTAATACCACCTTCAGAGTGTTCCCTTAATAGCAGGTGAAAGTGGTTCGGCATCAAACAATACGCCCCTATTTCCACCAACAGTTCGCCCCGCGCACGTTCAAAAAATCTGTCGTGCTCGAAATGTTTAATGTTAAATCTGTTGGTAGATTCCGCATTATTACTCAAGTATATAGTCTGGACGAACCGACGATAATCATTGTCCGATTCAAAAACCGTACGTTTATCTACTCCGCGGTTGTAACAGTGATACCATTCGTCAACGGCAAACTGTTCCCTTCGGTAAGCCATGCAAGAACATACTATCACAAAAAATCCTCAAGGCATCGCCTTGGGGATTCAGGCAGCTTGCCTTTCGGGCAGTCTTTCTATATATTGTACGAACGCCGATAGGGCGATTATTAATTAATAGAAGCGCTCGGTAAGGCTTCCCTGCACACAGTCACGGTAGCGTAGGCAGGATAGTCCGAGCGTCAATATAATGGCAATAGAAACAGAGGGGGTTAAGCGTCTACATGACGAGGAAGAAGAGGGTGCGGTAGTCGTTGCAGAAAAGGAAGGACCGATGGCGGAGCTCTTGAAGAGTGCGCCGAAGCCGCCGACGACCGACGATGTCGTCGAAGGTCCGGTCATTGCGATTGGGCGCGCGTGTGTATTTGTCGATCTGCATCCCTTCGGGACCGGAATTATTTTTGGCCGCGAATATCTCTCGGCGCGCGAGACATTAAAAAATGTCAATGTTGGTGATACGGTCACCGCGAAGATCATCGGCACCGACAACGCCGACGGATACATCGAGCTCTCGCTCCGCGAGGCTCGTCAGGCCCTCATATGGGGCGAGGCGGAAATGGCAGTGCAAAAGAAATCGTTGTTTGAATTGGCTATCACCGATGCCAACAAAGGCGGACTCATCATCAACTGGAACGGTATCCAGGGATTCCTCCCGGCATCGCAGCTTGCGCCCGCGCATTATCCGCGCGTGCCTGATGGCGATAAGGAGAAAATTTTTGCGGAGCTCAAGCGCATGGTCGGCCAAAAGCTCGATGTACAGATCATCACCGCAAATCCAAAGGAGCAGAAGCTTATCTTCAGCGAGAAGGGCGCCGGCGTCTCCGAGCGCACATCGCTCGTGGAGAAATATCATGTCGGCGATGTTGTGGGCGGCATCGTGACGGGAGCAACGGAATTCGGCGTCTTCATCAAGCTCGAAGAGGGCTTGGAAGGCCTCGTGCACATCTCCGAAATGGATTGGGCGCTCGTCGAGAATCCGAAGTCGCGCTACAAGGTGGGCGAAGCGGTCAAAGTGAAGGTCATCGAGATCAAGGATGACAAAATCTCGCTTTCCATCAAAGCGCTGGCCGAAGATCCGTGGAAAGTTGCGGGGACAAAATATCACAAAGACCAAAAAGTTGACGCGGTCGTCATCAAACACAACAAACACGGCGCGCTCGCATCGATCGAGGAAGGTGTCGCAGGATTGGTGCACATTTCCGAATTCGCTTCCGAAGAAGAACTTCGAAGCCGTCTCGAACTTGGCAAGGTGTACCCGTTCATCATCACATTCTTCGAACCAAAGGAACGCAGGATGACTTTGAAGCCAGCACTGTAGGATTATTTCTGTCGCTGAAAAAAGAAAAACCGCCAGCATTTGACTGGCGGTTTTTGGTGGACACGTCACGCGAATATTCGTGCGATGCGCATGCGAATAGCGAACATAAGGAGAGCGCCGAACATTCGGACCTCGCGATACCGCGACGATGCGAAATAGTGTCGGTAGCCGCAATGGCACGTCAACCGCTCGTTGTGACCGGGATATCCGTTGGGATAATCCGCCGATACATGATCGTCGTGCTGGAACAGGTAGAGCGGTAATCGACGCGGAGTTCCTTTTCGTTGGTCACCCTCGTCCCATTCTCCCCAATCGACTTCGCCGATTTGCACGGGGAAAAACCGGAGCTTTGTGCGATCCTTCGCCGAGAGCGCGCCGCGGAAATCCTCCGCCATCTCGTCCCGTTTGTAAAATTTCGCCTTTTCCCGATTGGAAAAAAACGTATCGGCATCGAGAACCTTTTCCATTTCCTACTCCTCTGTTCGATTGACCTGCCACCACTCTACTTATTACTGGAATGGAGTCAACTTATTGACACCCAGCACGCAATGCGTACCATTCTACGCAGTTCAACTAACGAAAGGATGTGACTATGGTTGCGGAAGGTGATGAAGATTGTAAACAAACTCTCCTGAAGATCGCACTTGGAAGTACGAGCAAGCTCAAGATCGAGGCAGTACGTTTGGCGTTTGCACATTTCGAACGTCCCGTAGAAATTGTCACGGTCAAAGCCAAAAGCGGTATACCGGATCAGCCCGAAGGGTTTGATGTGATGCTGTATGGAGCGCAAGAGAGGGCTCGCGCCGCGCTCGTGACAACATCGGGCGCTCTCCTTGGTATCGGACTCGAGAGCGGCACCGTTTCGATCTTTAGCGACGTAACGCAGAAGGGTAAATACCCCTCATTAGTAAGACTCTACTTTGATCCTGCAATCGCTGTCATTATCGATCGACACGGCAACGAATATGCCGGCTTCGGACCGGGGTTCCCTATCCCCAAGTGGGCAGTCGAAGAAGCGCTGGGGAGCGAGCTCGGCAAGGTCGTGATGAAGCGCGGTGCTAAAGACAAAAATCCAATGGCGTATTTTTCCAACGGGAAAATCGATCGCACGGAAATTCTTTCGTCGGCCGTGAAAATGGCGCTCGCGGAGTATTTCAACCCCAAGCGCTATACCTATCACACATGACCTGTTTCAACCCCGCTGTGTATCTGCAGCGGGGTCATTCTTTTTGTGTACACTGCAAGAAGAAATTGCGAACAAGAGGAGGACCCCAATGACCGTATTATTTGTACTGGCACTATTTGGTGCCGTACTTCTATGGTTCGCGGGCACGCCACCCATGGCGCTCGTCGTTTTTGTTGGAAGTTCATCCATCGCAGATTGGGCATTGCTGCAACAAGACTTTTCGAATGTTCGGACCATCAATCGCGGCATAGGCGGATCCGAATTGGCAGACAGTATTGCCATCCTAAAGAGCGAGGTGATTCCACACCGTCCGCGCACTATCGTCATCTATGCAGGTGAGAACGACCTTGATGTCGGCAAGACTCCCGAAGCAGTGTACGTGGATTTCAAAACGTTTGTCGCAAAAATTCACGCAACATTGCCGGAGACGCGGATCGTTTTTATCTCGATCAAGCCGAGCCCGTCGCGCTGGCATATAAAAAATAAGATAGTTGCTGCGAACGCGCTCATTGCAGAAGAGTGCGCGAAGGATACACTCTGTCGATTCGTTGATGTATATCGAAAGATGCTGACTCCGGAGGGAAAACCAAACGCTGATCTTTTTCAGGAAGATATGCTGCACATGAATAATGCGGGATATGCGATCTGGAAACATGTCGTCGGTGCAGCACTCGAATGAACGCACACAAGAACGCCGCCACGTATGATGTGGCGGCATTTATATTAAAATAAACTGTCTCTCTCCCATTCGCGATCGAACTCATCGAACCGCTTCAGCTGCTCCTTCGCCTGCACAGCCGGAAGGCCGGAACGGGCAAATCCCTTGAGCTTGTCCTCCGTAGACGTGCCCTTACTTCCCTTGTCTTCAACGTATGCGGTAATAAGCAAGGTAATCTCCTCCGCGCTCGACGGCCTTTTGAGGAGTTTCAGCGGCAAATCGGGGAACATTCCTCTCCCCCGTTTATCGCTGTCGAATCTATCGAGCAGCAACGTAATAGTGTCCTCAGCAACTATGCTTTGAGACACCTTGTTGGTAGCAGCGAGAAGCTCGAGCGTGGCATCCTTGTGCTCCAAGGAAGTTCTAAACTGCTTTCCAGCGAGCACCTTGATCGCAGCAATCGCCGTGCGTTTGTCCAATGTGGTCATGTAAGCCTCCTTTACTCTACAGAGAGTCTACGTATCACGCACGGCTTTGCAAGTCTTCGTTCTTTCTATTATTTAGACGTATTGAATTCGTTCATCGCGCGCTCGGGACCATCGACAATGATGGTGCGGAGTGCATCGGAGGCGCGTTTGAAGACGCGGTGCAATGTTTCCATCTCGTGCGCTTTGAATTTCGTGAGAATAAAATTGTTGACTACTTTCTCACCCTGCGGCTTTCGAAGCGTACCGCTCGCGGTCGACGGCGAAACGCCGATGCGCACGCGCGTGAATTTTTTTGTCTTCACGGCGCGCATGACCGACTCCAATCCTTTGTGTCCACCCGATCCTCTATCAAATGAAAGCTTCATCGTCCCGAGCGGCAGATCGAGGTCGTCGTGGATAACCACGAGTCGCTCGGCTGCTTTTGGATTTTTTATGAATTTGCTGATCGCGGAGCCCGATTTATTCATAAACGTCTCGGGCGCGACGAGCGCGACAACGATCTTTTCGAGCAAGCCGGTCGAAATTATCGATTTCGATTTTTTGTCCTCATGCCAACCGTTGAATTTGTTGGTTTTCGCAAAAAATTCAAGCGCCATGCGCCCGGTATTATGCCGCGTGTTCGCATATTCATCGCCCGGATTACCGAGCCCGACGATTACCCATGCCATGGCGATACAGCGTATCATATTTTTCCTTCACCATCGATACTCTGCCGTTTGTCGAGTCCACTTATCCACAGGTCGTCGCGCAACATCGCAAAATACTTGGTGTCAATCCACCCGCGCGTAGTAAGATGGTCGCACCCCATTAGAAGCCCAACATTTTTTAAATGTGGTGATGGGGAAAAAGAACAATGTCGCTTTTAATGCATGTGCGTGACGATATGAGAGCTTCTAACGGGGCAAGCATGCCCGACCCCGTGATTCAAATTGACTCATCGCGGGAAACTCCGAAGACTTCTGGCACGCCCCTGTTCAAACAGAATTCGTTCTTTGCCTATACGATCATCGCGCTCGGCCTTGCGATATTCATCCGCTTCTTTGTCGCAGCTCCCTACGTTGTTTCCGGCGCATCAATGGAACCTACCTTTGATAATTGGCACTATCTTATCATTGATCGCGTGTCGTATCGCTTTGAGGAGCCGCAGCGAGGCGATGTTATCGTCTTTGATCTTCCTCAAAATGAGAGCCGCGCACTCATTAAGCGCGTCATCGGCCTCCCGGGCGACATGGTCGTCATCGAAGGAAACGCTGTCATCATTACCAGCGTGCAAAATCCGAATGGATTCACGCTCAAAGAGCCGTACCTTGATCCCGCCAATCTCGGCGGGGCGTCCACTATACGAGTCACGCTCGGCGCAGATGAATTTTTTGTGCTCGGCGACAATCGCCGAGTTTCAGCGGACTCGCGCCTGTGGGGAATTCTGCCGCGCAAAGATATCGTCGGCCGCGTTTTCCTTCGTCTCTATCCTCTCAGTGAGATCGGCGTGTTGCCCGGTGAAGCGAGGTACGGTAATTAGCTATATGATCAGATTAAAAGATACTCGGCATCCCTCAACGGCGGCGTTCCTTTCGTCCGCCATTCGCGTTGCCGAGTATTACGGTTTCAAGCCGCTCGATGAAATGACACGCAAGCCCGGCATGTCCGCCCGTCCGAAAAAGATACTAAAAAGCGATCCGGAGATAGCGTACGCGCGGCGCGACGAGCGCGCGCTCGCATCTTCCGCGCGCAAATGCCTTTCATATGTACGCGACACGGGTACGCTTCTTGCGTGGCGCGTTGCACATGGTACGACGGGCATCCCAAGCGCGTCGCTTGAACTCCATGTGATGGGTACGGGAAGCGCCATTGCGGAAGCGATACTGCTCGTCGTCGCGCACGCGATCATCGAGGAAACAGGGCTCAAAGAGCGCTCCCTAAGCATCAACAACATTGGTTCGTATGAATCATCCAATCGTTTCGTGCGCGACGTGGGACTCTATTTGCGCAAACATATCGAATCGATATCTCCGACGCTCCGCCCAAAGGCCGTCGAGGATCCGCTCGGCACGCTCGTGCAGCTCATTGAGCGCGGCCACCCAGCGACGCCGCGCGCGCCGCAACCGATGGAATATCTCACCGAAGAAGAGCGCCAGCGGTTCTGGGAACTCCTCGAATATCTCGAAGTCTTCGGCCTGCAATATGAACTGAACGCGCACATTCTGGGAAGTCGCGATTGTTGGGCGCACTCACTCTTCGAGATATCCGTCGTAGATGAGGAGAGCAGCGCTCACATTACTATCGCTTCGGGCGGCCGCTACGATCCGCTTGCCACGCGTTTTGCCGGACGCCCCATCTCCGCCGCGATGATCTCGATCACGTCCGAAGTGCGCGGCTCGTCGCGCGTCAAACGCGAAACGCACGGTGCTCCCACTATTTATTTCGCCCATCTCGGGCCTGAGGCGCGCCGCCGTTCATTGGGCGTTATGGAGATCCTTCGTCATGCGGAAATACCTGTGTACCAGGGCCTCTGCTACGACCGGATGGGTGAACAAATGACGCAGGCGCGTGAACTCGCCACACCCCACATCCTCATCATGGGGTACAAAGAGGCAATGGAAGGAACAGTGGTCGTACGCGAAGTCATGACCAATTCGCAAGACGCCGTGCCGCTTCCCGATCTCACTGCCTACCTCAAACGCCACCACATCGGTGCGTGGCAGATTCCGGAGAAAGTCTGACATTCGAATGATCTCTACTGAACAACCCTCGCCTGCAAGGCGAGGGGTTCGTCCGCGTTTGAGGTTGTCGCGCTAAAGCGCTCTTGGTCAGGTATCGAGCGTGGTGAAGTTGT
>LCQW01000008.1 GCA_001004345.1 Candidatus Kaiserbacteria bacterium GW2011_GWA2_52_12
ACCTGCTTCTCCGTCGACGGCACCAACTGTCTTTCCAGTAGTGCGACAACCATTGCCGGCGGCACGACCGGCATGCTCACCGCGTGGGCGAGCGCGACTACCCTGACCGCCACCTCGGGCCCCACCGCGGCCTACTTCTTCGCCACCTCGACGACTGCAACGTCAACATTCCTCGGCGGCATCAGCGTCCCCGCCATCACCGTGAACGGCACCACCTTCAACGGCTACGGGAGCGACGTATCGAACGGCCTCCTCTCCTCCAGCAACTGGACCACCTTCAACAACAAACTCGGCTCGACCACGATCGCTTCTCTCACGAACAACTACATTCCCAAGTGGAACGGCACGACCTTCTCATTCAACAACTCCTCGATCTTCGACAACGGCAACGTCGGCATCGGCACCACCTCTGCACAAGCAAAACTTGAAGTATCAAATTCTTCATCAGCGACCACCTCGCCGCTCTACCTTTCCAACTACGGCAATGCCACAACTACGGCCGTCGGTCTCGAATTCCGCACGCAAGACATCACCAATGGCACGGGGACTTCGACCGCGAAAATACTCTCCATCCTGCAGCAGAACTTCAACGGCGGGAAAGGGGACTTGGCGTTCTTCACGCTCCAGAATGGTACGCTCACGGAAGCTGGCCGCTTCACATCAACGGGGAACTTCGGCCTCGGCACCTCCTCCCCCGGCTCTCTCCTTTCACTCAATAGTATAGCGAACTTCACCACTGCCACGAGCAGCTTCTACTCCACCGGCGGCGTGAACCTCACCTCGGGCTGCTTCGCGATCGGCGGCACCTGCGTGGGCGGCAGCGCTTCAGCAGCAGGCACGACCGGCAACATCCAGTTCTACTCCGGCGGCAATCTCGCAGCCAACTCGTCCTTCACCTGGGACAACACCAACCTGCGCCTCGGCGTCGGCACCACCACGCCGTGGGCCCAACTCTCGCTGGCCGCGCTCTCCACCAACACCGCGCCGCTCCTCTCGATCTCCACCTCGACCGCAAGCGCGACCTCCACCGCCTTCCACATCACCTCGAACGGCCTCGTCGGCATCGGCACCACATCGCCCGCGACGCAGCTTGCGATTTCGGGGCATTGCGTGACGGGGGACACCCGCTTGCGCCGCAGGAGAAAAATCAGGGATGTCTTTGGGGATGATTTCGATGGATGGGACGACGAGCCGGATACTGAAACGGAAAACACCGCCCTCGCGAGCGGTGCTTCCTCCACGACCCGAGCAGCAGAGCGCTGCGAGGCAGGACCTGAGACGCTTATAAGTGTAGTCGACGAGACCTATTTGTCAAGCGAAGCTATTGAATCTGTGCATAAGGCCGTGGAGGGACTCGAACCCTCGAGGCGTGGATTCTCAGGGCCTGCCTCGCACCATGCCACGGCCGTGCGAGGAGCATATCATAGGGGAATTCGCTACACTACCGATGGAGAATACGTCTACGACGAAGTCGCCATCGTCGACCTCGACGAAGGCGACGAGATCCAGTCGCTCGACGAGCGCACGGGCGAGATGGTGTGGAGCCGCGTCAACAAAGTGATGTTCATGGGCGTGCGGCAGACCTACCGCATCGTCACCGAAGACGGCCGCACCATACGCACCACCGCCGAGCACCCGTATCTCGTCAAGAATGCGAAAGGAAAGTGGCTCAAGCACCGCTCGCCGCTCACGTCGAGGCAAGGCCTCGACGGGACTGGGTGGGCGACGGTCGCGAATCTAAAAGAAGGAGACGAGATTGCGGTAGCCTCACTTATATCCCCGCTTTCCGGCTTGCTTGTTGAAAACGCTCACAATTCTAAGCAAAGACGTATCAATTCGGAAAACAACCCTGTAGTCGCCGGAACGGAGACGGTACGTATCGGCATCATGCCCGCCTTCAAGCTTCTTTACATTCTGACTATCCTTCGGGTGTCGAAGCTTGCAAATCTCTTCAATGTCGTCAAGCACTTGTCGCTGGAACTGCTTGTCCAACCGCCGAAGGCCTTTTTTGCCGGCGGCATTGAAGACATAGCTGTACATAGCTACACACCAAGCTCTTTACGAAGCGTAGGGCCGTCGAACCACTTCTTTGTCTTCTTGAACTCGCCGTTGATTTTTGCGACGAATTTCGGGTCGGACATTTCGACGAGATCAACGAGGTCTTCGAGCATCTCTTCGGAAATAGCGGAAGACGGCGCGATGATGCCGCGCATATTCTCGTCGTTGATGACAGTGATGGCTGATTTGCTCATAGATAGACATGATAGCAATACGCGGTACATGCCGTCAAATGAGTCGAAAGTGAAAGGTGGCCTCGCGTGGGCGCGCATCCGCTCCATCGAGCCCGTCGCCGAGGAAGAAGTATTCGACGTCGAGATCGAGGGCACCCACAACTTCGTCGCCAATGGAATCGTCGCCCACAACACCTACATGACCGGTGGCCTCGGCGTGGGCGTCGTCAACACCACGGGCAATAGTTTGAAAGTGCAAGGCGCCGACCAGCTTGCGGCCACCAAATCAGTCATCATCACCGACAGCCTCGCGACCGAGCTGCTGACGGTCTTCAACAACGGCCTCACGCAACTCAAGAATCTCCTCGTTACCGCATCCTCCACCATCGGCGACGGGACGCAGGCGGGAGGCCTCACCATCTCCGGCGGCGCGACGACGACGGGCAACGCGTATTTTGCGGGTACCTTGAACCTTGCGGCGGCAGGATATTTCAACTGGGGCACGACGCTCGGCACCGACGGCTACGGCTTGCGCGACAACGGCGGAAAAATAGAAGTGAAGAACAGCGGCGGCTCGTGGAAGCCGGTCATGGCGACCTCGACCCAGTATGCGCGGGTAAGCGGGGGCAATACTTCTACGGACACCACCGTTTGGACGGTGATGGACATAAGTGCCGAGGGTCTTGATCCGAGTAACATTTCAGAGCAGAGTGATAATAAGATTACTCCGACTGAAGCAGGCTTCTATGTTGTCTCGGTTTCGGTACGACCGACGGGAACGATCGCAGACGGGACCCGAGTCGGTGCCGCAGTGTACGTGAATGGCTCCGAGATTGCGCTCAACGCAATAAACCTCGCGCTTGCCAACACAGATGAGGATACTGCAACAGTCAGCACGGTCTTTTATGTCGACGGAAACGATTATATTGAGGCACGGGGATATCAGAACTCGGGAGGAACACTAAATTTAGTCCTGCGCAACTTCAGCGTCGGGAAGATAGGAGGCTCCGACTACGCCGAGTATGTGATGCCCGAGACGGGCACCTCGCCCTCCGACTATTTGCCGGGTGAACTCCTGTGCTTGAAAGCGAGCGCGAAGGATACCTACGGGCACTGCGACGGCGCGAACGACAGGAACGTCGTCGGCGTCGTTTCCACCAATCCGGGCATTGTCGGGAATTCCGCCGGTAGTTTGCAGGAGCGCGACAACTTCATCGAGAGCATGATGCTCCCGCTCGCGATGGTGGGTCGCGTGCCGGTGCGCGTCTCGCTCGAGAACGGGCCGATAGCCGCAGGCGATCGCATCACCTCTTCCTCGGTCGCGGGCGTTGGCATGAAAGCGGGGCCCTTCGACCCGTCGGTCGGCAGGGCGGTCGGGAATTTCACCGGCGACCCTGCGGAGGGCGGGATTGTGGAGATGTATATAGATGTGCAGTCCGGCCTCGATCTCATGAGCCTCGGAGGCGGACTCCTCGGCTCCTCGGGCGATTGGACAGAGGCGAGCTCGAGCGCTCCGTTCGACTTCGTCGGCGATCTGCTCTCCGCGATCCAATCGCGCATTTCATCGGCGTTCTCGGGAAGTGCGCTCACAGGTGATGTGAATTCTACGCCGGCAACTTCGGGCCTCGATGCGGTGCGCGCATTTAATCTCGCCTATAATCCTGCAATGATGGAGATCGTATCTCCATCATCCGCCTCGTCATCGCTTTCGACTCTGACGTTACAAGCGTCCTCGACGCAATCCGCACTCCTCGACTATCTCTCCATCGTCCCGTCGCTCGCAAAGGGGATAGGTGAATTGGACAGCCGGCTCTCTGATATTGAAAAATTGCTTCCGGCGACGAGCACCATAAACGAAATCGCCGCCCTTGCGGGCGACAATTCCACAATCCACGCGTCGACAAGTTCGACTAGCGAAGGACCTGAGAAATCCATTGTAGCAAACTGGGCTTTCTCGTCCACCACGAACACAATTTCCATCAATCACGGGCTTGCCATTCCGTCATTGACGTTTGGCGACGGTTCATCTCTTGGCTCCGTCTCGGACCTTGCGCGGCTCTCCGATCTCGACATCGCCACTTCCACCATGTTCGACCTCGTAGATCGCACATTCGCGACGAAGGAAGATGTCTCTGTCCTCGCCTCCACGACCGCCACGCTCGGCCTGCGCGTGGACTCCATCGAGGAAGCCATGTTCGACCTACGAGGTCGCACATTCTCCGTAGCGCCGCTTGCGGCAACCACTTCAGCAGGAGAGCTCATAACGGCGTCGACGACGCTGACCGCGGAACAAGCGAGTTCGACGCCATGGGTGGCTTCGTTCGCGAATGCTTCGCAGGCGCTGCGCGACGGTATCAGCGCGATCGCAGATACGGTCATTCATGTGTTCCGCGACGCGATCTACGCCACGACGGGCATATTCCAAAAGGTACTGACGAAAGAATTGATCGCGCAAAATGTATACGCCGATCAAGTGACGACCAAAAAGCTCTGCGTGCAAGACGACAGCGGAGCGGAGACCTGCGTCACTAAAGTGCAGCTCGATGCGATGATTGCGGGCCAAACCGCCTCAGCTGCAACGGTAAGCTCCGGCGGCGGAACCGGAGGGAGTGGAACTGGAGGAGTCTCCTCCACAGGAGGTGACTCCTCCAGTTCCGCGAGTTCAACCACAACCAGTACCGGAGGAGACACCTCCGGCACGGCTTCAAGCTCGGCTCCAATAATTTCGATAAACGGCAATAATCCCGCCGCCGTCACGGTGGGCGATACTTACGCCGACCTCGGCGCTACCATCACGGGTCCGGTTGCCGACTTGAATCTTGGCATCCATACGTTCGTCGACGGAGTGAGTATGGAGCCAGTGCAGATCGATACGTCAGCGGCGGCAACTCACATGATCGATTATGTTGCGACGAACAGCATCGGTCTCACCGCGACCTCGACCCGCATGATGAACATCATCGCCCTCACGCCGCCAGCTTCAACCCCGGCACCTGCTTCTGACCCGACGATCTCAACATCGACTGCTACCTCAACCACTCCCTGACCATGTTCGACCTACGAGGTCGCACATACGGTAGGTACCGTGCCAATGTTCGACCTCGTAGGTCGGACATCGTTACTATTCGAGAAGAAACGGTTTGACTAAAGACATTTCAATGTCTTTAAGATACGCGGTGATCGTTCTTTTGTAATCTCGAAAAACATCCCCGAATAATTCTTTTGTAATAACCGACGGAAAATTCTTCTTGCCGCAGTAGTCGAGATAACTGCTCCAGCGATATTGATCGAGATATTGCATCGCAACTGTTGCGTTCTTAATCTCCAAGTCGCGCCACGATTCGGACCCTTTCAAGAAATCGAGCGGATTCAAATGGATGTAATGCAGGATATGCAAAAAGTGCGCGTCGTTGTCGATGAGTATCCTTTTCGTCCGGCCCTGGAAAAGGGTTCCAACTCGTTTGTACCGCTCATTAAAATATTTCGCGTAGCCGACATTGAGTTTCATCAAAAATTTCGTAATGCCATTGTCAACAATCTCGGAGACGAGCAGGTGATAGTGGTTGCCCATCATGCACCAGCCATGTATGTCGACGATTTGTTCCCGTTCCGATGTTCGACCTACGAGGTCGAACAGTATCGCTTCCGGCGAATCGGTCGGCAATCCTCGCAGAGTATTTGTCGCTGAAACGCCGTCGTTGAATTCATAGAGATTGTGAACGAATCGAGCTCGATCTTGATCATCAAGGAAAATTTGCCTCTTATCCACACCTCGATTTAAAAGATGATAGAGCTCCATGGGGCATAGTATACATGTTCGACCTCGTAGGTCGAACATGTATCGTTGTACACAGTAATAAAAGAGGTTTCAGATGCTAAAATCTATGCATGGCACGAATAGCAATAAATGGGTTTGGCAGAATTGGGCGGGGGTTTATGCGCGCCCTCTTGGAAAGGAGAATCCACCAGCTGGCGGAGGGAGAAAAAGGGGAGATGAGTGTCGTTGCTATCAATGACCTTGCGCCGGGAGAAAATCTCGCCTATTTATTAAAATACGACAGCGTGTACGGACCGGCGAAATTCCCGGTCGCGGCCGAGACGGGCGCGCTCGTCGTCGACGGCAAGCGTATCTATCTGACGCAGAAAAAAGATCCCGCGGAGTTGCCGTGGGAAGACATGAAGGTGGATATTGTCGTTGAATCCACCGGCTTTTTTACCGACCCCCAAAAAGCACACGCGCACATCAGTGCCGGCGCGAAAAAGGTAGTCATCACCGCTCCCGTCAAAGGCGAAGGAGCCAAGACAATTCTCATCGGCGCCAACGAAGATCAATTCGGCACGTGCGATATCAGCTCCAACGCATCGTGCACGACGAATGCGGCGAGTCCGATAATCGGCATTTTGGATGAGGCAATAGGGATTGAGCGCGCGCTCCTGAATACGACGCACGCATACACCGCATCGCAATCGCTCGTCGACGGCGTTGCTCCCGATGATTTTCGCCGCGGCCGCGCCGGCGCCGCCAATCTTTCACCATCATCGACCGGCGCCGCAAAAGCGACGACATTGGCCTACACTGGACTCGCAGGAAAATTCGACGGCATCGCCGTGCGCGTACCGGTCGCCGCCGGTTCTATTGTCGATGTCACCTTTGTACCAAAGCGCGCGACATCGGCCCTTGAAGTGAACGACGCGCTGCGTGCTGCGGCGGCGAGCGATCGCTGGAAGCGCGTGTTTGCTATTACCGAAGAACCCCTTGTTTCTAGCGATATTTTAGGACTTCCCTACGGCGCGATAGCCGACCTCGCGATGACACGTGTGGTAGACGGCATGCTCGTGAAGGTGCTCGCGTGGTAT
This sequence comes from Candidatus Kaiserbacteria bacterium GW2011_GWA2_52_12, assembly GCA_001004345.1. Classification (GTDB taxonomy): domain Bacteria; phylum Patescibacteriota; class Minisyncoccia; order Phycocordibacterales; family UBA2100; genus UBA10103. The sequence continues at coordinate 7,089 of LCQW01000008.1, forward strand.
GACAATGAGATGGGGTATTGCCACACACTGGTGGAACATGTCTCTGAAGTGGCAAAACGATTATGAACGTGAGTCGCGGACCTCGTAGGTCCATGGGACCCACGAGGTCATAACATCCGATTGTATGAAGATATATTTCGCCGCCGATCACGCAGGATTTGAACTAAAAAATATTCTTGTTGAGTTTGTGCGCACGCTCGGATACGAAGTGGAGGATTGCGGCGTCTCTGCGCTCGATACCAACGACGATTATCCCCCCATCGTTATTCGCGCTGCGAAAAAAGTCGCGCAGGATATCAGGAACGGCATCATCAGCCGAGCCATCATTCTCGGCGGTTCGGGGGAGGGAGAAGCGATGGTCGCCAATCGTCTGCAAGGCGTCCGCGCCGCTGTTTTCTACGGCCCTCCTTCGCCCCAACTACGCCAAGGCTTCAATGGGTACAGCAAGGCTACGGACGGGCAAAGCGCTCCGGTGCGATTACAAAGGGATATATCAGGTCACACCATCGACGTTCTTACATCCTCGCGCGCGCACAACAACGCCAATGTTCTCGCGCTCGGCGCACGATTTCTAAATGAGGACGAGGCGAAAGACGCCGTGCAAAAATGGCTTTCCGCCGCCTTTGGCGGCGAAGAGCGGCATACGCGTCGCATTAAACAAATAGATGAACTAACTGGCGACGTAGAGCGAATAAAATGAAAATTAAAATTTTCATTTTTGAGCCGAGGAGCCAGAAAGCTTTCAGGCTTACAAATCATGGCTGATATTCGGACAGTCGAAATAATCCCTACGTGCGTGCCGACCAATCCGCGCGAGCTTGCGATGAGTGTTCAGAAGATACGCGCGTTCTCGCACACCATCCACCTCGACATCGACGACGGCATTTTTACGCCCGCGATGACGTGGCCGTATACTGCGGCGGGGAATTTTTCGGACGTTACGTTGCAGCCGTTCGCTGGCATGGACGTCCACGTGCACCTCATGGTCAAAGAGCCGCGGGATATTGGAATAGCATTTTCGCGCGCGGGGGCCGCGTCCGTCTTCGGTCACATCGAATCATTCAATAGTTCCCGCGAGGCAGAGAAAGTAATTGAGGCGTGGCGAAAAAGCGGGGCCTTAGAAGTAGGACTAGCGATTTTACTTGATACACCGCTCAATGTCTTGGATCCCGTCATGGGTGCGTGTGATTTTATTCACATAATGACTATTGCAACGATCGGCACGCAAGGCATACCCTATGACCCGAGAGGAATCGAGCGTGTTCGGGAGCTTCATGCCAAGCATCCGAATATTATCCTCAGCGTGGACGGCGGGGAATCGGAAGTCAATATTCCCGACATTGTTCGTGCGGGCGCCTCACGGTTTGCCGTCGGATCGGCGATCATGAAAGATCCGGACCCGGCTGTTGCATACGCGCGTATCGCGAGTGCCGCAAAAGCCGTTATATAATTATCCGATGACAGAGATCGACCGTGCAAGACGCATCAGTTCTTTTTCCAACGAACCCGTAGAGCGGCCAAAAGTTCCGATGGTAGACAGAGAGCACCGCAGCGGTTTTGATATGACGGGGTGGCTGGTGCGCGTGGGAATCGCACCATCGAGGTCGGCGGCAGTATTTATTTTGATCGCCATCATGGTCGCCTCATACACCTGCATGTTCCTTGTGTGGAATTGGGTCGCGAAATCTACTGCGGAAACTCCGACACGCGCGCAAATGGATGCCTCAATGCGCACCACGATGGGCGATAGGGCGAACAGCACGTTGAAGATTCAATAATATGCGTCACACGAGAAAAATAGGGTTTATCCCTTACCACTTCTTTCCCCGTGAAAGAAGTGGTAAGGGATTTACGCTTATTGAACTATTGACGGTGATATCCATCATCGGACTTCTAGCATCCATTATCTTCACATCGGTGAATACCGAGATAAAAAGCGCGCACGCTGCGCGTGCGATAGCCCATCTCCGGAAGCTGGATAAGGCGCTTGAGATTTACTACAACGACAATAACAAGTATCCGGATAGCGGCGGCAACTGGGACGGCCTCTATACATGCTGGGGCGATTCGTCGCCGGATTGGATAGCGGGGCTTGTACCCAACTACATTCTCGCACTACCGCGCTCTCCCAACAATTCCGACGCATGCGACGGCAACTACATGTATTATTCGAACGGCAAAGATTTCAAGCTCATTTGGAACAACGCTGAAAATGTTGCCAAGGTTATTGCGTCATACCCCAATCTCGCCGATCCACAGCGTTCATGGGCGTTTGGATTTTATTCGCCGGGTGGGCGGGACTTTTAGCGCGCGTCCAAAAACCATCATCTACGTTGTTGCGGGGCCCCAGCGTGTTCGTCATCGTACCCATGTACGACTCCGAATCCGCTTTCCCCGCGCCTAGTATCTGATGATTTTTTGGGCGCGTGCATGCGTTACAATAGAGGAGATGGAACCACTCACCGACGCCGAAGTGCACGAATTATCCCTGAAGGCCAACGCCATTCGGCAGACCGTTATTGAAATGCTGCTCGCCGCCGGCTCGGGACACACCGCGGGCCCCTTGGGTATGGCGGATATTTTTACGGCGCTCTATTTTCGCGTCTTGAAGCACGATCCGAAACATCCGGATTGGGCCGAGCGCGACCGGCTTTTTCTCTCCAATGGTCACATCACGCCGGTGCGCTACGCCACGATGGCGCATGCGGGATATTTTCCCGTTGAGGAATGCCTCATGCTGCGCAAATTCGGCTCGCGGTTGCAAGGGCACCCCGAGCGCGAGCGCTTGCCCGGCGTCGAGACCACCTCGGGACCACTCGGGAGCGGCCTTTCGCAGGCATCGGGCTACGCGTATGCGGCACGAATGGATGGTTCGACAAACTCACCACAGGCGGCCGATTTCCGTGTGTACTGCGCGATGTCGGATGGCGAACATCAGGAAGGGAATTTGTGGGAAGCGGCAATGTTCGCCGGTGCCAAACACTTGAGCAACCTTACTGCCATAATTGACCGCAATAATATTCAGATAGATGGCAACACCGAAGACGTGATGCCGCTCGAACCGCTTGCCGATAAATACCGCGCGTTCGGCTGGCACGTCTTGGAAGTAGACGGCCACAACATTCCGCAATTTATTGCGGCGTGCGAAGAGGCGAAAGCGATTTTTGAGAAACCGACCGTCATTATTGCACATACCATCCCCGGTAAGGGCGTGCGCGAGATCGAGCGCGATTTCCGCTGGCACGGCAAGCCGCCGAGCAAAGACGAGGCGGTACAATTCCTCAGCGAACTCCGCACCCTCGGCGGCAAGATCACGAGTGAGCATCAATAAATAATATGATTAATCCTGACGCAAAACTTGCCGCGAATATTTTTGAGAAACCCGATCTTGTTCCTACGCGTGATGGTTTTGGTAAGGGTGCGGTGGAAGCAGGAAAGGCTGATCCGCGCGTCGTTGTGCTGTCCGCCGACCTCAAAGAATCCACGCGCGCGGAGTGGTTCCAAAAAGAATTTCCCGAGCGATATATCGAGATGGGTGTGGCAGAGCAAAATATGGCGACGGTCGCGGCCGGTATGGCCAATTATGGCAAGATACCGTTCATTACCTCATACGCGGCATTTTCGCCAGGGCGCAACTGGGAGCAGATTCGCACTACTATCGCACTCAATAATGTGCCGGTTATTGTCTGCGGCATGCATGCCGGCGTATCAGTGGGACCCGATGGTGCGACGCACCAGATGCTCGAAGACGTGGCGCTCATGCGTGCGATGCCCAATATGATCGTGATCTCGCCGTGCGACGCGGAAGAAGCACGCAAAGCGACGATCGCGGCCGCGAAAGCGGGGAAGCCCGTCTACATGCGATTTGGCCGCGAGAAAACGCCGGTCATGACAACTGCTGAAACACCATTTGAAGTCGGTAAAATCAATACTGTCTGGGAGTCGTCGTCGAGGCAAGGCCTCGACGGACGAGGCCTTGCCTCGACGGACGTCGTGGTGTTTGCGACGGGGCCACTTCTCTATAATTCGCTCCTCGCCGCGCGCGAGCTCGAAAGAGAAAACATACAGGTTGTTGTGGCAAACGTGCACACCATCAAACCACTCGACCGCGAAACGATTGTCTCGCTTGCGCGCGCAGCCGGCGCTGTCGTCACCGTCGAGGAACATCAGATCGCGGGCGGACTCGGTGGCGCGACGACAGAATTACTCGCCAAAGAATGTCCCGTACCGATCGAATTTATCGGTGTACAGGATCAATTCGGTCAATCAGGCACCCCCGTCGAACTTATTGAGTACTTCAGCATGGGCGTCTCGCACATAGTGGCAGCCATCAAAAAAGTGATCGACAGAAAAGAAGTGTGAGAAACACTTCCATCGAAAAAACTGAGAAACGCCCTAGATCGCTGTCGCTTTGAACTCGGGCGGGCGTTTTTCGTACCACGCCTCGATCTCCTCTTTTGTCAGGAGCCCCGTTTGCGCACCGATTTTTTGCACTACCGATGCAGCGTTGACGAGTCCACGCATCAGAGCTTCATGCGGCGGCAGTCCGAGGAAGAGGTAAGCGACGGTCGTCGAAGCGCTCGCATCGCCCGCTCCGGTACGCGAGACCGGGGGTGCCGGATCGGGATACATTGGCATGGACCACGCACCCTCGTTCGTCATGATAGACGAACCGTTGCGTCCGTCAGTGATGACGGCTAGTCTTGGCCCTAGTGCCCGGATCCCGTTCAGAAGATTTTTAATATCGTGTTCCTTGGGCGTGCCGAGTATCATTTGCGCCTCTTCTTTGTTGCAGAAGAATATTTCGGTGGCGGCATACACGTCGGCGAGCGCGTCTTTGCCCATTTTGATTTGGAACGTGCCCGGCTGGAAACACAGCTTCACGCTGTTGTCTTTTGCATATTTCGCGATCCAGTGTTGAAAATCTTCGGTGCCGTCGGCGAGTGACGTGAGGTAGAACCACGTAGGCGGTTCCTCGAATTGCGGGATTGTGCGCTCGTACTTCTCGTGTTTGATGAGGATCGTGCGCTCGGCTTCGTACATGAGCACGTAGTGATAATTGGTCGGCTGACCTGCGTGGATACCGATCAACTCCGTATGAACCCCAAAATTCTGCAAGGTCTTCAGGCATTCGCGGCCATTTTCATCATCGCCCATTTCAGTAGCAGCGGCGCTGATAAGTCCGATGCGTGCGGCAGCCACGGCGGCGTTCGTGCCGTTGCCGACGGCGCGTACGATCGTGGCCGATTCGAAGGGAATTTTTTGTCCGAATTTGACGCAGAGTTCGCAATCTTCGTGATTGATATTGCAATGTACGCGCGCATCTTTCAGCTTGATAAAACAGTCCGTAGTCACATCACCAAAAGAAACGAAGTCGTATTTCATGGAAATAGTGTATCACGCTGTATGGCCGACTCGCATCGTGTGTTGCAAAATCAAGGGAAATCCGTATACTCTGCCCATGATCGAATTGGAAGTACGTTCGCGCGACGCGAAAGAATCTACCGCCACACTCCGAGAGCGTGGTGTCGTTCCGGCTATTTTTTATGGCCCCAAGGAGGCAGCCACTCCGATAGCGATCGAGGCGCGTCTTCTCGAGCGTGTATGGAAGGAAGCGGGGGAGACGACCATCGTCAAGCTCGGCGGCATCGGCGAGCCGAAGGACACACTGATACACGATGTACAATTCCATCCTGTCACCGGCAAGGTTTTGCATGCTGATTTTTATGTACTCGAAAAGGGTAAAAAAGTGAAGATTGACGTTCCGCTCGAATGGGAAGGTATCGCCCCGGCCGAAAAAGCCGGACATGTCGTCGTGAAGGCGCTCCACGAGATCGAGATAGAAGTCGCGCCCGCGGAATTGCCGCACCATCTTATGGTTGATCTCGCTGCGCTTGCGAATGTCGGCGATCGGATTTTGGTCGGCGATATCGAGCTGCCGGCGAGTGCGACACTGATAACGCCGGCGGATGAGATCGTCGCCTCGGTCACTGAATTCAAAGAGGAAGCCGCGGAGATCACACCGGCACCCGAAACCATCATTTTGACGGAGAAGCCGGCGGAAGCGGGCGCCGAAGCCGCGGGAGAAGAGAAGAAAGCGGAGAAATCCGCCCCCGCCGGAAAAGAGAAAAAAGAGTAATCTCAAATCTCTTGCACCCGCCGCCTACACCACAAGGGCACTTCCATTGTTTCTAAGGGACAAGCCCTAAGAAAAATTGGTCGCTGGCGCTGGGCACGGTCTACGACCACTTCGCTGCACTCGCCTTCGCTCGTTTGATATACTAGATGATACGTTTATGCGCCTCACTCACGCGCGGTTTTTTTGTATAGCTGCATGTACAGCGCTCGCTGTCCCATTTTTTGCATTGGCAGAAGTGTCACCTGCGGAGCGTGCGACGCTCGAGACGCAGCTTGCGCAGATACAAAGCGAGATCAAGGATAATCAGGCCAATCTTTCACAACTGCAGACGCAGCGTACATCGCTTGAGCGCGATGTCGCTATTTTTGATTCAAAAATACAAGCCGCCCAGCTCGGTATCAAGCAGCGTAATCTCATCATCGAAAAACTGAAAGACGATATCGCGCAAAAACAGCAGGGTATCCGCAACCTTGATTATAAAGTGGCGGACGGCGAGGAATCGCTCGCACAGATATTGCGCGAGACGCGACAGATCGACGATATGACATTCGCGACGCTCGCGCTCGGAGGCTCGCTTTCGGACGTCTTCGAGGAGATAGATAATTTTCAGGCAATACAAAAAGCACTCGGAAAATCATTTGCCGAAATGGCCGCGCAGCGCGCCGATCTCGCCGCACGCCAAGCGGCGCTCGAGGAACAGCAGCAAGAGGCGCAAGACTTGCTGCAGTTGCAGGTATTGCAGCAAAACTCACTAAAGACCGCTCAACGACAAAAGCAAGATCTCGTAACCGCTGCGCGCGGTCAGGAGTCGGTCTATCAGCAGGTCATCGCTTCCAAGCAGCAGACAGCAGCGCAGATAGAGTCGGCACTCTTCGCATTGCGCGACACGGAAAAATCGATCACGTTCGGTGCTCTCTATTCGTATGCAAAAGAGGCGTCGCTAAAAACAGGCGTGCGGCCCGCGCTTATTCTCGGCATTCTTTCCGAAGAGAGTAATTTGGGACAGAACGTCGGGAGCGGTTCGTGGCGTGTCGACATGAACCCAACGCGCGATCAGCCGGTGTTTCAGCAGATCACGGCGGAGTTGGGTATCAATCCGGATACGCAGCCGGTCTCAAAAAAGCCATGGTACGGGTGGGGGGGCGCGATGGGGCCGGCACAATTCATCCCGTCTACATGGCAGCTCTACAAAGAACGCATTGCGGCCTCTACCGGACAAACCCCCCCAAACCCGTGGGATCCGCGCACGGCCACGTTCGCAGCCTCCATACTCATGATGGACAACGGCGCCGATCAGCAGACGCGCGCCACCGAACGTCTCGCAGCCCTGCGATATCTCGCCGGTTGGAAAAACGCCACCAAATCCGCGTACTCATTTTATGGCGACGATGTGATGGAGCTTGCCGATCAATTCCAGCAGCAGATCGACGTCCTCGGCGGGTGAGTCCCAAAAAAGCGCAAGCATCCTCACATCTATGACGCCAATAAACGCGGCCACGTCACAGGGCGTCATATCTTTCTTGAACAGTGTCGCTATATGCGAAATGACTTTTTTAACGCTCGTTCGTTCTCAATGCGCTCCAGTACGCCGTAGAGGATATATTTCGACAGGCGCGATTCTTCTTTGATGAGTTGGATAAGTTCCTCACAATCATGCGGAAAGATCCAGACGCTCTGCTGCAACTTTACGAAGCCCGATTTTTTGAGAATCTTTCGAACCCTATCTCGAAGCGAGGCATATTTTTCCGGAATATCAAACACAACAATACGCCACCTATGATCCCATGGTTGCGTCTCAAGCAGTTTGCGAGTTTTACCGATAGTGCTACCGAGGATAGCGCGACCTCTCGCGGTGATTGAGAGCCGTCCTCCGTATGTATGGATGTAGTTGAGGTTTGAAAGACGCTCGATGGCAAGCCTGCGACGATATCGATGTGTGGCACGCTCATGCGCAAGTTTGTAGAACTGTCGAGTCGATCGCGCCGAGAGGAGAGTGGCATACAACAGGTCACCAAAAGTTAATTCTTCCAAAACATCTTGTTCTATCGAGCCAAGACAACGATGTCGTCTGCCACGTACTTGGTTCATGAATACTATGACGTTAACATACGTGGCCGCGTATGCAAGAGTCATATCTTTGGAAAAAGAAAACGACCCCGATTTACGTTCGGGGTCGAGTTGGGGTTGGAGGGCGATCCGGTATGTGTCAACAGCCAACCTACATGATATGACTGCCCACGGTGAAGATCGCTGCCCCCCAGACCATGTAGAATAATTTGTGGATGAGGGCCGTTCTCCTATCATGGAAATCGACGCCGAGCCAGTCATCCAACATGGATCCCGCGAAGGAACCACTGATGATGAGCATTAGGCCGAATAGCAGATTCATGATCGTGCACTCCCCTGAGATGCGGTCGTGTGTGCAGCAGGCAGGCAAGGCAGGCAACTTGTCTTTTGTTAAGATAGCACCTATTTTACAAAGTGTCAAGTCCCTATCTTGGCTCAATTGTGCTACAGTTCGACGACATGAAAAAGGACGTTCATCCAAAGGAATATCGGGAGGTTATTTTTGAAGATGTCACGGCAGGCAAGCGCTTTTTGATTGGTTCGACCGTCGCGACCGAAAAGACCGACAAATGGGACGATGGCAAGGTATACCCGGTATTCCAGATAGAAATTTCGAGCGCATCGCATCCTTTCTACACGGGACAATCGAAGGTCATTGACACTGCGGGCCGCGTCGACAAATTCAAGAAGCGCGCAGCCGCGGCCAAGCCGAAAGCTGCAAAAAAGTCGAAACGTTAAATGCGACGAGGTGACACCTCATTGCATGAGGAGTCACCTCCTTGCCGTATTCGCGGTACTATTTCTATATGGCTGATGTTGGACATATCAATCCTGAAGAATATGCGGATGACCACCGTGTCTCGTATCTCGTGCAAGAATGGAGGCGTTTGTCGCAGGCCGAAAAGGATTCACAGGAATTGGTAGAGATAGATCCTTCAATGAAAGAACTTGCGGAAAAAGAGCAGCAGGAGATCGAACAACAGAAAGACGCACTCATGGCACAGATGGAAAAAATCGTCGGCGCTCCCGGCGAACGCGAATGGCCCAATGAAGTGGTGCTTGAAGTGCGCGCGGGCGTGGGCGGAGAGGAGGCGTCGCTCTTTGCGGAGGAGCTTGCGAATATGTATCTGCGGTTTGCCGAGGCGCGCGGCTGGAGCACGAAAAAGCTCGATGAGTCGCGGGCCGGATTGGGCGGCATCAAAGAGGCGCAATTCGAGATAAAGGGGATAGATTGTTATCGCACGCTTCGATTTGAGACCGGCGTGCACCGCGTACAGCGCGTACCCGCCACCGAAAAGGCCGGTCGCATCCACACATCGACTGCATCGGTCGTTATTTTGCCGATATATAAACGGACGAAGATCGTTATAAATCCGGCGGATATCGAGATAGAAACGTCACGCTCCGGCGGTGCGGGCGGACAAAATGTCAATAAAGTTGAAACAGCGGTGCGCATCATTCATAAGCCGACCGGCCTTGATGTGCGGTGCACGTCGGAGCGCTCGCAAGTGCAAAATAAAGAAAAGGCGATGACGCTTCTCATTAGTCGATTGCAGCAGGCGCAGGATGAACGCGAAGCGAAAGAACGTTCCGCGGACCGCAAACTGCAGGTCGGGACCGGTGATCGCAGTGAAAAGATACGCACCTACAATTTTCCGCAAGACCGCGTGACGGACCATCGCATCAAAGAATCGTGGTCTAACATTACAAAAATAATGGCGGGGGATCTGACTTCTATCATCGAGGCACTCGATAAGGCTGAGCAGGGTATCGAATAAACACCTCCTGAAAACCGTACTTAACTTAATCGGTCGGATATAATAAGTACGTATACAAGAGAGGGCGATGTTGTCAAAAAATAGAAGGCCGGAAAATGCGCCCGCGCATTTTCCGGCAGTTGGTTATTTGATCATACCGAGTTGATCGAACACAAAGCTCCACATATCGCTGGCTTGTTCGACGTACTTCGATATAGCACTTGCTCCGCCATGCCCGGCTTTCAACTCAACGCGCAAAAGGATGGGGTTTGATGACGTGTTTGCTTCCTGAAGTCGCGCGGCCATCTTATACGAGTGCATCGGGTGGACTCGGTCATCGTTGTCCGAGGTGATAATCAATACCGCAGGGTATTTCTCGCCATCACGCACATTGTGATACGGACTGTAGCCGAACAAGTATTTTCGCATCTCTGGTTCATCCGGATTTCCGTAATCCGGAATCCAGTGCACTCCGCCATCAAAGAGATGATAACGAAGCATGTCCGTCACGGGAACTTGGGCGATAGCAGCTTTGACCAGATCGTGATTTTGCGTGATGGTCGTCATTGTGAGCAGACCGCCGTTGCTACCGCCGAGGATAGCGAGACGCTCTTTTCGCGTATAACCTGCCTGTATCAACCATCGTGCTGCCGCTGCAAAATCGTCAAAGGAATTCTGTTTGTTTGTCTTCATTCCGGCTTCGTGCCACTCTTTTCCATATTCACCGCCACCACGGATGTTTGCGATAGCGTAGATACCATCGCGCTCAATGAACGGGACGATGCTTGATGTGAAATTCGGTGTGAGACTGATGTCGAATCCGCCATACCCATAGAGCAGTGTGGGATTATTGCCATTCTGCGCGAGGCCCTTCTTGTAGATGAGGAACATCGGGATTGTCGTGCCGTCTTTCGACCGGTACCACACTTGCGTGGTCTTGATTTTTCGTACGTCGAATCCGGCGTCCATTTTTTTGAAGAGAGCACTGCTGCCTGTCGTAAGATCAAGGCGATAAATACTCGGTGGTACCACGAACGAACTGAAGGAGTAGAAGAGCTCGTTGCCCTCTGCTTCTGACGAGAATCCACCCGCCGTTCCTAATCCCGGCAGTTGGAGCTCGCGGACGACCGTCCCATTCAAGTCATACTGTTTGATGACCGTGTGTACATTGTGGAGAAAGGATACAAATAGGTGGTTGCCCACCACATCATATTCTTCCACGAGTGCATCACTTTCCGGAATGAGTACGGTCGGGTGTATCCGGCCTTGTAGCGCCTCGTTGATGTCAAGGACTTCGATGCGCCAACGCGGTGCGTTGTAATTCGTGCGAATATAGAGCTGGCCGCGATGAGTCATCGTCGAAAACTCGGACCCGGGCTGCTTTTTCAGGACCAAAATGAAGTTCCCTCCGACCTTTCGCATGTCCTTGATGAACAATTTTGTACAGTGCAGACCGTTCACTTGGCACCATACCGTCGCTTTGAGAAAATGACCGTCTTCAGAAAGACCGACAGACGGAATGTCTTCCTTCTTCAAGTCATCACCGAAGACTATCTCATCTCCAAAAGGGTCCGAACCCAGAAGGTGATAGTAGACCCTCTGATGAAGCTTTGGTTCTGACAGTGGAGCTCGTGGGTCGTGCTTGGTGTACCAAAATCCGCTACCGTCGGCATTCCACGTATTGAAGGACGGATATCCTTCAGCCGGAATTGGTAGATCGGCGAGGTCATTACCAGTCGCGACATGCATCACACGGAGTTCTTCCCGGTCATTTCCGGCTTTCGAAAGGCCGTAGACCATGAATTTTCCATCACGCGATGGTGACCAACTGGAGAGTGTAGTCGTTTTATCCCCGGAGAGGGTATTTTGGTCGATGAGCACACGAGGTGTGCCACTCAGTCCTTCTTGGACGTACAGCACGTTCATATCTTGATGCGCGTCTCGTTTGAAGAAGAAGTACCGACCACACCGGCCGTACGGAGTACCATAATCATCGTGCGCGAACAGTTCAGTGAGTTCTTTGCGTAGCTGATCGCGAACAGGAATGCGCTGGAAGTATGCCTCTGTCTTTTCAGCCTGACCCCTCAGCCATTCTTGAACTTCCGGTCTCTCGTTGCTCTCGAGATAACGATGGGGCTCTACCCATGTCTCGGTTTTCGCTTTGTTGTTCACTTTGTCCTCCATTGTTTAGAATGATTGTGAGGGTTCACTCGGGCCATCATAGGCGTGACGTATACATTGTCAATCAAAGGCTTGGTCATTGCGGAGAGCACTTCATTTTGCTAGTATCTGCGGACATGAACGCAACAGTCGATATGCAGACACTCTATGATGCCGGGGCGCATTTTGCTCTGTCGCGCGCGCGAAGGCACCCCACCGCTACCCCCTATATTTTCAGCACCAAGGATCGCACCGATATTTTCGATCTGGAAGAGACGATCAAGCGTTTGGAGTCTGCAAAAGCGCTCGCGGGTGCCATAGCGGGGAGCGGCAAGCGGGTACTTTTCGTTGGCGGTAAGAATGAGGCTATCTCAATCGTGAAGTCGGCAGCCGAATCGGTGGGGGCACCGTACGTCGCAGGCCGCTGGATCGGCGGTTCCCTGACGAATTTCAAAAACATCCGCAAGCGTATCGATCGGCTTGAAAAATTCATGAGCGAGCGTGAAAGCGGGGCGCTTGAAAAATACACGAAGCGCGAACGTCTCATGATCGATCGTGAAATAGAAAAACTTCTCGCCCGTTTCGGTGGGTTGGTCAAAATGACCGAACTCCCCGGCGCGCTTTTTGTCGTTGATTCGCGTCATGAAGATACGGCGGTCAAAGAAGCCAACCAGCTTAAGATACCGGTCATCGGCCTCTCGAGCTCCGACTGCGATTTTTCACTCGTACAATATCCGATCCCCGGCAACGACACATCGGTGCGCAGTATTCGTTTTGTTGCTGAAGCAATCGCAGAAAGTTATGCGGCAGGTCTCACCCATAGGCCTACGACCGAGGGGGAGAAAGTGCCGGCAATCGTAAAATCAGATATAAAAACTGCGCGCCGATAAAATCTTTGGTATAGTACGTGCATGGTTGTTATTGGAACTGAACAGATAAAAGCACTTCGCGAGGAGACCGGTGTTTCGATAATGCAGTGCAAAAAAGCACTCGAGGAAGCGGAGGGCGATATGGAAAAAGCCAAGGTGATATTGCGCAAATTAAGCTCCTCCATAGCGGGCAAAAAGGCTGACCGTACGCTCGGCGCGGGCGTTGTCGCGGCATACACGCACGCAGGCGGCTCCGTCGTCGGCGCCGTCGTCCTCATGACCGAGACGGATTTCGTATCAAAAAATGAAGGCTTTGCGAAATTAGCCTACGACATTGCGATGCACGTGGCTGCGATGAAGCCGCAGTTCCGCTCCCGCGAGGATGTGCACGACAGCGACATCAAGGCGGCGCGCGAAGTCTTTGAAAAAGAAGTGGAGAAGATCGCCGGTCCCGCACGCGAGAGGGCGCTCATGGGCAAACTCGAAAGCTATTTGGCTGAGCGCGTGCTCCTCGAGCAGCCGTTCGTAAAGGATTCGAGCATCACGGTGCGGCAACTCATCGAGCAGGCGGTGCAGAAATTTGGTGAGAAGATCGAGGTTGTGCGTTTCGAGCGCCTTTCGGTGCGATAAAAAAATAATATGCTTTTTGCAGCAGCCATATTTTTTGCATCCATGATAGGGATCACCTCTCTGTTCTATATGAAGTATTTGGAATTGCGTCGCGAGCGCGTGCGGACGTCGACCTTCAAAGAAATGGCGGACGGATACGCACTCAATCTTAAGCAGCTTCTGGCGCGAAGCAGGTCTGAAGCGGCAAAATCGGTGCCGATCGCCGTGCTCATCGTGCGCCTTGCGGTGCGCGAGTTCGCACTACAATCGGCTGCACTCCTCCAATTCGGCGAACGAAAGGCACATCAGCTTGCTGATATGCTCTCCCACAAACACCACTTCGAGCGCCGCGAGACGAGATCGGATTTTCTGAGGCAGGTGGGGGAACATCCGTTCCGAAGCGCCATCAATACAAATGGCGCCATGACAAGCGCCGAGGCACCGCGGCCGCTCGATCTCTCGACCGTCTCTACAGTGCCGAGTGCGGCAGTTATTTCCAGTGTGCCCACATCGTCAAAACCGAAAAGTCGGAGGAAACGCACGGCAGCAGAAGTGGGGAACAAGCGCGAAGCAGTAAAACTTTCCGAACGCGATGGAAGTACAGGCTAGAACGTGCACCACCACTACTTCATGCATTGAACGTATGAACGTGTCACGCGCGAGGTTCTGAAAGTCTTACTGCTTCGCGCTTGAATGAAGTGCATAATGAAGGCAGAATAGTGAAGCGCCGCCTTAGCTCAGTTGGTAGAGCAACGCTTTTGTAAAGCGAAGGTCCCCGGTTCGAGTCCGGGAGGCGGCTCCAAAACTTGCATTATTCAAGATATTGTGGCATTGTACATCCAGCAAAAAAGACAGGAGGACGTCATGACAATACGACCGGTAATCATCCTAAGTACGGCTAGGGACATTGTGCCGACGCACGATGTGCGATATACCACGCGGTATCAGGGTCTAATAGGCTCTGAAAGCCGCGTGAAAATATCGTCAATTCGCTTTCGGTCGAAGATGGGACATCCGTCGAGGGAGCTTGCCGAACGCCGGCTCCGGGCTCAACTGGGCATCGACAGATTGGTGAAGGTCTTCATCGTATCCATAACACCTTTTGCCGGCTACGTCAGAGCGTGACCGGTATTTTTCCCAGACGGCGGGTCTCATCCCCGCCGTTTTACTTTTGTGCCGAGGTCGAGGTCGCCGTTTTTTTGAGGGTTGCGAGCTGCGGCAGTATCTTCGTCACGTCGGCGACGCTCTGAAATCCGTAGTAGGCCTTATCATTAATGTACAGCGCAGGAAACTTGTCTTTCACATTGTCGATGGATATCAGCGTCTTCAGCGCCGAGACATCGAGGTTGTAATCGAACGAATAAATGCGAAGTTGCGGATACGTCTGCGCAAGCGACGTCAGGACATACCCCTGTTTTTGGCAGTCGGTGCAGTCACCTTCGTTGGAATAAAAATAGAGAATGAAGACCGGCTTCAGTCCGCAGCGCGTCGCGAGCTGTTTCATCAGGAGGTAGTCCTTTATTTCGAGCAGCGAATAGAGGCGCTTCAACCGTATCACTTCTTCGGGATTTGTCTGCCCGTGACCTTCCATATATGAGAGCTGGTTGGCGAGTGTTTGCAATTCGCTCGGGAGTATCGTGTTTTCGGCGACATCGGCGCACGAGTGCTGCTGGAGCAGGTCGAACTGCGTCTCGATCGAGAGGATGTCGGTCGAGATATTGTCTTGTGTCGTGCGGATGTCGGCGATGCGCTGATTATTGAAATAGTTGCTCGCGTAGAGCGCGGTGGCGAAAATGAGCGCTGTTATTCCGAAAGCGACGACATAGGTGCTCCAACGAGCGGTGCGGGTATTGACTACGGGGTCCATAAATCGCGACTATACTCTCATTTGTAATTATCGCCACTGGACGCCTGTTTTGAACATTGCACGGAAGACTGCGGCGAGAAGCCACACAGGGGCGAGAAAACTATAGAAAAAGAGGAACAGCGGCGTTGCCATCGGCGGCTTCTTTGAGCCCGTTCCGATGAATGACCCGATGCAGATGAGTACCAGTATGACTGCAACGCTCGCGACGACCAGCATAAAGAGCGCGCTTGTGTTGATGTAAAAAGGATCATACGAGAGTTGCGGATGCACTCCCATTATCTGGATACGCATCAATTCACCCTGTGCATACAGAATGCCGTACCACATGACGCGGAAGAAAAAATAGATTCCCGTCGCTATTGAAAAGATCGCCCATGGAAGAATAATGATGCCGAGATTGCCGAACGCGCGATTGCCGAACATATAGCGGTAGTCCTTGGCATTGCATATCCAACCATACGTCCAGCGCACGCGTTGCCGGTAGAGCGCTCGCAGCGTGCGCGGCGTCGAGGTGTGTACGACTGCCCGTGGCGCGTTGGCAATGAGAAGTCCCGCGGCCTGAATGCGGAGCGCCATTTCCATGTCTTCGGTGGAGTGGGCATAGCGCCAGCCGCCGAGCCGACGGACGATGCTTGTCCGGAATATGGAAAACGGCCCCGGTGTGATGAAGACGGAGCCGAGCGCCGCAAAAATAAAGCGGTTGAAGACACTCAGTCGGTACTCCACGTTTTGCATGTGCTGGAGAATTGTCTCCGGATTCTTCACATGGATGCCGGGAGTCACAGCGGCGACCTTCGGGTTCTTGAATATCGACACCATTTCCTGCAATGCATATTTCTCGACGATTGAATCGGCATCGAGACAGCCGATCAGTTCCGCGTCTATTTTTTCGAGCCCCAGATTCATGGCGGTATGTTTGCCACCGTTCTCTTTATGAAAGATTCGCACTCGCGAGACGCCGCACATGGTATTGCGAAACTCGCTGGCGTTTAGATCAATGGCAACGTCCTCACTGCACTTTGGGTTTGTGGGGACGTCTGTGCGTTGTTGTGCTCGGACATTCGCAATACCATGCGCGGTGTCTCGTTCGTTTATGTACTGGCTTGCGATTTCGAATGTTCGATCGGTCGAACCGTCGTCGACGACGATAATGTCTAGTTTCTCCCTGGGGTATTCAAGAGCGAGCAGCGAACGCATGGTGGCTCCTATCGTTTTTTCTTCGTTGAAACACGGTACGATGATTGCCACGTGTGGAAAATGAGTAATGCCAGCGCGTTCCTTCGCCCCTCTCCTTCCAAATTTTCTTTCAAGAAATGAGACCAGCAAAAAAATCTCAAAATAGAGACAAAGAAAAATAAGGGCATACACGATGCCGATGCTCATACTGATATCGCCCATGTAGGCTGTTTGTACCATAAAACTATCGTTTTGTAACTCTGGTGAAGGCGGTATACTTTCAAAATGCAGCGAGGACATACCCATCCCATCTCATCGCTCATCCGCGAGGCGAACGGCATTTTCTATGAAATGGGATTCACGCTCGCTGAAGGTCCTCTGATCGAAAGCGAATGGTATAACTTCGACGCGCTCAATGTGCCCAAAGACCACCCTGCGCGCGACATGCAGGATACTTTTTTCATCAAAGACGAGCCGGGAATGGTGTTGCGCACGCATACTTCTCCGGTGCAGATCCGCTACATGGAAGAGCAAATAAAAAAGGGAAATCTTCCGCCGTATCGGGTCATCGTTCCGGGTAAAGTATTTCGCAATGAAGCGACCGACATTACACACGAAGCGGAATTTTTTCAGATCGAAGGGCTCGCGGTCGGTGAAGATGTGACGCTCGCGCACCTCAAAGGAACGCTCGAGAATTTTTTTCAACAACTGTTCAAGGGCGCAGATGTTGAGATACGGTTTCGCCCGAGCTTTTTTCCTTTTACCGAACCATCGGTCGAGGTTGATATGCGATTAGTGGGAGAGAATGTGCCCGAAAAATTGCGCGACAAATGGATAGAGATGATGGGTGCGGGCATGGTGCATCCGAGTGTCCTCAAGAATTCTGGCGTCGACCCCGAAAAATATCAGGGCTTTGCATTTGGTATGGGCCTTGATCGTCTCGCGCTCTTACGGTGGGGAATAGACGACGTGCGTCTCATGCATTCCGCCGATCTCCGCTTCATCAATCAATTCTGATATATGAAAATTTCTCGCGACTGGCTCCAAACATTTTTTGAACAACCGTTGCCGGATGCGGCGGCGCTTGCCGACGCACTCACATTTCACGCGTTCGAGGTCGAATCCATTGAAAATGTGGGACTTACGAAGTCCCACATGGATCAAGTTTTTGATGTGAAAGTGACTCCCAATCGCGGCCACGACTGCCTATCGCATCGTGGTATTGCAAAGGAAATCTCGGCTATCCTCAATATTCCGCTCGCACATGACCCATTAAGGATGAGGTTAAACCTCATTCCCGTGGCGACAAATCTAGCGATTTCTATACAAGAACCAAAATTATGTTCGAGGTATATCGCGGGAATGATCCGCGGGGTCAAAGTCGGTCCATCCCCCGAATGGCTCCGTAAGCACCTTGAGGCTGTTGGACAGAAATCAATCAACAATGTCGTCGATGCGACGAATTTTGTCATGTTCAATATCGGCCAGCCGCTGCATGCCTTTGATGCCGGCCAACTTACGGAAAAAGGAGGACGTTATGCAATTCAAGTTCGCCTGGCTCGGGTCGGAGAAAAGATGCTCGCGCTCGACGATAAAGAATATGGGCTCTCGGATTCAATGATGGTTATTGCCGATGCGCACTCCGGAGCTGCTATCGGCGTTGCGGGAGTCAAAGGCGGCAAACCTGCCGGCGTGAATGAGAATACAACCGATATCATCATCGAATCTGCCAACTTTGATGGCGTATCCGTGCGAAAAACAGCAGCAGCGCTCAAATTGCGTACCGATGCATCTGTGCGCTTTGAACAGGTGATTTCACCCGAATTAGCGGCATACGGCATGCACGCTGTCGCTGGCCTCATTGTAAAAGTTGCAGGCGGGGAGATCGTTGGTTTTGTTGATGAATATCCATTTAGGACACACCGCGTCCTAAATGGGATCGAGGTTTCAATCAAAGAGGTTAATCGTGTTCTTGGAACGAATTTTGGTGAAACAGATATTATAGACGTATTCACTCGTCTTGGACTCCCGTTCGAGAAGAATGACGACGCATTCATCGTCACACCGCCATTCGAGCGCCTCGACCTTCTCATTCCCGAGGACATCATCGAAGAAGTTGGTCGCATCGTCGGCTATGACAAAATTTCAGCTGTCGAACTTCCGCCATTTCCCAAGCAACCAGAAGTTAATCCAAATTTCTATGCGGCGGAACATGAGCGGGAGGATTTGATATCAAAAGGATATTCAGAGGTCTTCACGAGCGTGTTTGCGGACAAAGGCGAACGTGTGGTCACCAACAAAGTCGACGGCGTACGCCCGTACTTGCGCACCAGTTTGATTCCCGGGCTCGAAGATGCGCTTTTAAAAAACGCCCGCAACAAGGATCTGCTGGGTCTCAAGGAAGTGAAATTGTTCGATATCGGCACGGTGTGGAAGAGTGGCAAAGAAGTGACAATGCTCGCTACGATCGGCGAAAAAGAGAAGGCGAACGAGAGGGTGCTCGAACCAATCGCCGTCAATACATATGAACATTTGCCAACATCGTCAACAGGGAATTATCAGACATTTTCAAAATATCCATTCATCGTTCGCGATATTGCCATGTGGGTACCTGCCGGGACAGAGGCGGACGACGTTCTGAAGGTTATACGAGAGAACTCGGGCGAACTTCTGGTCCGAAGCGAGAAATTTGATGAATTCAGAAAGAACGACAAAGTTTCATACGCGTTCCGGCTCCTATTCCAATCATTTGACCGGACACTGTTCGATGAGGATGCGAATGCTCGTATGGAAAACGTGAATGACGCAGTGAAAGAAAAGGGCTGGGAAGTTCGATAATTCCGATAACGACTTACGATGTCGTTATGATTGATTTCGTAAATCAATCATTCTTCATCGCTCTTTTTTACACCACCTTTTCTATCTTTTACCCCTAGTCAGGGCGGTGTTTTTTTGCTACACTTAACCTATCAAAATATGGCTGAAAAGAAGCATAAATCTGTCAAAAATCCTACCCCCACAAAGGGGGGTTCCTCATACGGAGCGGCCGACATTACCGTGCTCGAGGGCTTGGAGGCGGTGAGGCGCCGTCCGGGCATGTACATCGGCACCACGAGCCTCTCGGGGTTGCATCATCTTGTGTGGGAAGTGTTCGACAACTCGCGCGATGAAGCGATGGGCGGATTCGCCAATGATATTGAGATAGCGCTTTTGCCGGACAATCTGGTGCGTGTGGCCGACAACGGCCGCGGTATTCCGGTCGAGATCCATCCCAAGACAAAAGTTTCCACGCTCGAAACGGTCATGACCAAGCTGCATGCCGGCGGCAAATTCGGCGGCAGCGGCTACAAGGTATCCGGCGGTCTGCATGGTGTCGGCGTTTCGGTCGTCAATGCGCTTTCGTCGTACGTGCGGGCGGAAGTGCATCGCGACGGCGGAAAATTCGTTCAAGAATATAAGAACGGCGGCAAACCGGTCGGCAAGACCAAAAAGATCGGTTCATCCAATCTGCATGGCACCATCATTACCTTCGAGCCGGATGCCACGATATTTCCCGAGCGCGAATTTGATTTTGACACCATCGTATCCCACATGCGCCAGCAGGCGTATCTCGTGCGCGGATTGCGGATCTCGATGCTTGACCTTCGTCACGCCCCTTCGACAGGGCTCAGGGCAGGAGGAAAAATAAACGACAGTGAGGTCTACAACCTCCGTGAGCTTGGGCTCGATGCGCCATCGACCACGTTCTATTTTGAAGGCGGCTTGCGCAGTCTCGTCGCATTCCAAAATCGCCACCTTGAGCCCATCCACAAAAATATTTTTTATATCGAAAAAGAGCAGGACGGCGTCACGGTGGAAGTCGCGCTTCAGTATGTCGATGACATCACGGCGCGCCTCTCGGCATTTGCCAACAACATTTACAACAGCGAAGGCGGCATGCACGTCACCGGATTCAAAGCGGCGCTCACTCGTACGCTCAACAACCAGATAAAGAGCAGTGGTGGCAAGGAGAGCGATTCATTCACCGGCGACGACGTGCTCGAAGGATTGACCGCGGTCGTCTCAGTCAAATTGCGCGAGATCCAATTTGAAGGTCAGACGAAAGCAAAGCTCGGGAGCGTCGAAGCGCGCAGCGCGACCGAAACTGTCTTTTCAGAAGGGTTCAATGCATTTCTCGAGGAGCATCCGGAAGAGGCGCGCAGCATCATCGGCAAAGTCACGCTCGCGATGAAAGCCCGCAAGGCAGCGAAGGCGGCCAAAGATTCTATTCTGCGCAAAGGTGCGCTCGACGGCATGACACTGCCGGGCAAACTCGCCGACTGTCAGACGAAAAGCGCCGATGAAGCAGAGATATTCATTGTGGAAGGAGATTCGGCCGGCGGCACCGCGAAAATGGGACGCGATCGGCGCACGCAGGCGGTATTGCCGCTGCGCGGCAAGATACTCAATATCGAACGCGCGCGTCTCGACAAAATGCTCATGTCCGAACAGATAAAAAATCTCGTTGTCGCGATGGGTACGGCCATCGGTGACATTTTCGATATCGGCAAATTGCGCTACCACAAGGTCATCATCGCGACCGATGCCGATGTGGATGGCGCGCACATCCGCACACTCTTGCTTACGCTGTTCTACCGCCATTTCCGGCCCATTATCGATGGCGGATACCTCTACATCGCGCAGCCGCCGCTCTTTAAAATAAAAAAAGGGAAAGAGATCATCTACGCATATTCCGACGAAGAGCGCGTTGCCGCCGTCGGCAAAGATATGCCTGTCGAGGTTGAGGAAGTCACTCCGGAAGAAATCGGTGAAAGTGAAGAAACAGAGAAGGCAAAAAAATCGCCAAAGGTTTCCGTCCAGCGTTACAAAGGCTTAGGCGAAATGAACTCGGAAGAATTGTGGGAGACGACCATGGATCCGGCCCGGCGCATTTTGAAACAGGTGGCCATCGAAGATGCACAAGAAGCCGACCAGATCTTTGACATGCTCATGGGTACCGACGTGCCCGCCCGAAAATCGTTCATTCAGTCGCACGCCAAAGAGGCCACTCTCGATATATAATCGAGGGAAATGGACTCTATGGAAAACTCTGACAAGCTGCGAAGAAATAAGATCACACGGCTTGGGATGGCTGGCACGGCGCTGCTCGGGCATTTAGGGGGAGATCCCGTTCTTGCCGATGGAAAAAAAGGCGATCTTCTGCGTGAACAGCAGCGCGTTGAATTTGTAACGAAGCCGCAAGTCCTCGATTACATGAAAGAAGCACGCCTGCGATCCATGATCGCAAACGCACAGAAAAAGCTCCAGACGCAGGATGTAAAAAGGGCGATTGAGGGCAAAGGATCCAACCAACTCGGTAGAATTTTGAGAGCGATAGAGCTTCCGATCACCGGCTATGATCTTGCAAAGACCTCGTGGGATCCGACGGAGCTGCACCGTCGCTATCCCGTACAAATCGTCCATCACGGCGGCACTTTTGATCGGCTCGTTCCGTCGTTTGACAATTCAAAAGCATCATTCGCGGTGGAGGGCGGGATTTCTGGCTACAGTAATGGATTTTATCTGGATAGGAGTGATCGGCTGATTACCAATAAACATGTTCTTCACGAAATGACCGGACGAAAGAAGCACCTGGAAACAGGTGGGCTCGATATTGGTACAGTGCAGTTCACTGCTGCCGGATACAATGTTCGTCCCGAGCAGGTTATATCTGATGACCCTGCTGTCACGGATGCGAATATAGACGGTGCTCTTGTCGCGGTCGTGGGCATTGATCCTGATCAGACCGCCGACCCGAAAACCGGACATAAAACTCTTCCCGGGATCGCAAAAAAGATGACGCCGGCGATGGTTGAACAAGCATTCGGTGGAATAAATCCAGCTCAAGGCCGTGCAGAGTGGTTGGAACACGGAAAAAACCTTTTCGTCATAATCTTACCGCCAGGGGAATCACACGGAAGCGCAATCGGCATGTCGGGTTCGCCGGTTTTTAAGGGCACTGCGCTCGCGGGAATTTTCATGGGCACAGGATTTTGGCGCGACCAGAATCGCACCGTTGATATTGCTTTTTTTCATGGTATCGACAGTATTCGCACGGCACTCAAGAATCCACAGACGGTCACTATTGCCAACGACAGAACGACAGACGGGAAGAGGGAACCAATTGATCTTTTCAGCCCGCGCCGCCTTATTGATCAGTAAAACATCTAGTTTTTCATATGAACATGAAGAGTTTCTTGTACTTATTCTATCCGACCGAATAGAATAAGTACGGTGGATCGCTGCACCTACTTTTTAGTGTCCATCTTTGGGAGCAAACCCCTCGGCTTTAGCCGAACCTTTTAAGATAGATCAGCCACGTACGCTACACTGGAGCGTATGCAACTCTAC
>LCQW01000009.1 GCA_001004345.1 Candidatus Kaiserbacteria bacterium GW2011_GWA2_52_12
GCGGACAACAGGGTCGGTGATTTTCTCGATGGCTGCGGTACGAAAGGTCTTGTTGGTGAGCATTCGATTCACGTCGAGCAAGGTCGAGCCGGGGTATTCCAGAAGCGCCAAGAGAGTATTTTGCAAAATGTATTCCATACGAGCGCTCCACGCGTCGACCCAGATGCGCTTCAAGGCGCCCATGAGACCCGAGACGACGAGATGGCGTTTGTCGTAGCCCACGTCTTCCATCACATTGAATCCGAGCGGGTAATCGGTATCGAACGGGGCGAAATAAATGACGTCGTTGATGCGGTCGTGCGGAATGAAATCGAGCAATTTTTCGGCAGTCGAGCCGTGCGGGTCAATGAAACAAATTCCTTCGCCGTTCTGGATATCCTGTATCGCCATGTTCTCGAGCATGGTCGATTTGCCCATACCGGTCTTGCCGATGACATAGATGTGCTTGCCGCGGTCGGCGGCGCGAATGCCAAACATTTCGCGCTTTCCTCTCGTGTGCGTCGCCGCGAAATAGGTAATGCGACGATCATCGCTCTCTCGATCGGAGTCCATGAGATAAGTATAGCTTAAATCCTGTTTTCTACGCCCTTGTAATTACGCGACCGATGAATAATGGAAATAATTCTGACGATCTTTTTCTCGATACGATAAACGACCAGATAGTTACCGACCCGCAACGAACGATGGCCCTTTAGCGAATATCGCAGTGGCTTACCGTAGAGTTCCGGACTTGAGGTGAGTTTCGTGCGAACCGCATTCCTGACTTCTTGCTTTGGCGGCACGTCGAGTTTGGGAAGGTCTTCTGCCGTAACAGATTGATGCAAGATGATTGAGTATCTCACTTCCATATCCTGTCGTTGTCTTTGATCCAACGAACTCCCTTCACGTCCCGCTTTGCGGCGATTTCACTCAACATCCGATCTTCCTCGAGCTCAAGCGCAAACTCGACAAGCTCACCTGCCTTCGTCGCAAGCGGCTCCTGATCGCGTTTCGCGAGCAGCATAAGTGCGTCGTGCGTGGATTTCGAAACGCTGATATTGATCCGCTGTTTTGTCGTTGCCATATCCGCTAGTGTATCAAAAGTGTATCACCTGTCAAACAGGTAATTTTTGATCAATGATACGTCGGCGGTTTTGGTTTGTCATCTTCTTCTTCAGGCAAATTATCGATTATTTCTTGCCTCATTCCAGGCGTGATTGTGTCTTCGTGATCAATCTCCGGTACTGCCGGAACGATCTGAAGATCCGACTGTTCATCCGGTGGGATTTTTCTCCAGTCTTTTGGACTATCAATTCCCATTTTCGGATTCTAACACCTTTCGCAGGCTCGTGTATTTATTGGCGGCATCCCACATGAGATACGAATTGAGTCCGGTTTCTTCGTTGGCTGTGATCTGCGCCTGTATCATCTCGGCGCTGTACGGAACAGGATAATCAAACGCCTGCAACCACGGGCGCATCTTTGACGCGTCATAGGAAGGTTTTTCATACAGCTGGGGCGAGGTGGATGCGATAGGCGTCGCATTGAAAGAATAATTCACTGTTGTCGTAGAGACGGTACGACGAACGGCCTCGAGCATAGAGGTTTTTACGACGAGGCCCGGATCACTGTTCACGTTCTTCAGCCCCGCAAATCCGCTGTTGTAATGGCTTGGATACACCATCGGGTCGATGAAGTCGAAATACGGAAGCGCGCGTTCGAGCACTTGTCCGATACCCAGATCGTCGGTATGCACAGTGACGTAGCCAAAGAAATCTACCGATGTTACGACACCGACGAGAGCAAGCTTTTCGTGCAAGTATTTGAAAAATTCTTCGAGCCTTGTCTCTTTTGAAGAGCCGTCGCTATGCGAATACACGGCCTCGGCCATGGGCCCGTCGGAGGGAAACCTCATGTAGTCGTAATTCAACTCATCAAAACCCATCTGCTCGTACGACACTTTCGACAGCAAGGCGATGTAATCCCAAAACGGTTCTGCGCTGACATCAATGAATGCCAGGCCTTTATTATCGTGCCACACTCCCCCGCCCGTCTTTTGCACCGCGAGTTCGGGGTGCGCTTTGGCATACATCGGATCCTGGAAGACCGTGATGCGTCCGATGACATAGATGCCCTTGTCGTGCAGCGATTTCACGAAATCTTTCATGTCGTGGGCGCCGCACTTTTTGGAAACAAAATCTTTGAGGAGCGGGTCGTCGCTTGGAAAGCCGATACCGCCGGAAAAATCTTTGATGTCTATCACGACCGCATTGAGCTCGGGAGAGGCTTCGATAAATTTCACCAACGAGTCACGGAACGACGGCGTACCGGCGACGCACTGCGTCATGTAAATAGCTTTGACCGAAGAGGGGGTCGCGATGTGCTCTACGATCGGTTTTGCGGGTTCCTGTGGAGTCGAAGTCGCGGCCAACGCATCGGACCGTTCAAATGAAACGGTGGGCGCCGCATAGACGATCGCCGCTACAATGGCAGCGAGCGTCACACACACACCGAGGAGGACAAAGACGGCCTTACGAGGCAACTTCGTCATGAGGGACATTCGGCATTTCAAAACCCGACCGGCTCGCGGGTTGGCTTTCGGAAAACATCGTAGGATTTTTTGCCGGACGCCTCTCGACTTTTCCACTCGCAATACCGAGACGGCGCACGACGACGCCGAGTGCGAAGACAAACACTCCGAGAATAAAGAAAAGCACCGTGTCCCAACTACTGGGAAATCCGAGAAACGGAAGCACGGCGACAAGTGCGCCCGCGAGCATGATGAGTGCGTCTATGGTCATATATTAGATAATAGATAATAAACAACAAATAGTAAATGGGGCATGCCGAATTGCTTTCTTTTTTTCTTGTTTTTAATTTTTATTTTCTATGATTACGACAAACTCCCCGCGCACGGCCTCGCGTTTTTGTAGGTCGGCGGCGAGTTCACGTGGCTCTCCGGAGAGCATCTCTTCGTGTATTTTGGTGAGTTCGCGGCCGATCTGGACCGAGGTGATCCCGTTTGCTGCCAACTCTTCGAGTAATTTCAAAATGCGGTGCGGGGATTCGTAGAGTACAACAGGGTGTCCGGCTTGTGGTGAGTCGGATCGAACCAAGGCGGCGATCTTCTTGAGAGCCGTCTGTCTTCCCTTTTTGTGCGGCAAAAAACCGAGGAAAGTGAACGCGTCGCCTTCAAGTCCTGCGATCGAAAGCGCAGCGGTGAGTGCCGACGGGCCCGGAATCGCATCGATCGTTGCTTCGGGCAATTGTGCGCGAACTGCCGCAACGAGCCGTGCACCCGGGTCAGATATTCCCGGCGTGCCCGCGTCGGTTACGTATGCGATGTGTTCTCCTTTTTCAAGACGGTCTATCACGTCTTTCGATTTCTTTCCCTCCATCGCCGCATCGAGGCGAAATACGGATTTTCGGAGTCCGTAGTGGTTCAATAATTTTAAAATCTCTCGCGTGTCTTCCGCATAGATCGCATCACACTCTTTCAGGTTCCACAGCGCCCGAAAGGTGATATCACCCATATTGCCAATAGGCGTCGCGACGATGGATAGTTTGCCCATGCGTTCCATGGGTAGACCCTAGCACAGGGCCACTACTATGGCCAAACCCCGTCCCGCCTAGTAAGATTTCCAAGAAGACATCCTTATGAAAGTATTTTTCAGTCGAAAGTTCCTTCGCTACGGGCTTATCGGCATATTGAATTTTTCCCTGAGCATCGGTATTTTCAATTTCTTCATCTGGATCTCCGGCATTACACGCGGCACTCCGATCACCGTGTTTTCGGCTATCACCTTCGCTATCGTCGTCACACATTCGTTTTTCTGGAATAAGTTCCACGTATTCGAGTCCAAAGAAATCTCGCATCGGCGCGAATACATTATGTTTTTTCTCGTTTCCGGCACCGTCGCGATAGTCAATGTCGGTATCATTTCTCTTCTCGTGAACGTCATCGGCGCGCCGCTTAGTATTTCAGAAAAACTGTGGGCCAACATCGCGCTCTGCATCACGATCCCGGTCGCCGTGCTCGGCAATTTTCTCGGATATTCTTTCATTGTGTTCCGAGAAAAAGGTCCGGGTGTCCCCGTGGAACCAACCATTTCCTAATCCGCGATCTGTTCGGCAATCTTGTATATATCGCCCGCGCCCATCGTGATAATGAGGGTACCCTCGTCTTCGAGGAGGAGTCTGTCGCGTATCTCGTCGAATGAATCCATCGCTTCGACATTGCCGCCAAATGAGCGGGCGGCATCCGCGACCGTGTGATTGGATATCTCCGGATCGGGCTCCTCCCTGGCCGCGTAAATAGGCGCGACTATCGCATGGTCGGCCAGAGAAAGCGCCTCCGCAAATTCATTCAGAAATGACTTCGTACGGCTGTACAAATGCGGATGAAATGCGACGACTATCTTTTTGTGAGGAAATTTTTCCCGCGCCGCTTCGAGCGTCTTCCGTATAGCGGTCGGATGGTGGGCATAATCGTCATACACCAGCGCCCCGCTCGGCGTCTCACCGCGATACTCAAATCGCCGCCATGAGCCTTTGAAATTCTTGAGTGCTATGGCAATTGCCTCCTGTGATATATCGGGAAATGCTGCTTGCGCGGCCGCTGCTGCCGCGCAAGCGTTCATCTTATTGAATTCCCCGATCAAATGGGGGACTTCGTAAGTCCCACATTTTGAGAAGTCGACGATCCGCGCTGATACATTCTGAAGAATTGGCGCAATGTTCGAGTCATTGGACATTGTCACAATGACGCCGTGCTTTGGTACACGCTCCGCCGCTTTCTTAAATGTCTCCTGCAGCGCCTCGAGATTGGGAAAATAATCCGTGTGATCGAGCTCGATATTGGTGATGACGAGGATCTCCGGCGACAACTTGAGAACATGGTCACGGTATTCGCACGCCTCGACGACGAAGATGTCGCTGCGACCCGCTAAGAAATTGGAGCCAAAATCTTTGATGATGGAGCCGATAATAGCCGTCGGCTCTTTTTTGCAGTGTTGCAAGATAGCGGCCAGCATGCCCGTCGTCGTCGTCTTGCCGTGCGTTCCCGTGACCGCGATGGTGCGCCTGCCGCGTGACACTTCACCGAGCGCTTCGTAGTACGACATCTCGGGAATCCCGGTCCCCTTCGCCCGCATGCGCTCGGGATTGTCCGAATACACGGCGTCGCTGTAGATCAGCAACTCGGTGTGTGCTGGAATATTGTGCGCGTCATGCCCGACCATGACTGGTATCCCTTTTTTGATGAGCATGTTCACGACCGGCGATTCTTCACGATCGGAGCCAGAAACATCGTGCCCCGTGTGTTTCAAAAATTGCGCCAAAGCCGACATCCCGATCCCCCCGATACCCACCATATATATACGGCGCGGAATTTCCATGATTCGAGCATAGCATAATGCGTCTCGCCTATCGCACATTGAAAAAAAAGAATAGAATGGGGGCGTGAAAGAACCAAAGGTCAAACAGCCGAAATATGATTTCGAAAAAATGAAGCTCGCCGCCACGAGCAGCGATCCCGAGACGCGGAAAGAAATGTTCAAAGAATACTTCGAGCGCTTCGAGGAATTTCCTTCATATCTTTTTGATAACAAAGAAAAGATCAACGACCTGCTCCTGCAGACGATACAAGACATCAAGAAAGATCCCGAGACGCCGGAAAAAATGCATAAAGGCATCGCACTTCTTTTAGAAAGACTCCCCGGCGTATCGGAAACGACGCTATGAAAGGTATTAACCTTTACTCACCGCGACGCTCGGAAACGAACATGCGAAACATGTTCGTTTCCCTCGCTATCCTCGTGAGATAATCTCCGCTATGGTTCGCTACTTTATCCGCAAAGCATTCGCTGCGTACGTCTCCACACGGTCTAAATTTCCGATCAAGGTCATTTTTTCCGACGGCAGCGAATACCAAAATAACGAAGACGCTCCAGAGATCACTATCATATTTAAAAAGCGCCGTGCCGAGTGGCGCGCGTTCATTTTCCATTATGTCGGGTTTATGGAGTCGTACCGCGAATGTGATATCGACATTGAGGGCAAGGACGCTTTGCGAAAGCTCATTCAGATGTCATATGAATTACCTTCGAATACGAAACTCATTTTGAGCACCAATCCCATCAATTGGTTGCGACAACAGATGCTCGAATGGCGGCAAAATAATACTGATCCTCGCCAAACGAGGATCAATCTCGAGCGCCACTACAACATGCCTGCCGAGTTTTTTCATTTAATGACGGGGGAACTCTACGGCTACACCGAGGGGTATTATGAAACTGGGTTTGAGACACAGGACGAAGCGCAATTCAAAAAATATGACTATATTTGCCGAAAATTGTGCCTTCGAGCCGGTCAAAAGGTCATTGAGGTGGGTTCGGCGTGGGGCACTATGTCTATGCTCATGGCAAAAAAATACGGCGCGCAGGTCGTTAATTTCGGTATCATTTCCGAGCAGAACCGTGTCATGCGGGAGCGCCTAAGAGAAAGGGGTCTCGAAGGTAATATAGAGATACAAGACCGCGATGCGCGTGAATTGATACAGGATCGCGAGCAGTACGATCGGTACGTATCGCTCG
This sequence comes from Candidatus Kaiserbacteria bacterium GW2011_GWA2_52_12, assembly GCA_001004345.1. Lineage (GTDB taxonomy): Bacteria > Patescibacteriota > Minisyncoccia > Phycocordibacterales > UBA2100 > UBA10103. Next base: position 6,573 of record LCQW01000009.1, read on the forward strand.
GCGTCTATGAACACGCAGGCAAGGATTGCCAACGCGAGTGGATAGAGTCGATTGCAGCCTGTCTCAAACCGGGCGGCATCGGCGTCATGTCGATGACAACACAGATGAAACCGCAGCTCATCGACTATTTGGTAGGAAAATACATCTGGCACGGGTGCTATCTGCCGTACCTATCGGAAGTGCTTCATCTGCTTGCGGATCATGATCTCAATATCGTTGATCTGGAAAATGTGCGGTTCCAGTATGCAGACACGATGGAGGTTATGCTTTCTAAACTGATCGAACACTGGCCTCAGGTACAGGCCATCGATCCTATCCTCTTCGACGAACGGTTCAAGCGTATTTGGATGCTGTACTATCTCGCCTCGATTGCTACCTTGCGTGCCGAAGGTAGGAATTTGCAAGCAGTACACCTCGTGTTCGTAAAAGGACGCGCCGATGTCTATCCGCGAACGCGCAACTTCTTATATGAGAAACCGTATGATTTGAATGAGATCGCCGACTATGCGGTTCCATTGAAAGGTACGCTGTCCAGAATACTATCGCCGATCACAGTGGAAGAGGCGGGGCGTGTCGCGAGCTGACAGGATTCAGAGCGAGGTGACGAGTGTGATGAACTGATCGTTGCGATCGTACTCATTTTTGAACATCCCGAACGAAGCGAAGGCGGGACTAAAGAGAATAGTGTCTCCCGGGGATGAAATCGCCATTGCAGCTTCGAGGGCCTTTGCAAGTGAATCAACGATGGGGGCATCGGGGAAATTATTTTTTATCGTGTCCGTCCCGGTGCCGCCGAGAAAAACTACTTTCTTCGCATACGCCCGAATGGCATGCACAAGCTCCGATGTGTCGAGGCCTTTGTCCGATCCGCCGGTGATGAGTACAATGTGGGACTTCGTAAGTCCCACATTGAGGGCACGGAGCGCCGCGACGGTCGCCTCCGGCGTCGTTGCGTTGTTGTCGTTGTAGATCTTGACGCCACGAACCTCGCGCACGAATTGCAACCGGCCTTCCACGCCCTCGAATGATTCCATGCCGTCACGAACTTCCGATGCAGACAGTCCGGCAGCTGTAAGAGCCGCGGCGGCAAGTGCGGCGTTGTCACGATTGTGCTGCCCGATGATCTTCAAACGCCAATCATCCGGCAGTGCCACAGGTGTCATTGGTGCTGCGAGTGGCTTTGCGTCAGAAACGCGCTGCGCGACCCCAGGCCCGCATATCAAGGTGTCACCTTGATGGTGGTAGCGGAAAATATTCGCCTTGTCGGCAAAATAGGTCTCCATATCGGGATAATAATTCTGATGGTCCTGCATCAAATTCGTCATAATCGCGATGCGCGGTGATATCTGAAGCTCGCCGAAACCCTGGAGTTGCCACGAGTCGAGCTCGAGAACAACGATGTCATCTTTCTGTATGTCGGGCAGCATGGCGAGCGTCGATATGCCGCGAATATTCCCGCCGAGAAAGACTTGTCTTTCTCGCCCCGAGCTTTGTCGAGGGGCTGATTTCTGCAACACGTGGAATATCAAATGAGCGATCGTGGATTTGCCGCGCGTGCCGGTGACACCGATTATTTTTGCCCCCGCTTCCATCGCATGTTTTGCAAAAAGCGCGGTCGACATTACGACAGGGATATGTGCGGCGCGCGCCGCAGCGACCTCCGGTGAGTCGAGCCGCACCCCCGCCGCTTTCAAGACCGTGTCGCAGTGCTCAAAATCCTCTCGCGCGTGCCCACCGAGATGAAACGTAATATTCTTAAAATGGCTCAGTTGAGCCACGGATTCGGCAAGTTCTTTTTCTGATTTTTGATCCGTCACCACCACCTCCGCTCCGCATTTAGCCAAAAATTCCACATCCCCCACCCCGCGCCCAAGCAATCCCAAGCCAAGCACGGTAATTTTCTTTCCCCGAAACATCCTCTCATATCCCGTCATGCGTCCATTGTACGCTCTGGCCCTTACTTATCCACACGGCTACTATAGCAAACCGCTGCTATAGTTCCAAGTACGGTTGTTAGTGGAAGTAGGGTTTAATTCCCTCACTGTGCCGCAACGGTAAAGTCTTGGAAACGAGAACGAGTCCGGTCTTCAACAGCCGTTTTCCCGAGCAGGAATTTCGCGAATACGCGAACAAGAATAAAATCTCTGCATCGGGCAGAGTTTTTTTGATTTTGCTACTGCAAAATCATCCTGCGAAGCCTCGGCGAAACAGGGAAATTTATATGCCCACTGAAACAGAACATTACACAGACGAAGAGATTTTGCGCGATGCCGAAAGAGGTATTGATGCTGAACGCACACCTGAATTTACAGACGATGAGGAGCGGGAAGATGAATTGGAAATTACAAAAGAAACGGATGATCCTGCGCTGCAAGACATCCTCTTGCACAAAGGCGGTCATCCCGAGGATTGGGAACTCACCTACAAGGGCACGGGTGAATATGTATTTAACGGCAGTGAAGTGATCAACGCAAAGACCGGTGAATCGTGGACCAAAAAAATAGAGGGTGAATCGGATGAGGCCAACATTGCCACGCACCATGCGATGCTCGAACAGTGGAAAAACGGCGAGTCGTTGACGCGACTTCCCGATTTTGAAGAGGAAAAAGACAACGGAGACGTGGTCTTGCATGTGACGCACATGATCCGCGGCGCGGACAACAGCGTGACCTACGAGATCAGATCGACGGTGATCAGTCAGCGCGAGGAAGAAGATGTCGTTGCCGTCGATGAGGAGGCCGAAAAGACGGAAACGTACGCGCATGTGGAATTTCAGGAGGACACATTGGCAGTGGCCGAAGAATATGTGGAGCCCCTGCCTGAAACGGCAGCGTATGCACATGAAACGACTTTTGATAGTTCGACGCCAATAGAGATATCCTCTGAAACACCGGCCGCACAGGAAGTCGCGCCGACTATACGTACTGAACAACGACTTGAAATTGTATCAGAAAATCCATCCGGAGAGGCTGCAGAAAAAACGGAGGGGAAAATTGCGCCGGATACATGGCTCTATGATTTATTGAAAGACAATATATTTGTTCCTGCTCCAAAACAGCACGAGACGCAGGAATCAGCGCCCGTTATTGCAGAAAAATTCAATACAGAAGTTATCGTCGAACAGTCTATAATGATTCCCTCCGAGGTTGTTTCCGTTGAACAGCCGATCAAGCGGCCTGAACCTTTTGTCGCTCCCCTAGTCGAACAAGTCCCCTCTCATATCGAAACAGTCACTGGGTTGGTGAGCGAAGTTGCCGTGCCTACAGTCGAGTATAGGCAGACTGTTGGAAAAGTAGAACAAGTGCCCGTCGAGAAGCGCGAGATGAAAATGGTAGCGGAGCCAGTCGCACGGGTTGAAAAGGTTCAGCCCATCATCCTGAAGACGCCCGGGTTACGAAAACGCGAAGTCATACCGCGACCTGAAGTTCATTCAGAGAAAAAACCGGTCGAAACAGTCGCTGGAACTGTTCGCGAGAAACCAAGAGATGACGAAATGGTGGGCGGACAATCTGTAGTGGAACCGAAGACCGAACGAGCTTTGACGGGTCAGGAGATATTTTTGCGCGCGATTGGCTTACCGACTATTTCGCGCGTGCAGACCCGCGAATTTGCCCACATGGAAGGGCTGCGGCCCGCTCGCTATTCCCCACCACAACAGGATGAACAGCGCACGCCACGATCGAGCGGACGTGTGAGTAGCCTAAATGGTATAAGCATGCGCCGAGCCGCCTAATAACGTATGACTGACACGAAAAAAATAACCTACTACAACCTCCGCGAAGAAGCGCCGCGGCTGCCCACAGTCGTCGGGCGCGCAAACGAGATGGAGCGCCTCTGCCGCATCTTTGGTCGCCGCATTAAGAACAATGCACTTATCGTAGGCCCCGATGGGATTGGCAAATCAATGCTCGTATACGGGACGATGAAGCGCATGGGTGCGGATGCGAAATACGATTCATATACCCTGCTGCAGTTCGACACCTCCCACCTCTATGCGCTCGATGCCGAAGACGCACTCGAAGAGCACTATGCGGAAGCGTTCTCATACCTGCCGCACAGTGTCGTCTTTGTCGACGACTTCGGTCGCGAGGTGTGCAGGAATACCGGTCTCGCGCATCGCATGTACCGTTTGTATAAAAAGCTGCTCAAGGACGAATACATACACGTGGTGCTCACACTTGAGCCGCACGAATTCGCGTGGCTCGAGCAAGAACATCCGGCCCTCGTGCACGAATTCGAGATCATCACGCTCAAAAATCAGACGGCGCACGAACATGCACGCATACTTTCCGAAAAACTGCCGCGTCTCAATGCGCGCCACCGTGTCATCGTGCCCGACCAGGCGCTCAAAGAGATAGTGTCCTATACCGAGCGCTTCCCAAGCTTAGGCCAATCACCGCAAGCGGCGATCCATCTTCTCGACGAAAGTATTGCATTCACTGCATCAAAAAGTCAGCGGGTGCTGACGCAAGACTCTATCGCGCATGTGGTCGAGCCGAAGACGGGCGTCCCTAAAGCGCAGCTCACCCAGAACGAGCTCGCCGGCATCAAAGATCTGGAAGAGAAACTCAATGAACGCATCATCGATCAGCACGGCGCGATAAAAAAAATCGCGACGACATTACAACGTGCAAAACTGGGTTTACGAAACCCAAATCGCCCACTCGGATCATTCCTCATGCTCGGCCCCTCCGGCGTCGGCAAGACGGAGACGGCAAAGTGTGTTGCCGAAATGATGTTCGGTCGCAGAGAGAGCTTCGTGCGTTTCGACATGTCGGAATTCCAGCAGGATCATACGGTACAGCGGCTCGTGGGCGCGCCACCCGGATACGTGGGCTACGACGAGGGCGGCTCACTCACCAATGCGCTCCGCAAAGAGCCATACTCGCTTATCCTCCTCGATGAGATCGAAAAAGCGCATCCGAAAGTCTTCGATATTTTCCTGCAGGTTCTCGATGACGGCCGTCTCACCTCCGGACAGAATGAAACGGTCGACGCACGCAATACGATCATCATGGCCACGTCGAACGCCGCCGTTGCGGAAATACTGCAAGCATTTGAGAATGGGGGAAATGCCGAGGACGAATCATTCGTACGGGAATACGTCCTGCCCATTCTCACAAAAACCTTCCGTCTCGAATTCATCAACCGCTTCGACGACGTGCTCATTTTCAATCCCCTCTCGATCCCGAGCCTCACGAGGATCGCCGCACTCGAGATCAAAAAGATAGAGAAGCGGCTCGCCAAGCACCGCGTGCAATTCGATATCGAGCCCGCCGCGATAGAGCGCGAAATAGCGCAGAGAGCCGATCCGCGCTTTGGCGCGAGGCCGGTGAAGCGATTCATCGAGGAGACCTGTGAGACATTATTGGTGCGATCACTGCTCGGCGCGAGCGTATAATATGAAACACCTCGACGCACAGAAAATTTCAGAGAAGCGCAATGGCATGCTCGCCTCACTTCTGGGTTACATCAGTCCCTCGTTCCACGAAGCGCTGCAAAGAAAAATAGAGTACGAGCACGATTCTCTTCTCGCCATCATCGAATCCGATACAAAAGCAGCGCACGCGACGCGCGAACTCAACAAAACCCTTCGATCGGAATACTTCGTCCAAAAACGACTCGATGTCACGCACATATAATATGACCAACGTATACATCGGCGAGAGCGTTCATCGCGGTAAACGACGGCTCATTGGATATGCCGAGGCGGATCGGTTGCGCCACATGTACATGATCGGCAAGACCGGTGTGGGCAAGTCGACGGTATTTCAAAATATGTGTTTGCAGGATATCGAGAATGGCCGCGGCGTATGCTATATCGATCCTCATGGAGAATCGATCGATTGGCTTCTGGCGCACATCCCGAAGAGTCGACTGCAAGATGTCGTTCTCTTCGATCCGAGCGACACGGAATTCCCCTTTGGTCTCAATCTGCTGGAGGCGCACGATGAATTCGAAAAGGATTTTCTCGTCAATGAGTGTATTCAGATCTTCTATAAATTATTCGACCCAAAAAAAACCGGTGTTATCGGACCGCAATTCGAACACTGGCTGCGCAACGCCGCGCAAACGGTCATGGCGGGCCCCGAAGGCGGTAGCATACTCGAGATCCCGCGGCTTTTCGTCGATCGTGAATTCGAGAAAAAAAAGAGGGCCCATTTGACCGACCCGCTCGTGATCGATTTCTGGACGAAGCAGATGGTGCACACATCCAACTTTCACAAAAGCGAGATGCTCAATTACTTCATGTCCAAATTCGGCCCCTTTATCAACAACTCGCTCATGCGCAACATCATGAGCCAGCACGTGAGCTCCTTTGAATTTGATACGCTCATGGATGGTAAAAAGATCGTACTCGTAAACCTGTCCAAGGGGAAGATCGGAGAGATAAATGCGCACATGCTCGGACTGATAGTAATGTCGCGCCTACAGATGGCCACCCTGAAGCGCGCGAATCGAGCGAGCGACAGGAGGACGCCCTTCTATCTCTATGTCGACGAATTCCAGAATTTCGCTACCGATACGTTTGCGTCGCTCCTTAGCGAATCGCGTAAATACGGACTTTGCATGCACCTTACGAACCAGTACTTGACACAGCTACCGGATGCGATAAGAGACAGTGTTTTGGGCAATGTTGGCACCTTCGTTGCATTTGAAGTCGGCGCAGAGGACGCAAAAATACTCTCGAGAGAATTCTCACCGATCACTGAACATGATTTTATAGGTTTGCCTCGTTTCAATTTTTATATCAAACTCATGATCGACGGAAAAACGAGTGAGGCATTCTCGGGCATGAGCCTCCCGCCGGAGGAGATGCGGGAAACGACCGTAATGAAAGATACGGTGGTGACGCTCAATCGCCTCGCGTACGGATGGCCGCGACTGCTTGTCGAAGAAACCATGCGACGCGAGTTGCGCTAGAAAAGTTTCTGTCCGTATGCCGACCAGCGAACCCACAAATAGACGGTGGAAACAATGTAGACCGCCGCGGTAACAAGAAATACCAGATAATTGCCTCCGATAGACATGCCGATGTTGATGCCGAGCAGTCCTGCTACTCCCAGATTCAATCCCGACACAACGGAGACGAGAAACGCAGCGATCTCAAAATTGTCGCTCCTGCCAAACACCATGTAGTTGTTCTTGATCCATCGGTACAGCAGGTAGATCGACACAGCACCCGAGATGACCCACGCCACCTTGAGCCCGAGCACGACGATGCCGGAGAGTATCGGGAGCGCCGAGATGACGTATATAATAGGCGGCACCCCGCCGAGCCCGAGGGCGACCGCTGCCACTACCAGTCGCGCTTCTGACCAATAAAAACTGTATAAATCCACATTGTTGGTATTCATATACTTCAAAGTATATGACAGCCACCAAAAAACAAAACCCGCCCTTGTGGAAGGGCGGGTCGCGAGCTCAATCATTCCAATGTCGGTCTTCGTAGTATTCGTCGCCCTCCGTCAGCATCTGATCTTCAAGCGACAAGAAGTGGTCTTCATCTTCCTCTCGCATCTGATCCACGTAGTAGTCCATATCGCGCATCAAGTCCTCATCCATTTTCTTGGCAAACGCGATTGCATCGGCCCACGCTTCCGATTTTGTGAGGATTAAACGCGCAGCGTTCTGATGCACCCACCGCTCGAACGTCTTCCATCTCACGGTAATCCAACCCCACTGCTCCTCTTCGAGGTCGGTAGTGGCAACTCTTCCGGGCCAACACGCACGTTTGTACAACTCTTCGATGCGCTCCTCATGCAATGAATACGACAGATCAACATGCCGAACCGATGCAAGCGCCTCCATGACAAGCGAGTCGAGGCTTCCCGTTCGAAGACCGCCGTGCCGGCCGACGAGATTCCGTTCGTAGACAAATATATTTTCGCGCAGCTGCGGAACGCAAACATACGGCACCGGTGTAATGACTTTCTTGACGAAGCTGACGTCGCACACCGACGCAGCGCCTCTTATTGGACTATCTTCTTTTATCCCATCGAGCCGTTCGTAGCTGACCAAGGGCGCGATTGACAGGCGGTCCCGCACCGCAGTCACTTTTGCCTTGAAGTCGCGCATATGCGCGTTATCAAAGTAGTGCGGCAGATCGATCAGCACGATGTCACCGACCTTTACGGACAATTCTTTTCGCTTCCTGCTCATCGAGTCCTCCTCAAGTTTTGAGCTTTGATGACTATTTACTGACAGTAACTTAACATTAATTAAACGATGTGTCAAACCTGTGGGTGCGGGGAGACTCGTCTGTTATTTTATACTGCCAACCATTGCGGGATACGATCCTGAAGCGTACGCGCTTCCGACCTGAGTGGGCATGGGGAGACTCGAACTCCCATGGGTTGCCCCACACGCTTCTGAGACGTGCGCGTGTACCAATTTCGCCACATGCCCACTCAGGTCGCAAAAACGAACATACAATTCCGCCACGCACCCATCGGCCGTCCGTAGCATCGTTTGACGCGGCGAAGAAGGCCAACGATAGCCATTCTAGATGATTTGCACAGTTTTGAAAGCGTAAAAAATACGCAAAAACTATCCCCACCCATGGCGGTATAACACCGCGACACGGGCGTACAATATACGTATGAGAGAGTTCCTGCTTATGGTCCACCCGACGACCGGCGCGCTCGCGATTTTCGCAACCATATGGGTGTTCGTGGAAGCGCTCAATGCAAGCGCGCAGAACCGTGCACGACTCCTCTGGGGAAGCATTGTCGCGGCAGTATTCATGGTCATCACATGTGTCGTGGGCGGTTACTGGTACGTCACATACTACGCTGCGGACAAAGCAATCATTCTCGCCGGGCCGTGGCCGATGGCGCATACGGTCGTGATGGAGTTCAAGGAACACCTGTTCTTCGCCACACTCATCCTTTCCCTACTTCTCCCGATAGTGATATGGAGCAATAATATCGTTTCAAATCGTGGCGTGCGTATGCTTGTACTCGTCATTGCGGCACTCGTAGTATTGACCTCATTTGCCATCGAGGGCGCCGGTGCCATGATCTCTATGGCGGTACGCATGGGCCTCATTCAATAACCTATGGATAACTCCCGCCTTAGTCGCTCTTCCGCTGGATACACGATAGCCGCCATAGTGGCTATCCTGTTTAGCACTGCGCTCACCATAGCGAAGGAATCGTACACCCCACTGCTCGCCGCAATGAAATCGATCAGCCATCACTGGACCGTTCATGGCGTCATCGTACTAGCCGTGTTTCTTATTCTCGGTGCACTTCTCTCACGTCGGTCGTGGAATATCGGAGGCATGATGTTGGCGTCGACTGTATTTATTTCGACGGCAATTTCCGGTTTTGCATTACTCTTTTTCTTTCTAACACTGTAAGAAACTTTTGAAAAAGTCCACATGCGTCGTTATTGTCGTCGCTCAAACGCTCACCGTACGTTCAGTACGGCTCGCGTTCTCGCTCCTCGACGCCTCGCCTCTGGAGCTTTTTCAACAGTTTCTAACTACTTCAACAGATGCTGAAAAGAAAAGAGCGCTTGGATAGCGCTCCTGTTTCTATGTACCTTTCGGAAGGAACGGGTAACTCGGAGGAACAACGATCGTGCTGGTAGCGACATCCCACCGAATATGGTCGTGCGCTACGAGGCTCGTGATGTACGGCTGCCAGTTTAGCTCGGCGATGTTGACGCGCCGCTTGATGCTTTCCAGAGTATCGCCATTCTGCAGTGGCACCCAATACTCAAAAAAGACGGGTCCTTTGTCATATTCCGCATGGTCGTAATCGGGAACGAAATGCATCGAGACGCCGGAGTAGTGTATTTCGCCCTTTTTGAATGCCTCGAGCACCGCACGGTGGATGTTGTCGCCAAACATCCCATATCCACCAAAGCGCGGCAGACGAGCGGGATGAATGTTGATGGTGCGTGTTTTGTCGTTCCCGCGTACCGGTTTCAGCCATCCCGAAAGTGCGACAATATCCTGTGGAAATTTTTTGAATATCTGTCGATATTCTGCCGCCGACCATGTGCCGGAAGAAAAATAGTAAAACGGCACACCATGCTTTTGTGCAACATCGTACGCGCCACCATGCGGATGATTCGACACTATAGCCACTATCTCAATATTGAGCTCGTCAATTCTGGCACGCTCTATCAAATTCTCCGCGCCCGAAGCGCCACCTGTCGCGGTACCTGACGCAAACACCAAAACTTTCTTTTTTATCATCGTTTATCTCCTCTGATCAGAAGAATACACAAAAATATCTCTACGGGCCAACCGCTTTTACCTGTGCTCCTATCTTCGATAAACGCTCGTGGAGATTCGCATAGCCGCGATTGATCGGGTACACGTTGAAGAGCGTCGATTCCCCTTCAGCTGCAAGCATGCCGATGAGGAGCATCGTCGCCGGCCGGAGGGCGGGCGGCGCTTCGATTTCTCCGCCATGGAGCGGCGTCGGGCCCTTGATGAGCACTCGATGCGGATCGAGAAGCTCGGCGTGCGCGCCAAGCTTGTTGATTTCCAAATACCAGTGAGCGCGACCATCGTACATCCAATCGTGAATGAGCGTGTCACCTTCTGCCTGTGTCGCAACGGGAACGAAAAATGGAAGGTTGTCAGTATTGATACCGGGAAAGGGTCGCGCGGCGATCTTTTCGGGCGGCGCGATCAACTTTGAAGATTTGATCACGATATCTATCAATCGCGTTTGCCCGTTCTCTGCGGTGTATGGTATCCCCCGCTCGTAGTTTAGGCCCATGCTCCCGAGTGTGAGAAGCTCCAGCTCCAGAACGTCGATCGGACATCTCTCAATCGTTAATTCAGAACCGGTCGTTGCCGCAAGTGAGAAGAAGAACATCGACTCGATCGGGTCTTCACTCGGATATCCTATTACGCTCGCGTCGATGTCTTTCTTGCCGTGCACGATGAGAGTCGACGTGCCGATACCGTCGATTTTTACACCGCATTGCTCAAGGAAATAGCACAGATCCTGAACCATGTAATCGGCGCTCGCGAACTTGATGGTACTCACGCCGTCGATGCGTGCCGCTGCCATGAGCGTATTTTCGGTGCCCGTGTTACTCGCCTCAAACATAACGATCTCGGCCGGTTGCAGACCTTTCGTCTCCACATGATAGGTGTGCATTTCCTCGTTGCCCGTAACTTCAATACCAAGCTTCGCTAGAGCATCGATGTGTGCTCCGAGGCTCCGTTTACCGAGATCACATCCCCGCGGCGCAGGTAAATCGAATGTTCCGAGTAGGTGAGCAAGTGGTGCAATGAAAAGTGCAATCGAGCGTGTTTTCTCGGCAGATACTCGGTTGATATTCGAGAGGTCGAATTTCTTCGGCGCCATGATGCTCATGTCGCCGTTTATATCCCAGGCGATTTTTACGCCGATCGATTCCATCACCTCTATTAATCGCTTCACCTCTTCAATACGCGGCACGCGCTTGAGGATCGTCTCGCCGCGATTCAGCAGCGATGCGGCGAGGAGCGCCACGGCAGCGTTTTTTGAAATATTGGTCTGTACCGTACCCGAGAGAGTTCTCCCACCCTGCACACGATAGTTCATACCGTCATAATGACAGAATTCGGCTTAAAGTGAAACAGGTTCATCCCGGCACTCGGTTATCCACAGTTATCGTTGCGCCCCGTGCAACAGTTGAGTGGCACAATTCGGACATGTCGTGCGCGCAAACCTCTCCGGTTTTTTTTCATACACGCGCACCGATCTCCCACATTGCACTAACTCCGCGAGCGAAGCTCCGCTGTTAGTGATCTTTGACAACAACCATCGACCCAAAAGGAGGGCCTGATGACCACATCCAAAACACCTCGTGATACAGAAACGGAAACGAGTGCCGCGAAGTCGTCGAAAAAGGTAACCGAGGGAATTAATCTTGCGCGCAGCGCAGAACTTGCGCGAGAAATCAGAGAATTCCGAAGGCGCGGAATGTTCGCAACCCTGCTTTTTACGACCGCGCAAAACGCGACACCTGTACATACGCAGTTTCTTGCAGCGATCGAGTCGTACCTCGAACATCGCCACGGAAAACTCTACGTGATCCCGATCCGATATAAGAATCCGACCTCGCATTGGAGCCAGGTGGCAAAAAGCCACGACTGGTGGGCTCCGGAGATAGAAGATTATCTCTTGACCGAGCGCGTTATCATCAATCAGAATCTCATGGTACTGGCCGACATTCGCACGCAGCCGACTGCCGATTCGCCGCTCTCGGGCTTTGACGCGGTGAGCCGCGACAAGTCAGCCATCATCGGCCATACCAAGATCGAGATGAAGACTGTCCCGACGCCGCAGAACAGGATGCCCAAGATCCTGATCACGACGGGCGCTATCACGAGGGCCAACTTCACGCCGACCAAAGCCGGAAAGATCGGTGAATTTCACCACACGCTCGGCGCAACTGTCGTCGAGATCGCCGGACCGAAATTCTTCCTGCGGCAGATCTACGCGCTGGCCGACGGCAGCTTTATCGATCTCAATTACGAATACAGCGCCGACAAACCGCCGCGGAGGGTAGGCCACATCGAAGCGCTCGTCCTCGGAGATGATCACTTCGAGTTCATGGCGGACAACGTCATAAAGGCCACCTATGGCGAAGACGGCATCGTCGAGGTTTTGAAGCCCAAGTATCTCGTGCGCCATGATGGAATCGACTTCCACAACCGATCCCATCACAACCGCAAAGATCCCATCAAAATGGGGACCGTGTACGATACGGATCACGAGAGCATCGAAAAAGTCCTCGATGGCTATGCCGCGTTCGTCGACACGCATACACCACCGGATACCGTCAACGTGTTCGTGCCGGGAAATCACACAGGGGAACACATGACGCGTTGGATCAAAGAAACCGATCCCAAGGTCGATTATGCCAACGACATTTTCTGGTGCGAAACGTACAAAGCGATGCGCGCGGGCGCACAATATACAAAGCGAGGCGTTGAAGAGATCGACCCGTTCGCCTATTGGATGGCAAAGAAACTAAAGACCGCGAAAGCCGTTTTCCTCAAAGTCGGCGAGCCGTTCATCAAGCACGGCGTCGACATGGGCTTCCATGGCGACAAAGGAGCCAATGGATCGCGCGGATCGCTGCGTTCATACCGCAACATCGGCGTACGCACCATGATCGCGCACTCGCACTCCCCCGGCATCAAAGATGGTGCGTTCCAGGTGGGCATGTCGGCCGAGTACAATCTCGTCTACGAGCAAGGAGCCCCCTCGGGGCGTCTCCAAGCTCACGGCGTGCTGTATGAGAACGGCAAGCGAACCATTCTCATCATCGTCGAAGATGGGTGGCGTGCCGAGGGTTTTAAGCATAAACGTGCACCCCGCTCAAAGTGATCGAGTGCACGTGATCTTTTTGTTCCCTGCCTACCGGCAGGCAGGCCTGCCTGCTGATTGCAGGCTAACCTTGAGCCCCGACCTTGTGTCGGGGCTCTTTTTTACGGTGAGTACAGTCGAATCCGTTTTCGATAACTATCCCAGCAGTATCTCCATTTGATATATGACACTAGCCGATGCGACCGCACTTGCTAGCGTCATAGGTCGTAACGGAATTTTTTCAACATATTATCCACACCGTATCCCCATTTCTACGGATAGGCGGGACGGACCGCGGTGCTACCGTCAGCAAAGGACTGACTGGAGAAAACCAATGACACCGTGTGTCTTTTGCGACCGCTCGCAATTCGAAGATCATCTTATCGCAAAGGTTGACGGCTTCCATATAATCGCAACTCTTGGCCAAATTACCGATGGTGGATACGTACTGGTCGCACCGGAGAAACATATGCCATGTTTGGGTGCACTCGCCGGAAATACCGCCTCGGGACTATGGGCTGCGAGTTATCGAGTATTGCGAGTTCTGTTACAGGAATATCCACAGACATCTGCACGGTACTCCTGGATTATGTTCGAGCATGGAATTGTTGATCAAACGATCCAACATGCGCACCTTCATATCATTCCGCAGTATGTTGATGTAACCAGCAGAATCCGTGTCGATTTTCCAGATTCCGAAATACGAGAGTTACTTTTCCCCTCTCAATTCCAAGCTCAATACAACGAACGGCCGCGACCGTATCTTTTTTGGACGGACAAATACGGAAATGGAATGGTCTGTTGGGACCCGCCAGCACCGGCACAATATCTTCGTATCGTCGTTGCCGAGATGCTCAAACGTCCTGAACGCGCCAACTGGCGCACTATGGATTCCGAGCTCGACAAAAAACTCTGGTCGGAGACTGTTCGCCGACTCAAGCCCCACTTTGCGTGAAGTGGGGCTTTTCTGTTATAGTTTTGCCAGTCTGCCTTTGGAGAAGTCGTGTGAAAATCTATCGCGTGATGAACGAGTGCGGACAGGAAATTGAAACTTCTGTGCCCGACATATTCGCGGGCTGGCGCAAGCGATTTGCATTACGTTCCATGTTCTCTCCATTGTCGTCTGGACTGATGGTAGCACATACCTTCGTTGAAATGTCCCCATATAATCCACCTACTATCCCATTTTTTTCTTTCTGGTGCGCGCGATAGGGATCGAACCTATGATCTCCCGATTATCAGTCGGGTGCTCTACCACTGAGCTACGCGCGCAAGACCTTATGTGTATCAAAAAAAGCCCGTATTGACAACATTAATTTAATTTTTTTCTCGTAACCATGAACGTAAATTTGGCATGTTCCATGGCGGTAAGATCCGCTGTATGTAAAGCTCGATGGTCGTAATTTTCTAACCTGATTCTTGTAAAACTGTGACTTCTTGAGTGCCAGTTCTTGACGCCAATACTTACACTCACCATCTATATTCATGGATTCATAGAGATGTAATTGGGCACGCATCTTAGCTCGTGGAATATCAAAAAATTCTTCCAGCCACCATATGAAAAATTTGATCATTCGGAAATCTGTGTTCGCCAAAGCGATCGTGTAGTCATTTTGTTTACTGCCCTCGGCAGCATACAACATCAGGCCCGCCACAAAGAGGCTTTGCCTGGACAGTTTACCGAGTTTAGACTTCTGTTCGGCATATATTTTATCTTCGCGCAAACTTTTCTTCTTTCGCATAGTTTGGCGAAAAAGTTCCCGACTCGCTTCGCCACGACCCCATGCCTCCCGCCGGAGTTCAAGTACTCTTCCCGAAGAAAGCGGTAAATCTTTCAACCAATAACTGAGAGTACTTTTTGGTACGTTTAATTGCTTGGCGATCATACCATAACCAAGCTGCTGTTTAATTCTCAACTCGACCGCCTTTTCTCTATCCGCAGATCTCATACCTTAGATGATTAAATACAGTATATACCATACTTGGATACGAACAACTCGGCTAAAACCGTTTTTACGTCTCCCGCAAGTATCCCCAATTGTGGAGTTTGTCGGAGTCTTCCGCCCACCTATCGCCGATGTCGGTGCGGTAGTACATGTTGGGTATCAAGAGATTGTGTATACGACTGTACGCCTGCTGCTGCGCCTGTTTCATCGTTTGCCCACTGCCCACGACAACAACGACGCAACCCGAATAGCCAGCGACGATCCATTCATCGTTGACAAGCTTCACGTCGCCAAGGTGCACGCCATCGCCGCTGGTCTTTGCTTTTTTGAATACGATCGTCGTATCTTTTGAGGTCATATCGAACAGGCGTTTGTCCTCGAACGGGAACGGTGCGACCGCCAACAGAACTCCCACCTGAAATCCTTTTTTTGTCTTGATCTCAAAATCGACGCCGGTCACCAAATTGTAGATAAATTCGCTGCTCGGCATCATGATACCCTCTTGCTGTATCTGGATGGTAGGATAGCCGATGCGTGTCGTGAATTCCAGAGGATAGATACCGCTCCCATTGACAATACAATTGAGGTCGATGTATCCGATAAAATTTTCCGCCGCAAGCGTCTCCTCGAATTTTTTCAATGTCGCGTTGAAGAGGCGATTGGGAGAACTCCAAAACATGGCCGTGCCCATCTCCCCCGTCGCCGGCCCAACTTCGCCGGGAAACAATTTTTTGTGCTCGAAATTGACATTGATCGGGGTGATGAAACGTTTGCCGTTGAAAAATGCGCCGACCGCGACCTCCACCCCGGCCACTTTTTTCTGCAGTTGAAATAGTTTGATAGTATTTGACCATACGCGTTTGTACGTCTCCAAGAGGCGGACGATGTCGCTCCCATCTTCTTCCATACCGACGAACAGCAAGCTTTTGTTGTTGGCCGCTCTGCCGCTCGGCTTGAAAACGTATGCGCCAGGATTCTCGCGCACATAGGTAATCGCTACGTCAAAGTCGGTGAATGTGCTGTAATCAAGGATCGAAATGCCGTGCTTTTTAAGCTCGTCTTGCCCAAATCCCCGATCATCTTCCAGTTGATCGGTATATGGCGTGCCCCCGAAGACGAGTTTCCCGTGCGAGCGGAGACGCTTCGCATGGGTGCCATGACCAAGCGAGTCGTCGAAGACGACGATGTCCGCCCAATCCACTTCGTCTTTCCAATTTTTTACTTTTGTAAAAAATCCATCTCCGATGCCATCGTCGTCATGATCAAGTGCGAGCTTGACCTCGTGTCCCTCTTTGGAAACTTGCCATGCAAGATCGGTGCACAGTCCGATGAGGGAGACGAACAGAAATTTCTTTTTATCCATATACTTCCATTCTAATCACTTTTTCTATTTTTCAAAGCAAAAATTGAGCACTCGCCGTGACAATGAAAGAATCTTCGTGTAGAGTATCGCTGCGTGAATAAGGAAAAGCGAGTGTTCGCATTACCGACGACCCTTTGGTTTTCACGCAAACACGGAGAGTTGTACCTTGAAAATCAAACTTCTCATCGCGGCGATCGCATTGTTCGCGACAACGAGTGCCTTCGGTGCGGACATCAGCGGTGCTGGGGCAACCTTCCCCTACCCGGTCTATGCGAAGTGGAGTGCTGTCTATAATGAGCAAACCGGCAACAGAATTAACTACCAATCCATTGGCTCGGGCGGTGGCATCAGACAAATCCAACAACGGACCGTCACCTTCGGCGCTTCTGACATGCCGCTCTCATTAGAACAGTTGAGTCGATACGGCCTCATCCAATTCCCTACCGTGATAGGCGGAGATGTGCCGGTCGTCAATATTGACGGTATCACCATCGGCCAGTTGACGCTCAACGGACCTACGATTGCCAAAATATTTCTCGGCGAAATCAAGCGCTGGAACGATCCAGCGATACAACAACTCAATCCGACTGTACGACTGCCATCGCAGTCCATCGTCGTCGTCCATCGATCCGACGGCTCGGGCACCACGTTCATCTGGACCGATTATCTTTCCAAGGTGAGTGCCGATTGGAAAGCGCGCGTGGGAGCCAGTACCGCTGTGGAGTGGCCTGTTGGCATCGGCGCCAAAGGCAACGAAGGTGTCGCCAACAATGTCGCGCAAACAAAAGGTGCAATCGGCTATGTCGAGTACGCATACGCGAAACAAGCAAGACTGACCTTCGCAAAAATGATCAACAAAGCGGGGAAAGTTGTTGCTCCGGAAGCAGCTGCATTCCAAGCAGCCGCGGCAAATGCTGATTGGCTCGGGACACCGGGCTTCGGCGTCATTCTCACCAATCAGTCCGGTGAGAATACGTGGCCCATCACCGGTGCCACATTCATTCTCATACATAAGCAGCCAAGTGACCCCGCGGCAAGCGCCGAGGCTCTTAAGTTCTTCGCGTGGGCGTATATCAACGGCTCACGGATGGCAGAGGAACTCGACTATGTCCCTATGCCTCCTAATGTGGTGGACGCTGTTAAAAAAATCTGGCGAACTCAGATCAAAGACGCGTCCGACGTACCGATCTTTCGTGAGTGAGTGAGATTGTTCTTCGTCGCGCGGATCGAAATCCGCGCGACTCTTAAATACCAGAGAACCCCGCACGGGGTTCTTCAGCTTTGAACAACGAAAGAGTGCGGGGGTGAATGGAACCGCTACGTACACACGGCCGAAGGCGGTGGTACGCTTGTCCCATGAGAACCCGACCGTTTATTTTCATATAACAAAGTCACCACAGGTTCTCATGAGACCAAAGGAAACCCCGCAGGAACTGCGGGGAGGAGGTCACTGTTTTTTCCCAAAAAGTAAACGGAACGTGTTTGTACTTATAGCTATCGACCGATGCATTTAAGTACAGAGCCAAATTATCTCCGGGGCAACAAACAGAAAAGTTATGCACACATTTCTGCGAAACACTATACATTGCGTGTGAGGTGTGTATGATAGCGGTATTGTTAGAATAATTAATTATGTACATCAGAAATGGAACAGACAGCGATACGGATTGGGGTGCACGTTGACGCCCTCGGCCATAGCCAAACGGGCGAGGCTCTTGCGTCGGCATCCCGGGACGACAGCGCCATTCGCGCTGATTATCAGAAAGAAAACGCATGGGGACTCCTCTCCTCCATTGACTTGCATGACTGCGACGGTGCTACGATCCGCGATGCGGAGGCGATTAAGCGGTTCGTCGTTGAATTGTGCGAGCGCATCGAAATGAAGCGCTTCGGCGAATGCACTGTGGTGGACTTCGGCGAAGATGAAAAAGTCGCCGGATTTTCAATGGTGCAGCTCATCGAGACTTCCTGTATTTCGGCGCACTTCGCGAATGCGACTAATGCGACGTACCTCGATATCTTTTCGTGCAAGTACTACAACCCGTTCGAGGCAGCCGAGTTTGCCAAAGAATTCTTCGGTGCCAACGACTATCGAATGAACTACACGCTCCGCGTATAGCGAACACCTTAGGCGTAGTAGGAAGCCCCGGCTGTCTGCGCAGCCGGGGCTTTTGCGGTTCACGATGAATATCAGCAAAAATTTTTCCAGTTCGCGGATTCTCTTTGCACAAACTCCGGAAAGTTGAACATTTCCTGTCCGGCAATGATACGGTTGATGACCTCCACGCCATCATGCGATTCATAGAAAAACGGCTGGCTGACTTTTCCGTTTTCGTGGAAACAGGTCACTGTCGAAAACCGTGGGAATGCATACCAACGCCCCGCTTGGTACTCAGGAGTGACGTTCTGTGGAACTTCAGCGGTGATTTCGCAAATAAATGCGAACTTCCCACTGTGCGTGAACCGGACAACCTGCCCTATCTTGAGTTCATGTAGCGGCACATCTTTGAGCAGCATTGACCTTCTCCTTATTTCTCGACCACGAAAGCCCGTGCGACCACATTACATGCGACAGCGCCGACCAGAAAGCCGACGAAACCGACGATACAGATTACGAACCACACCTTCTGTAGGAATGTGCCAGTCTGTAGGGGCTGGACTCGTATCGACAATGGATGTTGATTCTTCGACGGCGGTGGACGATATGCGGGCAGCGGCCCTACAAATGCGAACATGGTGCAAATCCCTTTTGGTTGATTCCCTCGTGAGACACTAGCACGCTCTTTCCTTGAGGACAACGGCCGCCCGCTATAGATCATAAGTAAGTGTTACCAGCGGCGCGGAAATCATTTTGTCGGTTTCGTCGCTCGATTAACGTTTGCTAATGCAGTCTTGAGAATAGCA
>LCQW01000010.1 GCA_001004345.1 Candidatus Kaiserbacteria bacterium GW2011_GWA2_52_12
CGGGGAGAATGGCGGTCTTGGAGGGTGCAAAATATCTGGAGAATCGGTACGGTGGTCGGGGTGTCCTTTTGCCAGGCGTACCCGGCGTAGCTCCGGCAAAAGTCGTGATACTGGGCGGGGGCGTCGTCGGTTTGAACGCCGCGAAGATGGCTGCGGGACTGAAGGCGGACGTTACCATTCTTGATACGTCCAACGAGCGTCTCCGTTATCTCGACGACATCATGCCGAACGTGAAGACCGTCGCCTCGAACCGCCAGCACATTCTTGAGCAGATCAGGAATGCCGATCTGGTGATCGGCGCGGTGCTCATTCACGGCGCCAAGGCTCCCAAACTCATTCGTCGGGAAGATCTGAAGGCAATGATGCCCGGCGCTGTTATCGTGGACGTTGCAGTGGACCAAGGCGGATGCGTGGAGACCATTCATCCGACGACGCACGAAGATCCCATATATATTGTCGATGGCATCGTGCACTACGGCGTCGCGAACATGCCCGGACAGTTTCCGCGCACTTCGACCCTCGCGCTCACGAATGCAACCTTCCCGTACGTTCTTGCGCTTGCGAACAAGGGATGGAAGCATGCGCTCGCAGATGACCCTGCTTTGCGGAAGGGTATTAACATGACCGAAGGAAGTGTGACGTATCGCGGTGTTGCCGGTGCCTTTGAAATGACCTGTTTTGATCCAGAACAATTTTTGAGGACATAAACCTCAAACGTCCCGATCCGCCGACTGGTGGACCGGGACATTTTTTGGGTTTCGAAAATGATACAGTGGCTATATGTGCGGCATCTTTGCGTATACCGGTAATAAGGGCAAAAATGCCTCGACTGTCCTTTTGGACGGTCTCTTATCGCTTGAATATCGCGGCTATGATTCCGCGGGCATGTACCTGCCCGAATCGGGGAGCGTACGATCGACGGGTGCCGTGAGTATGTTGCGCAAGAAAGTGCCGAAGAATTTTAAGGGGCACAGCGGCATCGCGCATTTGCGGTGGGCGACGCACGGCGAGCCGACGGAGAAAAACGCGCATCCGCATCAGGATTGCTCCGGCAATGTCTGGGTCGTTCACAACGGCATCATCGAAAATTTCAAAGAACTGAAAGTGGGACTCGAAGCGAATGGACATACATTCCGGTCCGATTCTGATACGGAGGTCATTGCACATCTGGTGGAGGAACATTTAAAGAAGACGAAGGATTTTGAAAAAGCAGCACTGAAAGCGCTGCGGGAAATTCGCGGTACATACGGTATCGCATTACAGTACAAAAAAGAACCCGAGATGGTAATCGGTGCCCGGATGGGTTCGCCGGTCGTTCTTGGATTAGGCGAAGGAGAACATTTCATCGCGTCCGATCCGTCGCCGATCCTTCCGCATACGCGCACGGTGGTATTTCTCGAAGACGGCGAAGTGGCGGTAATAACACCAAAGAAGCACACTATCCACAAACTCGCGGGCGATCCAGTGAAGCGCAAAGCGACAAGGATAGACTGGAGTGCCGAAGAATCGCAAAAGGGCGGCTACGAGCATTTCATGCTCAAGGAGATAATGGAAGGACCGGAGGTGCTTCAAAATACGGTACGCGGAAGGCTCTTGCCCGATAAGGGCCTTGCAAAACTGGGCGGGCTCGAGAGCGTCACGAAGCAATTGGCGCGCATCAACCGCATCATCATCGTCGGCTGCGGTACCGCATATTACGCGGGGCTGGTGGGTGAGTACATGCTCGAAGAACACGTCGGTATTCCGGTCGAAGTGGAGCTCGGAAGCGAATTCCGGTATCGGAAACCAGTCATTAACGACCGCACTATCGTGCTCGCGATATCGCAATCGGGCGAGACTGCCGATACGCTCGAAGCTATCCGCGAAGCGAAGCGTCGCGGCGCGCTCGCGCTCGGCATCGTCAATACCGTTAGTTCGACCATCGCGCGGACTACGGATGCCGGTGTATACAATCATGCGGGCCCCGAGATAGGCGTCGCGTCCACCAAAGCTTTCATCTCACAAATGACCGCGCTCGCGCTCCTCACGCTCTTTCTCGGTCGCCAACGGGCCTCCGCCACGCCGGAGCAGGCTTCGGCCTCGCGAAGGCGGGAGATGTCGGTAGTCGAAGGGCGCGACATCGCTCACGCATTGCAGGAGTTGCCGCAAAAAATGCAAACAATTCTCGATAACCGGAAGGCGATAGAAAAACTTGCAATAAAATACGCAAAAAGTCGCGATTTTCTGTACATTGGTCGCAAATACAATTATCCGATCGCGTTTGAGGGTGCGCTCAAGCTCAAAGAAATTTCATATATTCACGCCGAAGGATGCGGAGCGGGGGAGATGAAGCACGGCTCGCTCGCGATGATCGACGAGCATTTTCCCACCATGGCAATAGTGCCTGCCGATAGTGTGTACGACAAGATGCTTTCAAATATCCAACAGATCAAAGCGCGCAAAGGGCCCGTCATCGCGCTTGCGAGCGAAGGGGATACCGAAGTCGGAAAAATAGCCGACGATGTCATCTATGTGCCGCACACGATAGAAATGTTGATGCCGATTCTCAACATCATCCCGCTTCAGCTTTTTGCCTACTACTTCGCGCGGGAAAAAGGTCTCAACGTCGACCGTCCGCGCAATCTCGCGAAATCAGTGACGGTGGAATAATTACGGCCAAAGCCCGCGCAATTTGGCACAATCCGTCACTGTTGAATAGATTTTAATTTCCCCCTATCCTTCACGGCCGTGAAGGATAGGGGGAAATCGGTGATGGCAGAGTAAATAAAAGTCCTCATCTGAAATTCGACGAGGACTCGATCGTTCAAGAACTACGAGAAGTATGGAGCATATATCGAGTATGCGACACATGTCCACAGACAGAGACCCATTGGCCATAATCGCCCCTCCTGTCGTGCAGGAGCATTGGTATCTTGTATGAGAAATTTCGGTGCTTTTTCGAAGCAAGCGACAAAAACTGCGAAACCCACGAATCTCATAAATACACTACCCGTCGGTAAAGCTGAGACGAGGGCCAAAATGCCAATAATCAGCGCAATGTTTGAGAGTGACCTATTGTTGAGAACCATCACTGATCTCCCGGAGCTAATGCGCACTCTACAATGAATGCGTATTTCTACAAAGTGTGTTATCTCCCCATCCCGAAGAAATTCTCGTAGATTTGCAGCACGCGGGATTCGACATCGTTTGGAATATTGTTTCGTCAAGCGGAGAAACAAACTGGATACAGGTGATCGCAAAAAAGACTTATATCTTTTCGATCTGCTCCCACGAACGGCCGGCGACGCCGAAGTGGCCGTAGGCGGCCGTTTCGCGGAAGATGGGGCGACGGAGGCCGAGGCGTTCAATAATAGCGCGCGGACGGAAATCGAAATTCTTTGTGACTATCTTCGTGAGATTTTTTCCCTTTTCGTCAAACGCTTCCACCATCACCGGCTCAACACGGCCGATTGCGTAGGCTACCGATACAAGGACCTTTTTGCCGTAACCATTGGCAACGAGATTCTTTGCGACGAAACGGCACATATACGCGGCAGAGCGGTCCACCTTGGTCGCGTCTTTGCCGGAGAACGCGCCGCCGCCGTGTGGCAAGAGGCCGCCGTAGGTATCTACCATTATCTTTCTTCCGGTCAAACCAGCGTCCGCGGTGAATCCGCCGATCTCAAATTTCCCTGTCGGATTTACCAGTATCTCAATTCCTTTGGTCGAGCCGAGGATCGGTCTAAAAAGATTTTTTACGAGGTCCTTTCGTATCTGTTCTTGTGACACTTTTTTTGCATGTTGCGTCGAGGTAAGAGCGGTGATGACCTTGCCGTCGCTGATCGTTACCTGCGTTTTTCCGTCGGGACGGAGCCAGAGGAGAGTTTTTTCGCGACGCAGTTTTTCGAGACGGCGAGCAAGTGCGTGAGAGAGCACCACGCCGAGCGGGAGCATCTCTTTTGTTTCATCGGTAGCATATCCATACATGATGCCCTGATCGCCGGCACCTCCGGTGTCTACGCCCTGTGCGATATTGCCGGATTGATGCGCGACCCTCACGAGAATGTCGAGTTTCTCCGTGTATCCGATAGAGCTGTACACGTCTGCTGCGATCTTTTTATAATCAATTTTTGCATTTGTCGTTACTTCTCCTCCTATCATAAGCGTGCCATGGCTGCCGAATGTTTCGACGGCAACACGGCTCATGGAGTCTTGTTCGAGGCACGCATCCAATATCGCATCCGATATCTGATCGCACACTTTGTCTGGATGGCCCGACGTAACGCTTTCCGTCGTGTACCTGTTTAAAAGATGGAACATATGTATATCAACCAATAATCTTCCCGACGGGAGATTATTGATAATAGTATCTTCCCGAAGGCCGGATGGAGCACTTTGCCTTTCGGTAAGTTGCTGGTGGTTCGCCGAGCCGGAACTCTCTCCACGCTCTTGATACGATATTTAGTTGTGAGCTCATAGTAACAGCTCCTTTTTTCTTTGCAAATTTCACATTGCGCACAGTCAGAAAATGATGTAAAGTTGGCTTATTATATGAAGAAAGTAGTCACCATCGGAGGCGGCACCGGCTCTTTTACGGTGCTTTCTGGCCTTAAAAACTACCCTGTTTCCCTTACCGCTATTGTCACTATGGCGGATGACGGCGGTTCCTCGGGGGTGCTTCGTGATGAATTCGGCGTGCTACCACCCGGCGATTTGCGGCAGTGTCTCGTCGCGCTCTCCGAAGCAGATCAGGTCATGCGTGAACTTTTCAATCATCGCTATTCGTCGAGCGATCTTCAGGGACACAATTTCGGCAATCTTTTTATTTCAGCTCTCGAGCAGATTACCGGCAGACTCGACCTTGCGCTCGATGTTGCGGCAAAGATTCTCAACGTGCGCGGCAAGGTGGTGCCGGTGACGCTCTCCAAGGTGCGCCTTGTGGCGGAATTGAAAAATGGAAAAAAACTCGAGGGCGAAAAAGAGCTCACGGCATATCAACTGGTCTCGAAATTCGGCATCGAGAAAATGTATTTGCAGCCGCGCGCCGCTGCGAATCCGCGCGCCATACAGGCGATCAAAGAGGCGAACGTCATCATCGTCGGCCCGGGCAACCTCTACTCGTCCATCATTCCGAATTTCCTCGTTGCCGAAGTGAGCAGGGCCTTTGCGGCTTCGAAAGCAAAGAAAGTGTACGTGGCCAATCTCATGAACAGGTACGGTCATACTGATGATTTTACGGTGATGGATTATGTGCGCACGCTTGAGGGTGTCATCGGGAAGAAAAACGTGTTCGATACGGTCGTCTACAATACGAAAATGCCCCAAAAAGCGCTCGTGCGAAAGTATGCCGACGAGGGTGAACCGCTCACCGTCGGCAAGGACATGAAGAAAAACGGACGAACATTCATCGGCGCTGACTTACTTGCGGAAGGCATTGCAAAAACATCCAAGAAAGATTTTTTGCGCCGCACCCTCATTCGTCACGACGCGGGCAAGCTCGCAAAGGTGCTGGTGAAATTATAAAATACCGAAATGATAGAAAATGAACGGCTGGCGCGGGCGCGGAAAATCGTCGCGTATTTGAAGAGGGTGTACCCGAGACCAAAGAGTGAACTCCACTACGAGACGCCATTTCAATTTATGGTGGCGGTGATGCTCTCGGCGCAATGCACGGACAAAGTGGTGAATCGCGTCACGGCGACATTGTTCAAAAAATATAAAACCGCCCGTGACTTCGCCCGTGCCAAGCCGCGAACGTTTGAGAGCGAGATCGGCCAGGTCCTATTTTTCAGAAATAAAACGAAGGCGATCATTGCGGCCGCCAAAATCGTCGCGGACGATTTTTGCGGCAAAGTCTCGCGCGATGCCGCGCATCTGCAGTCACTGCCTGGCGTCGGCTACAAGACGGCCCACGTGATTATGGGTGAATTGTTTGGCATGTGGGAAGGTATCCCGACCGACACGCACGTGAAGCGGTTCGCGCACCGTTTCGACCTCTCGAATCATCGCGACCTCAAAAAAATATCAAAAGATCTTGAAGCGCTGGTGCCGAAAAAAGATTGGAAATACGTGAACAACGGCCTCGTCCTCTACGGCCGCTACATCTGCCCGGCGCGCCTACACGACTGTGCGCATCACCCACTCACCAAGCTCTGGCCAGCCGCCGCCAAGCGCTGGCCGAAAGCGAAATAGTGTCGCAACTGTTGAATATTTGTGTACCATAGTGACATGGAGAAGAAGCGGAAAGTTTACCCTGAGCAACGTCGAAGGGTGGCGGTGTTTGATGTGGACGGGACGATTTTTCGTTCGAGCCTTTTGATAGAAGTCGTCGAACAGCTGATACGCGACGGCGTTTTTCCCGAAGAGTCGCAGGCGCTCTATGCAAAGCAACACCAAAAATGGCTCGACCGCGAAGGTGACTACGGCGCATATATTGATGCGGTCGTCGCGGCATTTAGGTTACACCTGAAGGGCGTGCACTACGGAGCGCTTGCCGAGGCGGCGAAAAAAGTCGTCGCGGCGCAATGGAAGCATACCTACAGGTATCCACGGGCGCTCATCAAGCTTCTCAAGTCGCGCGGGTTCTATCTGCTTGCCATCTCGCATTCACCGAAAACCATTTTGGATAAATTCTGTCCGCGGCTCGGTTTTGATAAAGTCTACGGAACCATCTATGAGATGGGCGAGGATGAGAAATTCACCGGAAATGTCATCGACGAAAAGCTGGCGAAGGACAAGGCGTACATCATTCGCCGCGCGATAGACAAAGAATCGCTCATGTTGACGCACTCGATAGGCGTCGGCGATACGGAAGGAGATATTCCGTTCTTGGAGATCGTTTCAAAACCGATATGTTTCAATCCCAACAGCAGACTCTATACTCACGCGAAGCGAAAGAAGTGGAAGGTTGTCGTGGAGCGCAAAGATGTGATCTATGAGCTCTGACCGTATGACGCTTGCAAATGCGGCCGCGTCGGCAAGCGTCATATCGAAATTTCGACGGGAAGTGTGGGCATATTGGAAAAAGCATGGTCGTCATGATCTGCCGTGGCGGAAAACAAAAGATCCATACAAAATCATTGTCTCCGAAGTAATGCTGCAGCAGACGCAGGTGCACCGGGTAATCGGAAAATACGGAGAATTTTTGGAAAGATTCCCGAATGTCCGCGCGCTTGCGCGCGCAGAACTCTCTGATGTTTTGAAAATGTGGAGCGGGCTCGGATACAACAGGCGCGCGAAATATCTCAAGGATGCGGCGCGACATATTGTTGATGAAAATGGCGGTCGCGTTCCGAAGGCCGTAATTCTTTTGCAAAAACTTCCCGGCGTGGGGCCATATACCGCTTCTGCGGTGCGAGTATTCGCATTCAATCTGCCGGACATTTTGATCGAGACAAATGTGCGGGCCGTGTTTATTCACGAATTTTTCAATGATAAGAAAAAAGTGAGTGATGCGCAGATCACCCCGCTTGCGCATGAGGCGGCGGAAGGGCAAGACCCGCGTCTATGGCACGCCGCCCTTATGGACTATGGCGTACATATCAAGAAATTTCATCAAAACCCAACGCGTAAAAGCGCACACCATGGCATGCAAACGCCATTCGACGGTTCGCTACGGCAGGTGCGTGGCGCTGTACTGAAGCTGCTCCACATGGGCTCGCACGGCGACCTTGCGCTCGCGAAGAAACTCTCATTCGAACAATCCTACATTCATAAAGCACTCGAAGGTTTGAAAAAAGATGGACTTGTGACAAATGATAGAGGGGTGTGGCAGATTTCGTGAACCGTCCTCTCGTATGCGACGCCTGCTTGCCGGTAGGCAGGGCCTCATCCTCTCGGAAAAAGGAAGTTGGAGGATAGTTTCGTAATATTTTTAAAGATTCGCCCTCCGTTTTTTCTTCAAGGCAATAATTCTTCCTAATCAATGGTGTTGAAAATCGACTTTACTTTACATTTTAAAAGAGTATAGAGAATGGCAACGTGGTAACACGCTGATCTTTGAGATCCCTATTATGGGAGGAAACAATGGGAAAAAGAACAGCCTTCGACAAATATCTTGCTCAACTCGAGAAAGCAGCCAAGGTTCTCGACCTTGATCCGCGAATATACGCGCGGCTTCAGGTACAGGCTCGTCTCGTCCGCGGGACTGTCCGCATTGAAATGGACGACGGGTCTTTCAAAGAATTTCCCGTGTATCGCTGCCAGCACAACCACGCGCGCGGCCCCACGCAGGGCGGCACGCGCTTCGACCTTGCGGTGTGCGAGAGCGAAATAAAGTTCCTCGCCGCAATGATGACGATGAAAAATGCCATTGACGACATCATGCACGGCGGCGGAAAGGGCGGCATTCGCGTGGACAAGTTCGCCCTTTCTATGGGCGAACGCGAACGCTTATGCCGCGGGTACATCCGCACTATCGCGCCGTGGATCGGACCGCGCGTTGACGGCCCGGCACCCGATGTCGGGACTGGCGCACAAGAGATGGCATGGTTCCTTGATGAGTATGAGCGCATCATCGGTGGTGAGCACTGCTTCGCGGCGTTCACCGGCAAACCGGTTGTTCTCGGAGGTTCTCTGGGGCGCAGCGATGCCACAGCGCTCGGCGCCGTCTATGCCACGGAAGCGATGATGAATAAGCTCGGTCTCAAAGGTCAACAGACGGTCGCTATTCAAGGTTTCGGCAATGCCGGTGACTTTTATGCAAAGTTGATGAAAGACCGCGGGCATACAATCATTTCTGTTTCCGATCGTAGCGGCACGATCTCCGACCCCTCTGGTTTCGACCTTTACGATTTGCACAATTTCTGCCATGACGAAAGTGGCAAAAAAATCCGCAAAGTCACGGAGTATCCACGGTGGGATCGAAGTATCGATCCGTTGCGCGTTGCCTTGAGTGCGGATATTTTTGCACCGGCGGCATTTGAAGACCTCATTGACGCACACATGGCGCGCGAGCTGCAGTCAAAATTCATCGTTGAACTTGCCAATGGTCCGTGCACCGAAGAAGCCGACGAAATCCTCGCAGGGCGCGGCATTCCCGTCATTCCCGACATCTATGCCTCCGGCGGCGGAGTGCGGGTGAGCGCTGCGGAAAAGATCCAGGGATTGGAAAACCAAAAATGGCCGGCGAATCGCGTACACACATGGCTCAAAGATCAAATGTTCAAAGCTTTCGATGACTTGAAGAAAACGAAAGAACGATATCAACTGCGATCGCTGCGTGAAGCGGCGATGGTCTTTGCGGTCGGCGCCGTCGCAGAGGCAATGGCCTGGCGCGGCGGATTCGAATATAAATACGGCGAAACAATCGACGTCCCGACTGTGACGGTCTACAAAGACCTTTCCAGCAAGGGTCCGAAATTGGTACACCGAAAAAGCGCATAACAAGAACAACAAAACGCCGGAAAAAAACCGGCGTTTTATTTTGACAATAATTTATATACTTACAGTTACTCCCACTTTTTGTTCCAGATTCCGACGATAAACGCGATAAGACCAAGGCCGCTAAAAACATATGTGAGCATGCCCCACGTATTTGCCGCGGCAGGAGTGTATTGCAGCATCACCTCCGCTGGAATCGGCCACATAATGTTAACTATATTTCCGAGAACAGCTGCAATCACAAACGATAGCGACGACAAGAAAAACGGCTTTTTCATAGCAAAATTAATTAATCCTAATGAAGTAATTATTCTCCTCGTGCGTCAAAAAACAAGGAAAGGGTGGGGATTGCATAAAAAATCCGCGGCAAGGCGAGGCCTTGCCGCGGATCTCGAGAAAGGTTTCCTTGAAAAAAGGTTCCTGACACCTTTATTTGCAGCCGGGGGAGTAATAACAGGCACCGCGCACGATATTCGTCCAGAGATGGTCAGGATCGAGATACCAGCTCCATACGAGACAAACGATAATTCCAACAATGCACAGCCCCATAAGTCCCCACAGCGAGTTGATAAACCATCGGGGCGTGTCGTTACCGCAATTGCAGTTGCTGCATTTCTTATACATCACGACGACTCCTCTGCCGAGAATTCAACTAGTCGCTAGTATCAGTGTATGCGCCGCCCTTGTCAAATGCTCACAATAACCGGAATCACTATCGGGCGTTTCATGGTGCGCTGGAGCAAGAATTGCGAGACGGAGTCGGCGAGGTCTTCACGCGCGGCGTCGAGGTCGGCGGCGCGCGGGTTGCGGAGTGAGGTTTCCACCGACTTGCGGATGATGAGGCGCGTCTGGTCCATGAGTTCTTTGTTGTCGCGGAGGTATACAAAGCCGCGCGAAATAATATCGGGTGATTTGTGAAGTTTGCCGGTGCGTCTGTCGATGGTCGCGACGACGACACAGAATCCTTCCTGCCCGAGCGCTTTTCTATCGCGCATGAGGACGTCGGAGAGTTCGCTGACAGTCGTACCTTCGACGACGCGCAATTCCGACGGCGCCTTCATCGCGTGCTTCGATATCTTCTCGCCATTCTTTATTTCGATGATAGAGCTGTTGTCGGGAATGCAGATGTTTTCCGGTGCAACGCCCATCTCGACGGCGACATCGGCGTGTACGCGGAGCATGTAGTGGTAGCCGTGCACGGGGATGAAGAATTTCGGCTTGATCTGCTTGTGGATCCACACCGCCTCTTCGCGATTGCCGTGGCCGGATGCGTGCACGTCGGATGCGTGATAGGTGATGATGTGCGCTCCTTGGCGCGAGAGGTTGTCTTTGAGTTTCTGCACGGCGCGTTCGTTGCCCGGGATGACGGACGACGAGAGGACGACCGTGTCGGTTTGCTGCAGGCGGATGTATTTGTGGGTCTTGTTGCCGATGCGCGCGAGCGAAGCGAATTCATCGCCCTGTGCGCCGGTCGCAAGAATTATCATTTTCTCCGGCGGATATTGAGCCATGTTTTCGACCGCGACCACGGTGTCGTCTTTGTATTTGATGAGTCCGAGCTCGCGTGCGATCTCGATATTGGTGCGCATGGACCTGCCATCGATGACTATTTTTTTGTTGTACTCCTCGGCGAAATGCACGACGCGGATGAGACGCTCGAGGTGCGAAGCGAACATGGCGACGATGAGGCGCCCCTTGGATTCTTTGATTATCTTTTCGAGCGTGCGATACACATTGACCTCTGGAATGGACCATCCCGGCTGCCATACATTGGTCGAATCCATGAGGAGCGCGAGGACGTTCCGATCTTTGAAGATACCAAACTCGCGCTTCTCTTCGTCGGACGGTTCACCGTCAACATGCGAGAGCTTGATGTCGCCGGTAAAGATGATGTCGCCCCACGGCGTCTCGATGATGATGCCCATCGCATCCGGCACGGTGTGCGTGACGCCGAAAAATCGGATGGTCGCTCGCCCTAATTTTATGACCTCGTCCTTTTCCACTTCACGGACCACGACAGGCGTTGTTTGCGCAAATTCTTCTTGACGCTTCGCAATCATTTTTCCGGTGAGGCGGCGCGTATAGATGGTCGGATTACCGATGCGATCGATGATGTAGGGGATGCCGCCGATATGGTCGAGGTGTCCGTGCGAAATAAGCATGCCGCGGATCATGTGGCGGCGCTCTTCGAGGTAGCCGGTGTTCGGTAAAATATAATCGATGCCTGGCGTGTCGTCTTCGCTGAATGCGAATCCGCAATCGAGAATGAAAATGTCGCCGCGGAATTCTATCGCGGTCATATTACGGCCGATCTCTTCGACGCCACCAAGCGGAATAATGCGGATGGTGTCCTCGGCGGGCGAGGGGATCGGTCCGCCATTTGGTCTGCGCAGGGTGGTCGCCTGGTGCGAGACGCGTGACTTGCCGCGGCGTGGCGGATGCGAGAGGCGGCCACCTGTCCGGCCAGAGAAATGACGGCGAGGTCTTCCTCCGCCGCCCGGGCGGGGCGCTACGCCGGGCCTTGAGGGTGCGTGCGATGGCCGGCCCCTATCGGGGCCTGTCCTTCCCGGACCACCGGGGCTTCTGCTAGGTGGTTTGTTTGCTGATGGTTCCATAGGTAATTTTAGTTTGTTGCAGTTACGTCGTTCGTGAATATATTCCAGACGTGCTCGGTATCCGTGTACCATTGGTAGGTATTGAGGAAGCGTCCGGCAGGAGTCGAGAGCGTACCGATGCTGATTCCCTGGATCGATTTCGGTACTATATAGATAAAGTTGGGAGAGAACAAGAAAATGGCGGCGTTGTCCTTTTTGACGAGTGCTGCGAATTCTGCGTACAGGCGGTCGCGCTCTTTCTTATTGGTCGTCGCGCGGGCGTTCGCGAGCAGGGAATCGGCTTTCGAATTTGCATAGAGCGCGAGGTTCAATCCCGGGTCGTTGCGCTGGCTCGAGTGCCAGAAAGCGAAGAAATCTCCTTCGCGGCCGACGACTTCGCCGAAAAGTATCGCATCGTAGGCGCGCGGACGGATGACATTGGTGTTCAACTCCGAAAGCGGATATACCTGCACATCAACGGTGATACCGGCGGCTTTCCAATCTGCCGCAATGAGGTTCGCCGCTTTCACCAGCTCCGGCTGATCGGCCGTCACAAGGGTGAATTTCAACGTCGTTATACTCTTCCCCTTGCCTTTTGTCCACACGCCACCGGCCTCATCGAATGACCACTTCCCGCGCTTGAGTATGTTTTGTGCATTTTCAACAAGGGAGGATGAAGACGCGACTACCGTCGAGGGGGAAACACTCGCATTTTGTTCTATGACGCCGGGCGGGATAGGACCGTCGAGGACGACGCCATTGCCGGCGAGCACCTTCTCGACGAGTGCGTATTTGTCTATTGCAGTATCGAGCGCTGCGCGCACCGATGCATCGGCGAGCACAGTGGCGTGATTTTGATTAAAGAATATTCCGAACGTCCGCGGGAGAGGCATGGAAAGTATGGTGCTGTCGTCCGCGCGCGTGATCGCGGGAAGGTCGGTCGGCGTGACACCAGCCATCGCACCGATTTTTCCGGCGTTGAACGCCTTTATCATATCCGCTTCGTTGGAATAAAACTTGAAAATGATGTGCTTCAAATGCGGGGCGCCGAGAGTAAAACCCTTGAACGGTACGAGATCGTAGGTCGTGACGGAGCCGGTCGAATCCGTATCTGTCGAGGCGACGCGATACGGACCGCTGCCGACGGGGTGCGTGTTGAGCGACGTAAAGGGAAATTCTTCTGCGGTGACATTTTGCCAGAGATGTTTCGGAAGGATACCGAGCGTCGTATCGTAGATGAACGGCGCGTACGCTTTGGGCAGCTTGAAAATAACGGTGCGCTGATCGGGAGTCGATACTAGTACCCCCTCCCAGTCCGCGCGGTGCGGGCTTTTGATATCGGGATTTTGTATAGCCTGTACGGTAAACAGAACATCCGTCGACGTGACTGGTGTGCCATCTTGGAACATCGCGTTTTGTTTCAATGTGAATGTGTAAGTAGTGCCGTCATCGGAGACAGAATATGACGATGCGAGGTCGGGAACGAGCGTCCCGCCCGCCTGCGCCGAAGCTTCGGCGGGCAGGTCGGGGAGCGCGCGCATAAGGCCGGAAAAAATGAGCATGCTCAAGTCTTGGTCGGGCTGTGAAAGCGTCATTATAGGATTGATGAACCGGGCCGGTCCGACCTCGCCTTCGATCAACGTCCCTCCTGCGGTTGGAACGGTGGTTGAGACATACGAACTCACGCCCGAAAGAAGCGCAAGCGCGCTTACTGCAAGGACGACCGTAAGACCATACAAAAGCAGACGCTCGCTCGGTGAAAATGCGATAAGTAAACTCTCAAGCCGTGAAAATACGGATACACCCCGCTCTTTCAAGAACAGCGTTTTCATGTCGGTTTTTTTATTCTGATACGCGACATCGCCATCCTCGGGACGTTGCCTATCGGTATGAGGAGATAGATCGAGCTCACTGCTCATAATTCTTCGTAGATAATTTTTTGTGGTGAAGGCCGTCAGTAAAGAGGGACTTCGGCGCAAAAGCGCGTGCTCTATCCCGCACAGGGGAGGAGTATGCTAGCTAATAAACAGATTGACCAACGCCGACAATGCAAACAGTATAGCAAGAATAATGGTGGCCCAAAAGAGGGTTTTCTCCAAACCGCGACGCGTGTGGAAACCCGACGAGAAATTGTCGGCTCCGAAGGCGCCGCCCAAGGATGCGCCCGTGCGCTGCAGGAGAATAGCTGCAATTATCAGCCCCGAAAGGATGATCTGCACGAGAGGCAAGATTGACCGAAGAAAAACCATATGAAGGCACTGTAGCATATTAAAAAGAGAAGCGCAAACACACAGGACTTGACCAACCCCATCCTTCTCATCTATAGTGCTTCCACAAATTGAATTATCAGATTAGTGGTTAATTTTATAGATATGAAGAAACAACCGAAAGCAAAGGAAGGTAAAAGCCCCGAGACCAAGATCAATATTCATCCGGTAGGAGATGGCGTGCTCATACGGCCCGAAGACACCCTGAAAAAGACTGCCTCCGGCATCATTATTCCCGACGCGGCAAAACAAGAGAAATCGACAAAAGGAGTCGTTGTCGCCGTCGGTCCTGGCAAAATGAACGACGACGGGAAAGTTCTTCCCATGAGTATTAAGGTCGGTCAGAAAGTATATTTCAGTCCGGGATGGGAAAGCGAAATCGAAATGGATGAGGAAAAATTCTATCTCATCCATGAAAGCGACGTGAAAGCCGTTATCAAATAAATAAAAAACTATGGCAAAACAAGTACTATTCGACCAGGACGTGCGGGCAGCGCTGAAGCGTGGCGTCGACATCGTCGCTGCAGCAGTCAAAGTCACTCTGGGACCGAAGGGACGCAACGTCGCACTCTCCAAATCGTGGGGCGGTCCCACCATCACCAACGACGGTGTATCTATTGCAAAAGAGATAACGCTCGCGGACAAATTCGAGGATATGGGTGCCTCCATCGTGAAAGAAGTCGCGACGAAGACGAATGACAAGGCGGGCGATGGCACGACGACCGCCGTTGTCTTGACGCAGGCGATCGTGCACGAGGGTCTGAAGCGCACGGCGCTCGGTGCCAACGCGATGATGGTGCGCCGCGGTATTGAAGCCGCTGCCAAGGACGCTGTCGCCGAACTCAAAAAGATGGCGCGCGAAGTGAAAGGAAAGAGTGATATTCGTCAAGTCGCGCAGATCGCCGCGGAATCGGAAGAGCTCGGGAAGACGATAGCTGACACTGTAGAAAAAGTGGGCAAAGATGGCGTCGTCACCGTCGAGGAATCACAATCGCTCGGCATCGAGTCCGATTACGTGGAAGGCATGGAATTCGACAAAGGCTACGTCTCGGCATATTTGGTGACGAATCCTGAACGCATGGAGGCGGAACTAAAAGACGCGCCCATTCTCGTGACCGACAAAAAAATCTCGACCATCAAGGAAATTCTGCCGCTCCTCGAAAAGGTGGCGCAATCCGGCAAGAAAGAGCTCGTCATCATCGCTGATGATGTCGACGGCGAAGCGCTCGCTACGCTCATCGTCAATAAACTGCGCGGCGTCTTCAACGTGCTCGCGGTGAAGGCTCCCGGATACGGCGACCGCAAGAAAGAAATGCTCGCGGATATCGCGACGACCATCGGCGCTACCGTTATCACCGAGGATCTGGGGATTAATCTCGAGAAGGCAGAGCTTGGCCAGCTTGGCCGCGCGAACCGCATCGTCGCGACGAAAGATTCGACCGTTATCGTCGGCGGCAAGGGTAAGAAATCGGAGATCGAAGCGCGCGTCGCGCAGTTGCGCAAACAAGTGGAAAATACCGACTCAAAATTCGACCGCGAGAAACTCGAGGAACGCATCGCGAAGCTGACGGGCGGCGTCGCGGTCATTCGCGTCGGCGCTGCGACGGAAACGGAAATGAAATATCTCAAAGACAAGATCGAAGATGCCGTCAATGCGACGAAGGCTGCCATTGCCGAAGGTATCGTGCCGGGCGGCGGCGCCGCGCTCGCAAAAGTGGGCGACAAGCTTGGGAAGAAGATCGATGCCGACAAACACGATGAGTACACGGTTGGCTATCGCATTCTCGTCTCCGCGCTTTCAGCGCCGTTCCTGCAGATCGCCTACAATGCTGGTCGCGAAGATGCCGCAGTGTTACTCCGTGATGTGCTAAGGGCCGGTGGAAGCCATGGGTATAACGCATCAGCGGAATCGGAAGAAGTCGCGATTGTCGACATGTACGAAGCGGGGATACTTGATCCCGTGAAAGTAACGCGCTCGTGCGTCGAGAATGCTGCATCAGCGGCGGCCGTCCTTCTTACCACGGAAGCCGCGGTCGCCGATATTCCCGAAGAAAAGAAAGCAGCGCCCGGTGGCGCGCAAGGGATGGGCGGGGAGGACTATTAAAATATTTGTCGCAAGAAGAATTTTGAACCGTGATCTCCCTCCGGGCGATCGCGGCATGCACATTTAATGAAAATTAACTCCCTACGGTCTCTGCCGCAGGGAGGGTTTACACAATACTAAGTTTCCACGCAGCAATATTCGTTAGGAGAACAACAGAAAGAATATCAAAATCAAATATTCTTATATCCTTATTTTTCACGATCGTGAAGGAATAGGGATATTGAGACATTAAGGTAATTTGAAATGTTCCTTGATCCAGCGATCATTTTCGATTGAATCAACGATCATGTAGAGTACGTCCTTTCCGATTCGAAGATCCGCTTTTACAAGGGCAACGAGGTCTTCGCAATCGTATGGATAGATCCACATGCTTTTTTGTAGTTGGAGGAATCCCAAATCGCTCATGGTGTTTCGTAATCGATCGCGGATATTTCTCCGTTTTTCCGGGACGTCGAAAGCGACGACTCGATACCGACTGTCCCATTTTCGCTTTTTTCCAGCCATATGTGAAAGGCGCGCTTGTTCCAGAATCAGTGCACTCCTTCCTTTCTCTGTTATTGCCGCATATCGCACGCCATTTCGTTCTACGAAACGTATATGTCCTTTGATAGCCAGTCTTTGCAGTGCAGTATGCGCACGGAAGGTAAGTTTGTATCTTTCCTTACCCATTACGATAGGCAGCACTTGAAATATATTTGGCGCAACCATCGCCACACTCATTAATCCCACTGTACCAACGGCTGCGAGCACTGCTTGCTGGATGCGGCGCTTTTTTCTTCGTTTTTTCGATTCAATTTCCATTTTCCCCATATCCTTAAGTATACACGATCGTGAACAAATAAGGATTTTTACTTCTTGAGATTTACCCTTGGGAGGCCGGGATTGTTTTCTTGTCAATGCCGAGATGTTTTTCGATTGCTGCGATGCGCTCGAAGGCATGGTCGATTTCTTTTCGGTATCCCGTAATGTTTTCGACTTTCTTTCGAATGTCCTCAAGATCGAGACGGATTTCTTTCAGCTCCTGTTCGATGCCCGCTACCTGTTCTTGCAATTTTATGATATCGCTCTTTAATTCATTCCTTACTCCTTTAATTTCGTTCCGAAGGTCAGTTATATCGTCTTTCGTCGCCATGTGTTTGACTACATGCGCGACCATTTCGCCGATCTCATTGAGAGTAGTTTTCTTTGGGGCCATATGCACACTATAAACCCCGTACTATTCAAAGCAAGACAGCTCTAAACATTCTCGAAAAAGAACTCCACAGCACGGCTGCATCAGGCGCGGCCGTGTCTGTTTTGGCTGGTAAAATATACATACAACTATATATGTGCGCTTCACGCACGGCGGTTTTCTCACTCGCGATGTTCGTGCTGCTTTTTGCTGTTCCTGCAATTACGTACGCAGTCGGTAAAGATGCAAATTCCAAGTGCACTCCGTGGTACGAGGAGTGTGGATGCGGTGAAAAGCCAAATCCGGACGCGGGCGAACCGAGAGAGCCGGATTGTATTAAAGGCGTTAATACGAACAAATGTCCTCTCGGTATTTGTTACGACGACAATGGTGATGTGAAAGGCGTTTGTACCGGTCTGAATAGATGTACAGGAAGAATGTGTGGTGGGAAGCCATGCGAACTGACAAAATTACCACCGACGGATCCGAGTGCTCGTGAGGAGGCTTCCTTGATACAAGGTACCGGTGGCAACGGATCAATACTCGATCAATCAATCTTCAATCCAGAATCGATGACATGGAATCCACCAACGGGGGAGCAAACTGCAGCAGGTTCATTCAGTGATGCTCTACGGCAAATAGGTGGTTTGTCAGGCGGTGCATCGGAAGGAGCAACACCGGTGCCGACGACGGGTGTCAGAGTACCCGGGGGCGTTGCAGAGATCGGACCACCATCGGGCAGCTTCGGAGAAGCGCCACCGACGAGTGAGGTGAACGGACAATCATTTAACGGCGAACCGGTTCCTTACGAATATACAGGTTATACAGGATTTGAATCTCCACCGGCACCATCGTCGGAACTTCCTGCGGGGATAACTAGAGAACAGGTAGAAGCCCGTATGATTGAAATGGGTTATTCTCCTGAGCGAAGAGCCAGCTTGACTCAAGCATCTGAAAAGATCGTGTACGATAACGCCGTACAGAGTCTCATTTTCGATAAAGGGAGACCGCTTGCGGTTACTCCGTCTCCAGTCACCCCCATTCCTTCTGCCCAAGAAAGTATCGTCGCTGCAGCAAGGTGGGTTGGGGACGCGGTGATCAGCGGATACAATTATTTGTTTGGAGGTTCAAACGTTCCACCACCTGCCACAGAACCATTGCCGCAAGGTGAGTGGAACGATGTTCCGTGGACTGAATCCTTGCCTAATGGCGAATGGTCCGATACTCCATGGGTAGAACCATTACCAAGTGGTGATTGGGCTGACGTTCCTTGGACTGAACCGCCACCTTCGGAACCAACGACTCCACCAACGCCAGAACAGACATGGAGTGAATGGATGGCACAGCAGCTCACTGATTACCTTGGGACAAATCAATTCGGCGCAGAAGGTGCACCACCCGCACCTCCCATAGACAATTCTCAAGATACAGCTGAGGGGGCGATTACAAGCACGCACCCTGCTCAAATAAATCCCGAAGATCTTCCCGTTAATCCATCTCGAGAATTAACACCACTTGAAAAACTTGCCGCTGAACTTTCTGTAGACCAAACGGCGGCGCAAGGGCGACTTGAAGCAGAGCAATATTGGGCGCAAAAAGCACAAACGGATCTTCGCAATGCGGAGATAGATCTTAATGATGCGAGGGACGGCGTTGATATCGCTTCACGACCCGTCACAGCAGCGCAAGCGCAAGTAGATAAACTAGTGGCGGAAGGAAAGGCCGTCGTTCAGATAGATGAACGGGCTGAGCTACAAAATCTTCGTGAGCGTGCAGCGAATGCCGAATTTGCACCCGGCAGTGAACCTCCCCTGACGGCCGCGGAGCAACAGAGACTGCGGACATTGGAGGCGGCAGAATCAAACAACGCTCTGCAAAGGGTTTATCAGGCGACGAGTCGCGATTCACTTCCTGCTTTGACACAGGCGATTAACAACCTTCAACAGGCCCAAGCAGCGGCACAGCCGAGTATAAATAACCTTAATAATGTTGTGGGGCCTCAATATCAACAGGTTCTCGCGGATGCACAAACGGCTTCCGCTAATTATAGACAGGCATACGACGATTACCAGAGGATCTCTTCTGAAATACAGACTACCCGGGAAAATAATGGCATCAATGTGTACAACTCACCTACCTCATATACCGCCGATCCATCGTTGGGGAAATCGAGCGGGCTTACACCAGACGGAGGTCGAGAAGTTACCTTCTACGGCACACCACGGGAGGGGCTTCAACAAGCACAAGCATACCAACAAGCATTGGCGCAGCAGGCTCTCAATACCGCAGAAGCCCAGCGTCTCGCGGGTGTGATGGATGCTGCAAGAAATGGAGACCCTAGTGCGATGGTGGAGGTGAGGCAGTTTTCCCGCGGCTTAGAAGGGGTGCAAACAGAAATCGACCGACTAAATGCTCAAAATGCTGAAATTGGAAAAAATATTTCAGATTTTCGAACGGGTGATAAAACTCTTGATCTCGCTGCGATTACTGACATAGCGAGACAACCATTACCAGCGGGGCAACAGGCATTACTTGACATCGGCGAGAACACGACAAATTGGAGTGATGTGAGTAATGCGTGGAAAAATGGCGATTATGTTGGAGCAGTTGCTAATACATATGCAAATCTTGTGGGTGCGGTAGTAAGTGCCCCTGCCGATTCCTTGTCTACCATGATCGGTAATCCTCAAAATCCATATGTTGCAACATTCTGTGAATCATGCGCTCTGGCCGAACGTGTGCAGGCGACAGTCAATACTGCTATCAACGCCACGATGCTTGCCCCCGTGGTCGTCGGCGCGGTTCGGGTCGCTGACAGTCTCGTCGGTATTGCAGAAGGTGTTGGTCGCGAGGCTGGCGCTCTCATGGCTGAATCTTCTGGTTTCAGTCGCGGTATTGTCGGTGATGTTCCTTTTTCTCAACTTGGTCGCGGCATTGAAACGGGTACTGTGTTTGAGTTTCGGGCAGGGCCATTTATTGTGGATTCAGAAACAGGTGCTATCACGAGGGGAATTGTTGAACAGGTGCCTGTAGTTAGCTCTGTTGGTACCAACATTACTGCGGAAACAGGTGGACTGTTGAATAATAGTTGGGTTAATTCTATAGTAGACAGCGTTCTCGGGAGGGCAGCAGTAGGTGTAGGAGTGCTTGCCGACCCGACCGCCGTCGTTGCGATGGATGCTGCCCGGACTGTACAAACTATCGTCGAACCCGTAACCACTGCGCTACTTAACCCAACTGTTCTTTCGAGTGCACCGATAATTACAGGTGCACTAGAACCTGCTGTGGCCAGTATTATCGGCGCTGAATTCAGGGCGCTCTCCACTGCTGTTCCATTTGCCGGACTTGCTGTCCCTGTGGTTTCAAATTGGAGCGCGTTTGCACCGACAGAATTCCCTAATACAGTCGCGTCGGTCGCATACACACCCGCTTCCTATGTTTCGCCAGCATCTCCTGATTTTGCCAGTATTGCGCCTGCAGCCCCCATGGCTCCAGCAGGCATAACAACAGTTTCTCCCGATGGCGTCGAGAGCTGGACACCGACTGCGTCGGTACCATCCGTCGTATCTACCGAAATCGCGCCGACTGCGCCGACGCTTGCCTCGGCACCTGCCGAAGTTGCGCCGACTGCGCCAGCAGCACCTTCGACGGTTGCTGTTCCCTTACCTTCTGCACCTCCCATAATTCCAATATCCGGCCCTGTTTCTTTGCCGACAATTAGAGTGGATACGGTGGAACCAGAAATCCAAAATTATTCTCCATGGATACGTAGCGTGAGTATGAATTACACTCCGTGGCTTGGTGGATACCCATATCTTGGTTCTCCGCCTGCGGCGGTACTGTTACCAACGTCGCCAGCCGTACCGGGAACCGAACCCGCTGTTTCTCCGACGAATCCTGC
Organism: Candidatus Kaiserbacteria bacterium GW2011_GWA2_52_12; assembly: GCA_001004345.1. GTDB lineage: Bacteria > Patescibacteriota > Minisyncoccia > Phycocordibacterales > UBA2100 > UBA10103. The sequence goes on from LCQW01000010.1 coordinate 21,398, forward strand.
TCTATCACCAGCAGCGCCTGCGACGGTCGCCCCAAGTCCCCCCGCGCCGACGGTGACTCCCTCGGTGCCGAGCGTTAACGCTCCGGGTTCGATTCCCTCACCGCAAGCCGCTCCGGTCTCCCCGAGTATCCCTGCCGTGCCATTGCCAGCCCCAGTCACTCCAGCGCCCGCTCCAACGACGGTGAGTCCGTTTATGGCATGGCTCAAATTAGTACCTGGTAATTTGACGTTCAATCCCATAACACCCGCTCCAGCGGGAATGAATCAACTCATGAATGGATGGAATTTTGGAAATCTCAATGCGGGTGTCGCGTGGGAAGGATCGGTTCCGAGCATTGGGAAGCAGGCAACGTTTGTCAGTCCGTACTTTGGAGCGCGAGCGGATTTCTTGAATATGGAGCGGCAGATGTCGAACGGTAATGACACATTGAAAAAGCTAATAACTCAACTGTCTCCTCCGTCGGAAAACAAAACGACAAAAATGATCGCGTACCTTTCTGATGCGTTGGGAGTAGAGCCGGATCAAAAGTTGGATTTCAACGATAAGCCATTGATCATCAAGTTGTTCAATGAAAAATCATTCCTCGAACACAGCATTCGACCGAGCAGCATTGTGAATCCGGAAACGATCGTGCAGGCATACGATGCCGCCGTGGCATATAGAGCGGGCGTGCCGGCGCCGCCGGCTCCTGCTCTTGCAAGTCAACTCCTGCAGACTTCTCCAGCACCGGTCTTGGCGAGCACGCCAGCGGTGCCTGCCGCTTCAAATCCAACGAAGCCAACTGTAGTGCAAACAGTTCCCGCATCTACGCCGATCACCAATCCAATACCTGCTCCAGTTACACCAGCTCCGGCACCAGTTTCGCCGCTTACGCAATGGCTTAAAGATCTTCTTCCAAAATATGTTTTCAGCAACCCATTTGTATCACCGGGACTTGCTGCAGAACCATCAGTTGCTCCTGCTCCGAAATGGCAAACAGGTGTTTCGTCCACGTACTCCCCTGACTCTGGACCCGCCATAGAAGGAGGACCGAATGGCGCGTATTCGGAAAAAAAGATTATTGGAAGTTCACAGTTCTCGACCCTCGATCCGTCGAAAATTCCACCATTCTCTATTGTCGAGATTAGTGGTCCAAATGGCAAAAGCATCATCAGATATGCGGGTGATAAAGGCTATCATCCCCCAAGAGTTATTGATCTCACAAAAAGTGATGCGTCACTCATTGGATGTGGGACCAATAGTACCTGTTCCGTGTCATATCGTATTCTTGCCAAGCAACCGGGCGTGAACTCTACAAGCGATGCTACTAAGTTGGGCGTAGCAGGGAGAGCGGCAGCGACTACACGGGCAGAACAATTAGTTGCTCAATATTCTGCGCCGTCGATACAACCAGCACCCACACTTTCGAGTGCGCCGGCGAAGCCTGTCGTACAAAATCCATCGGTGAATCCGACTGCGGTAAAAACAGTCCCCGCATCTACACCAATCACCAATCCAATACCTGCTCCGACGCGTTCGCTCGGCCAAGTGGTGGTTGATGGGTTGGGGGTCATTGCCCAAGTGGCCGCACGAGGGGCGAGTCCTGCACCAGTACCCAGCGCCGGTTCACTGTTGACAAACCCGCAGCGTACCGTCATCGCGCCGGAAACTACGGTTCCACAATCCATTACCGATGTCGAGGCGCGCGCACAAAACATTATTGCCGCCGCGCGGCAAGCGTATCCCAATATCACCAACAAGGAGCTTGCGGCGCAGGTCGTGTTTAATGGACTGCAAAATTCTCCCGCTTTCAATAATTTGCGTACCAACGCGGGAATCGATATTTTCAAAACGAGAAATCTCACCCCTGCGCAAGTGCGATCGGTCAACGGATACATAGCGCAACAGGTCGCCACACTTCAAAAACCAATTGGCTATCCTAATGTTCCTGTGGGAGCGCAGGGTCGCACACTTGTCTCGTACCCAGCGAGTGCTACGAGCCCGGGTGCCTATAATTCTGTCAACAATTTCCTCTGGGATCAGATTTTCAATAGCCCATACGCATACGCGAGGATCGACAGCACCGGTGACTTTACGTGGAAAGATATTGCTGCTGCCCTAAATAGCGGTCGCAGTGTGCGCGACGAGGTGCTCAATATGAATAAGGAGCTCAAGATTGCGCTCTATGGTGCTGGCAAGGCGATGATTGCCGACGGTCTAAAACCTGGCGGGCTTGCATTTTATCGTGATGCAAACAATCGTCCGTCGGTTGAGCGAGGTCCCGGTATTGTCGCTGCAGCTCCAAAAAATTCTCAACACTACGCTGGCGGCGTGGGAAATGCAGCTGATATCGGCTCGGCGCGGGTGGTACCTCGGCCAAGTAATCTGACTTCCGCGCAAAGGGAAGCAAATGACGATGCGCGCGGTGCCGAGAACCAATCGGTGTGGAATTGGCTTGCCAAAAACGGATCAAAGTATAATTTGCGGGCGAATTTCATTGGCAATGATCCCGCGCACGTGCAGCCTGCCGGTAACAGCAAAATCTACGCGCAACAACAGCGACAAGTCACTGCCGATACGAAGCTTGCGGCGGCGCAAACACAACCAGCGCCGACACTTGTAAGTGCACAGGGAACTCCAGTAAAAACAGTTCCTGCGTCTATACCGACGCGTGCTCCCGTACCCGTCACTCCAACGGTTACTCCACCTATTACTACACCTGTCGTTCCAGCCGTCGCTCCGGCCACAGTTCCGGCGCCCACACCGACCGACGCGGCGGAGATGAAGACGACCGGATTCGTGAAGATCGCCAACCCGGCGATTCCCAACGGCACCGCCGCCATCGTCATTCAGAAGGGATTTAATCCCTTTGACACAACAAATCCTCCGGTAATCGTGTATCACTTCCCGGGCCAGAGGCAGGGAGCAAACAGCAACAACGAAAAAGATCTGAGTTTGGGAACCGAGCAGTTGAAGGATACGAATACTGTTTTGGTGGTAGTTGAGCTCGATCCGCGGGTCGGGGCGAGCGGCGTTAGCGCGGGGAATTTCGCAAAACCCGGAGTATTTGATGCATTCAGAAATGAAATCGCAGCAAAAGCTGCGGCACTCTATGGAAATCCGAATGCGATTAATGCCTTCAAGAACATGAAGAACGTGATGACCGTCTACAGCGGTGGTTATAGCTCGGCCGCGGCCGCTTTGCGTACCATGAGCAATCCATCGGTGATAAAGGAAGTCGTACTCCTCGACGCCCTCTACGGAAATGTAAACGATTTCGCGCAATGGAAGAAGAATAATCCGGACAGCATTCTCACGAGCTACGCGCTCACGACGCAGAAAAATAACGACGCGCTGAAAAAACAGATCGGGAACCTGCCGAACGTGACGTTCGTCAACCTCTCAATTGCGGTCAAGAACGCGAATCATTACACCTTCGTCGGCGACCAGAACCTCTTGCCAATCAAACAGGCGGTACTTGCTCTCAATACTCAAACATTGCCGACGGTCACTGCGCCCACACTCGCATCCTCGCCTGTTACCGTCGTACCAACAGTCCCTGCGTCCGCACTAAGTACCGTTCCTGTCCCCGCACCGACTGTTGCCCCGACTCCAATTCCAGTGCAACCGCTTACTTTCGCGCAACTGCAAGAGTTTGGCGGATGGGGAACTCTGGTACCGCGACCAGTTGTTCCATTTCCGCGCGTGGCACCTGAAGCGATCCGGCCGTTTATCGCCGATACGCCGGAGAATACATTGTGGCTGACTCTCGGTCAGGCGCCGTACGGCGGCATGCAGTTCCTTGCACCGAATGGAGCCAGACCGGTGGCGGTGTCGTACACGCCTACGCTTGAATCTCCTACATTGCCCGCTGCTCCGGCGCCAACAGCGGTTGCGCAGAATCAACCGCAGGAAACGTTCACCGAGAGGATCGATCGCATCGCGAGTAATTTCGTGAACGAATTTATGGGACGCGTGAACACGCCCGCGCCCGCGGTGCTTCCGCCGGTGAATCCGCAAGCACCTGCTCAAGTTGTCACACCAGCGACACCACCGTCAACCGTCGCTGCACCTCCTGTTGTGCAGCCCGCTCCGGCACCGACACTACCCGGTGCGCAGACTGACACAGTCGCGTTGGAAAAACAAAAGCAGGACATCGACACGCGCATCGCCTCGATCAATAACGAATTGACGAATAATCAGAAACAGATAGATGCCGCGCTGGGTATCGAACGACAGGTCAATACAATGATAACTGCCGCGCGCGATCTCGCGCAAAATCCGCTCGTGCCGCAGGGCGATCGCGCGCGACTGTCGGCGCTTATCCCTGAAGTCGTGAAAGCCGTGCAGGTGATCAATCCGCTGATCCCATCCGCTAATAAACCCGCAACACTCGACGGTGTCGTCGCGCTTAGCGGTCTCCAGGGTCCATTCAATAATTTAAAGACGCCGTCAGATAAGATCGTTGCGATAGTGGAATCGCTCAAAGTTCCGGATATTTCGCAGACAGCCAATAAAGTCGCAGACCTGCAAGCCGCTCGCACGCAGATCGAAACGCGATTGAACGACGCCAATACTGAAAAATTGGGCGCGCAATATGCTCTGCAACAAGTGAAGGCACGGAAAGCGACCGAGGAGGCAAATAAGAGAATTGCCGCGTTGCCTGTGATTGATCTGACAGAATTTCTTAACAGTAACGTGCCTGTTGGACAACAAGTTCAAGCAGAAACAGTTGGGCAATTGATTTTCTCTCTTGTGGATCCGCCTGTCGGCAGATTCTTGAGTCAATATATCGTTGCACCGACGCCGGCAATACCACTAGCCGAAACAACTGTCGCAGTACCCGAGACACCACCTCCCACCCTCGCGAGCGCGCCCGCATCTGTACCAGTTACGCCAGCACCAATCATTTCGCCGACTCCTGCGCCGGTCACATCGCCAGCGCCAGCTCCTCTAACACCTGCACCAGCACCTGCGCCGACACCGCTAAATCCGTTCAATCAACCTGTAATACCGACGCCGTCGTCTCGCACTGGAGGGAAGACGACCAGCCCTGCATCTCCAAAGCCAACACCCGAAGGTGAGGGGATTTCCCTCGAGCCGCAACAATTACAACTTCCACTCAATGAACCGGCCCAGCCTCCTCGTACGCCCGCGCCGGCTATCGAGCCACAGCAACTCAACTTGCCGTTTGGCGAGGGACGACAACTCGAATTGCCTTTGACAGGAGGCGGTGGTAACCCGTCGGAATCCCTTACACCACCGACACCGGGAAGCAGTGGATGGTGGACGGCGGCGAAAATGGGAGGAAATGCTTTCAGGTGGGCATGTTTTGGTGGATGGAAGCGTTCTGCTCTCTGCGCAAGCTTGGGAATCTGGGGATATTTAAATCTCCCGGATATCACCAACAATCAACCGCCATCAAACAACCCACCAAATAACCCATCAACACCACCGGGCGGTGGAGGACCGCCACCAGTATCACCACCAGGCGGTGGAGGACCGCCGGGAGTACCACCAAATGGAGGCGGATTCACGCCGCCGGGTTCACTGAAGCTGTGCGATGTGCAGAATTCCAACGCCCCATGCATCACATCGTCAGGACAGGAAGTTACGATTGTACCCATCAAACAAAATCCAAGTCCGGATCTTCCTCTCGGAGAACTCACTCCCACACCCACGGCGTACCAAAGACCACCACTGGGCGGCACGGAACCATTCCCAATAGAACCCATTACGGGACCCAGGACGCCGCCACCGGTTACACCGCCGCCGCCAAGACCAATGCCATATCCGCGGTATAGAGTGGCATACCCGGTCATCATCGGTTACCCGAGCGGTTACCGAAGCGGATACGGAAGCCCGTTCTACATGCTCGGACAACTCCTCGGCAGTTTATTCGCTCCAGGTAATCAAAACCAACCAACACAGCCACCGCCGCAAGTTCCGCCTAATGTGCCGCCTCGCGTAGCGACAACAACAACAGCAACGACGAGCGTCGGGGTGCGATAGATAATTGTCATAGGGGATATGGTATAGTGAGTATATGGTAATTACTGATAGAGATATTCAGAAACTTAAAGAAGTCTTTCCGACGAAAGACGACGTACGTTCTATTGTCAAAATGGAAGTGCGCACTATTGTACGAGAAGAGCTCGAAGAGCTCCATACAAAAGTCGATCTCATTGATGGAAAGGTTGACCAAGTGGAGGAAACACTTGAAGAACACACTCGTGATCTCAACACCATCAAGAATGATGTTAAAACAAACCTCGAAAAAAGGATGAAATTGGAAGTTCGTGTAAATCAATTAGAAGCTAAAATCTAATGATATGAACATTACATACATTATTCTTGGAGTTGTAATCGTAGTTCTCGCATGGGCAGTTTTTCTTTATAACCGCTTCGTCACGCTTACGAATCGCGTGAGGGAGGCGTGGTCGGATATCGACGTGCAGCTCAAACGCCGATACGACCTCATTCCAAATCTTGTGGAGACGGTCAAGGGGTATGCCTCGCACGAGAGCGGCACACTTACGAAAGTGACAGAAATGCGCACGCGCGCGATGAACGCCACTTCGCCGAAAGACAAAGCGGATGCGGAAAATATGCTGACGGGCGCGCTGAAGTCGCTGTTTGCCGTCGCCGAAAATTACCCCAACCTGAAAGCGAATGAAAATTTCGTCGAGCTGCAGCGCGAGCTTTCCGATACGGAAAATAAGATCCAAGCCGCGCGCCGCTTTTACAACGGCGTCGTGATGGAACTCAACACCGCGCTCCAATCATTCCCGTCGAATCTCATCGGCAGCACGTTTGGCTTCGCGCCGCGTGATTTCTTCGAACTCGGCACGGATGAACAGGCGGCCAAAGAGCCGGTGCAGGTGAAATTTTAGGCTCTTGTCAGTATCGCGGTATACTTCTCATCAGAAAAGAGGAGAAGGTGATGGCATGTAAAATTCCATCTCATGAGCTGCATCGCGTGGTTGCAATGGGCCTCGTGTACGATCTCGAACGTCGATTCCTTATCGTTCAGCGCTCGCCGCGCTTGCTTGTCTTTCCAAATAAGTGGGGATCGCCCGGCGGAGGTTTTTCGCGAGAGGACTATGAGTATTTGCCGCTGACTTTGCCGGATGGTTGGAAAGATCCGCTCTATACAGCTCTTCGGCGTGAGATCCGTGAAGAGGCGGGTATTGAGGTCGGTCCATTTGAGTATGTGGATCATTTCAGTCACATTCGACCGGACGATATCGCCGTCCTCGGGTTGCGCTTCATGGCGCCCTATGTGTCAGGACAGGTCGTGCTCAACCGTGACGAGTTGATCGATCACCGATGGGTATTCGTCGAAGAGTTGAAGAACTACGATCTGATGGGCGGGTTTGCGGAAGCGATTTTGGTAGCAAACAGGCGCCTCGTGTACAAAGTTCTCGGAGGAGCGGCTTCGTAGCCGCTTTTTCTTTTTAGCGGTCGCGTTGTATAGTGACTGAAATGGCCTCTTTGTATACACAGCAGGGGAGAAACGTATTCCGCACATGGATGCTCATGAGCGTGTTTTTCACGCTCGTTATCGCGGTCGGCTGGTTCGTCTCGTACTACTACAACGCCCCCGGCATACTTTACCTAGCGGCATTCTTCGCCATTGCGATGAACATCACCGCATACTGGTTTTCCGATAAGATCGCTATCGCGGCGGCCCGCGCGGTTCCCGCGGATGAACGCGAGTACAGAGAGTTGCACCGCATAGTGGAAAATCTCGCCATCACGGCGGGACTCCCGAAGCCGCGCGTGTACATCATTGATGACCCTGCCCCCAATGCCTTTGCGTCGGGCCGCGATGCAAAAAATGCCGTCGTCGCAGTGACGACGGGACTTCTCGGGGTACTCGACCGATCCGAGCTTGAGGGCGTCATAGCACACGAGCTCTCGCATGTGGGCAACCGCGACATTCTGGTCATGACCGTGGCGGTCGTTCTGGTCGGCATTCTTTCCGTCCTTGCGGATATATTTTTACGCATGAGTTTTTATGGCGGGAGGGATAGAGACAACGACAACCGCAATCCGCTCATCATGGTTGCCGGTATTATCGCCATCATTCTCGCGCCCATCGCGGCGCAGCTCATACAATTAGCCATTTCGAGGCGGCGCGAATTTCTCGCCGACGCTTCTGGCGCACTGCTCACCCGCTATCCCGACGCTCTCGCGTCGGCGCTCGCGAAGATAGGCTCATATCGTGCGCCGATGCAGCATGTCTCGACGGCAACCGCCCACCTCTTTATTTCAAATCCATTCGGCGCACATGAGGCGGGGCAATATATGCAGAAATTGTTCTCCACCCATCCGCCGATAGCAGAGAGGATAGCCGCACTCAATGGATTACGGGTATAGTGGCGGAGTATACTCAAATCGTTCTTCTCATCAGCAGCAACTCGCATGGTTATCTCATCCGAATTCGTCAGCCGCGAAGATATCCGCAACCGGAAATTCGGCGAAGTGTGGCACACGCTCATCCCGTACGTATTCAAAGATGTGCCGGAATATTACGATGTGGGCAATGCGGTCGCATCGCTCGGCACCTATCCTCTATGGACGCGCACGTTTGCGAGAGTCGTCCATGCGCGTATGAATGATCTGCCACGCGGCGCGAAAGTGCTCGACGTCGCCTCGGGAACGCACGACATACCGCTGCGGCTTCTTGCTATGAATCCTGGTCTCGAAGTTCATGCGGTTGACGGCTCTTCGGCAATGATCGCCGAGGGGCAGCGAATTGCGAAGGAGCGCAATTTCACCATCCATGCCCAGGTCTGCGATGCTCACTCACTACCGTTCCCCGATGCATCATTTGACGTGGTGACCATCCAATTCGCATCGCGACATCTTGAAGTCATACGAGCTTTTTCAGAGATATACCGTGTTCTCAAACCGGGCGGCTTATTTTGTCACAACGATATGCTGCGCCCGTCCTCACGCATCATTGAAGTGCCGTACCTGATATTTTTGCGTGCATCGGTGTGGTGCACCTCGCGATTATTTGGCGCTTCCAAAGAAGCGAGGCGGTGCGTCGGCTATTTTGCCGATGCGATACATAATTTTTATACGCCCGAGGAAATGACAGCGCTGCTTTATGAACTCGGCTTTACCAATGTTGCTAAAAGGAGCTTACTCACCGGCACCATGTGCTATCACATCGCACAAAAGTCGATGAAGGCGGATCGGTACTTGCTCGAATTGTTCGCAGACCCTGTCCCTGAAGAACGGGCGACGATGAGGTGATATCATGACGGGATGAAATTCTCTCTCCAACAAACGATACGGCGCGCACTCTCACGGATATTCGACAATCCGCAATTATTTCTCACGATAACGGTCGCACTCGCCATCGTTGTCTCCTTCGTCTATATCTCCGATCGATTCATCGGTATTGCGCGCGATGCGCAAGACCGGCTCGTCAATGTCCGCGTCGGCTCGCTGCAAGATGCGTTTACGCCGCTCGCCGCATCTTTTATCGACGATCCCGTGAAGCTGCAGGGCTTCATGCGCGGCATTGCCGAGCGGAACCCGACGATAACTGAATTCAATATCCTCGGATCGACGGGCGGTGAGTGGCGCATTGTGAACTCGCTCGATGAAAAACAAATCGGCACGACGCCGCAAGGGCAGGATTTCTTCCTCTCTCTGGCGACCGCCGATCCGACCAATTCATTTACGGTGGAAGAGGTACAAGGCACCGAGCGATTCTTTCGTACCGCACGGGCCATTACGAATGCGAGCGGGACGGTCATAGCGGTCGCGCTTACCCGCCAAACGCTCTCGGAGGCCGACCGCTCGATTGCCGCGAGTATTCAAACGAGCGTTCTCATCCTCCTCATCATCCTCATCCTCCTATTATTTCTGTTCTTCCATCATGCTCGGATCATTGATTACACCGCCCTCTACCGGCGTCTCAAAGAAGTGGATTCTCTCAAAGACGATTTTATTTCTATGGCTTCGCATGAGCTGCGTGCGCCGCTCACGGTGATACGCGGCTATATCGACGAGCTAAAGCATGTACCCACTCTCAAGTCCGAAGCCGCCGATATGATAGATCGCATCGATCGCTCTGCGGATCACCTGAATCTACTTGTCGCCGACATGCTCGACGTCGAGCGTATCGAGCAGGGGCGCATGTCATTCGACATGAAGCTCATCGATCCAAGCGCGGTCGTGCGCGAAGTGTGCGATTCTTTCCGTCCCGTGGCGGTGAAAAAAGGATTGACTATCAGCTGCGACATGCAAGAGGGGATCACCATACGCGCCGATGCAGGACGCCTACAGCAGATCATGACCAACCTCATCGGCAATGCGGTCAAATATTCGGACAAGGGCGAAATCACCGTCACTTCGAAAGCCGAGCGTGACGATATCGTGTTCCGCGTGGGCGACAGCGGTATCGGTATGACTGCCGAAGAGGTATCGCACCTTTTCAGCAAATTCAATCGCGCTCCCAGCGATCGCGTACGGAGTGAAGTCGGGACTGGTCTTGGCCTATGGATCACCAAGCAGTTGGTGGAGGCGATGAGCGGGAAGATATCTGTAGAATCCATCAAAGGCGTCGGTTCGCACTTCGTCGTGCAATTTCCAATTGTCCGCTCCTCGTGAAGCCTGCAAGTGGAGATGTCTATGGACCCGTCCATACATTAGTTCCACAGTATGGCCGTGGCACAAGGGGCCGTAATCCCAAATAACGGGGATGTTATTTGTGAACGGCCCCTATGCTGCGCCTGCGTCCTTGCGGCGCGTTCCGAGTATCGCGACGGCAATAATGGCAAACACACCAAAGCCCGTGAGTGCGATAGCAATCAGGTTGTTGCGCAACTCATCCAAAGGATCGCTTCTCGGCGTCTCGCCGATTAGCAGCGGAGTGAATTCGGCGGCCTGCGCGGTGAGCGCGAATCGTACGGACGGACTCTTGGCGATGATTTTGCCGGTCGCATCGACCGTCGCCACGT
>LCQW01000011.1 GCA_001004345.1 Candidatus Kaiserbacteria bacterium GW2011_GWA2_52_12
GACAACTTCACCACGCTCGATACCTGACCAAGAGCGCTTTAGCGCGACAACCTCAAACGCGGACGAACCCCTCGCCTTGCAGGCGAGGGTTGTTCAGTAACTGCGAAGCTGTTTTGCCCTCTCGTGAAATCTGATCCTCTCCAGTGCCTTTGCTTCGATCTGGCGGATGCGCTCGCGGGTGACGCCGAATTCGCGCCCCACCTCTTCGAGGGTGTAGCAAATACCCTCACCGGAGAGGCCATTGCGCATCTCCAAGATTTTTCGCTCTTTTGGAGAAAGTTCATCGAGGATTTCCATCATTTGCTCATTGAGTATGCGACGTGAAGCATCCTGATCGGGTGCCGCGATCGTATCGTCGGCAATGAAGCTGCCGAGCGTCGAGCGCTCGTCGTCGTCTTCGCCCACCGGCGATTCGAGCGAGACGGTGTCCTGATTGATCTTTTGGATGGTGTAAATTTTTTCCACTTCGATACCCATTTCCGCCGCTATCTCTTCCGGCAGCGGATCGCGGCCGAGGTGCTGGGAAAGTTCGCGCACTTTTTGCTTGTATTTGGCGATGGTTTCCACCATGTGCACGGGGATGCGAATAGTGCGCGACTGGTCGGCCAAGGCGCGGGTAATGGCCTGTCGTATCCACCATGTGGCATAGGTCGAGAATTTGTAGCCTTTTGTATAGTCGAATTTATCGACAGCCTTAAAGAGCCCGAGGTTACCTTCCTGAATGAGGTCGAGAAGGGTGAGATCGGGAGAACGATTGACATATTTTTTGGCGATAGAAACGACAAGGCGGAGGTTGGAGCGAGCGAGAATTCCGCGCGCCTCATCATCGCCCAGCAAGATGCGCTTCGCGAGGATCTTCTCCTGCTCGCCGTTCAAGAGCGGATATTGGCCGATCTCGCGCAAATACATCTGCACGGAATCATAGGTGGAATCCGAACGACGGTGCTGGAGTTTCTTGCTCGCGAGCACGGTGTCCGCCGAAGAATCTTCGAGCATGCCGCCACCCTCCAAGACATCGATACCGGCGGCGCTAAATCGCTCGTACATTTCCTCGAGTAATAGCACGTTGTCTTCGATGGTCGGAAATTCACGCAGGATTTCGTCGTAGGTCACGTACCCACGCTCGCGGCCAAGCCGTATCAGCGCGAGCACCTTATCTTCATCCTTCCCCTTCGTAAGTGGTTTAAATTTGCCAGACTTTCCCGATCTACCGGTCATTTGTTTCGGTGGGGTTTTCACGCGCGGCGTTGGTACCCGCTTTGACGCGATGCGAGAGGGCTTCGATCGGGAAATCTTCCTCTTGGCCTTGTGTTTTTTGTGAGTTTTTTTAGCCATATATGCAAAAAGTTGCCCAAAACAGCATTCCCCTCAGTTCAAGGGGGAGATAGGCATTATGAATGACTCCTCGCTCCATCATTTCCACATCCCTAGAGCGATGGCATACTCTACACTTTTTTCTATAAGAGCGCAATCTGACTTGTCAACATCTTATGCACACCCATGAGACGAGCGATTTCCTTCGCATTGTCCTCATGTTCGGCCTGCTGTATCGCATGGGATATTTCCAAGAGCTCGTGCGATAACCGCTCCTTCAAAAGCACCTTGAGAAGGGTATTTGTTTCGCGCGCAAGATTGGGGCTTTTACCATACAGCTCCTCGGCGGAGAAACGCAGAGGCTCGCGATGACTCTCCGGCATCTCACCAACTACTTTGAACGCCGAAGGTCCGATAGCCTCCTTGAAATCCGCTTCAAACTTCTTTACATCTATCTCCGGCTTCGCGAGTGTCTTTTGCCAAAGATATAGTGCGTACGCTTGTATCGTCCGATTTGAAACCTTCTCCTTCGCCACAACTTCGGAAGAAGTGTCGCCGACAATTCTTGTCGTTGACGTGGCAGATGGGACTCGCGGCAATTTCACAAATGCTTCGGCAACCGCATTTTCTGATACGCCGAGCCGCTTTGCGATCTCCTTGATGTATTGTTCGCGTGCAATCGGGCTTTGCACGTCGGTCAAGAACGGCAACACAGCAAACTCGACCGAACGGCGAAAATTGTCGGGACTCTTGGAATGCTCATTGAGCACGTCGAGCAAAAACGTAATGATGTCTTTCGCCTTTCGTATCGCACTACTCCATGCATCTTTTCCTTCCTTCAAGATTAGCTCCGCCGGATCCGACCCACTCGGTAATTGAGCCACTTTTACATTCAAGCCTCCCTGCAGTGCCGCGCGCGCAGCGCGGCCCGCAGCTTTGATGCCCGCTTCATCGGCATCGAGCGCCAAGACGAGATTGTCGGTCATGCGATGTATGAGTGCGGCATGCTCCGGAGTGAACGCTGTCCCTGAGACTGCGACAGTATTTCCCCATCCAGCCTGATGCGAAGCGAGGAAATCCATCTGCCCTTCCACCAAGACAGCACAATTGTGTTTGCGAGTAGCGAGCTTTGCACGGTCGAACCCATAGAGAATTCGAGATTTGTGAAAAAGCGGCGTCTCGGGACTATTCAAATATTTTGGCGCCTCGGGTGACGCGTTTTCACCAAATATGCGCCCTGAAAATGCGATCACGCGTCCGGCCGAATCATTGATGGGAAACATGATACGGTTGCGGAATTTATCTATCAATCCCCTATCTCCTTTCTTCGCGAGACCAGCGTCCACAATCTCTTTGTCGGTAAATTTCTTACTCTTGAAATAGTCGCTCGCTTCGCTCCAACTATCTCCCGCCGCCCAGCCAAGGCGGAATTCTTTTACAGTCGCATCGCTCATACCGCGTTCCTTGAGATATTTCTTTGCTGCATCACTCAATCGTGACATATAAAAAATAGTCGCCACTTCCATGAGCTCGAAGAGTCGGTCGCGCTCATCTTTTTTTTCTTTGCCACCACGCTCGTACACGAGCTCCACGCCCGCTTTCTCTGCGAGCACTTTCAAAGCGCCTTTAAAATCCAGCCCTTCAATCTGCTCGACAAATGAAAAAATGTCGCCGCCGACGTTGCAGCCGAAACAGTGGTACGTGCCGCGCTCCGGCGAGACAAAGAACGACGGCGTACGCTCCGCATGAAAGGGGCACCGCGCCCGCAGGCTGCTACCGGATCGTTCGAGCTTCACGTACTGGCTGACGACGTCGACGATGGACAGCTTATCTTTAACTTGTTGAACAGTGTCGCTCATACCGTCATTATGCCTCTTCAGCCAACCAAAAGCGAAAGTTGCAATAAACAACATAATGGTGTTAAATGGCCACGGTCAACAAGGAGGACAACCGTGGTCTGTAGAAGCAACGATGCTATCGCACGCACTCTTATGCGGCGCGCGAACGGCAAGCACCTCGCCAAGGAGGCTCTTGCCAAGGCTGAATACAAAATCGCATGGGAACACGTGGTAGCGTATGGTCTCGACGAGTTCGATATCATGGAACTCGGCCTACCAGAGAAATATCGGCCCAAGCACCTTCGTGGCCGCGATTTTCCGAAAGCGGAGGGTTGTGTTTGATCCAACATCCAGTCTAAAGAGCCGTCCCATGGGGCGGCTCTTTTTTCGCGAATTCACCTTTGAAGCCGAACACCTGTACGATTAAAACGTATGGGATACACACATATAGATGAGAGTGAGCGGCGGCGAATCGAGCGGGCGCGAGAAGGAGGAAAAGGAGTGCGGGAAATCGCCCGGATGATTGGGCGAAGTCCGAGCTCGGTCTCGGAAGAATTGGGACGAAACAGTGTCAGGAAAAAGTACTCGCGACAACGAGCGGATTTGAATGCCCTGTTGCGACGAAAACAATCCAAGCTCCAATGTTTGAAAGTGGCGATGGATCCAGAACTGAAGAAGTACGTGACAGAGAATATCGAAAACGATCAATCGCCGGAAGGAATTTCGGGACGATTAAAAAAGGTCGAGACATATATGCAATACGCGAGTACGAAAGCCATCTACAAATTCGTTCATTCTGTGCACGGAAGAAAGATCGAGAAACATCTGTACTCAAAAGCGGTGAAGCGACGCGGCGGCCCGAAACGAGGTGCGAGAAAAACATCTATCGATGGACGCACCATGATTGACAAGCGACCCCAAAGTGTCGAGAAACGCAAGGAATTCGGCCATTTTGAGGGTGACTTCATTGAGTCGGGCAGAGATGGAAAAGGGTCGCTCCTCGTGCTCGTTGAGCGGAAAACTCGGTATCCATTCCTCGTGTATACTGAAAACAAAACAACCACGTACATCAATACGCTCGTCGCAAAAACATTCCACGGAGTTCCAATCAAATCACTTACGCTCGACAACGACATTTCATTCCAGAAACATGAAGAGCTCTCGGAGCTTGTCGATGCAGTTGTGTTCTTCTGTCACGCGTATCATTCGTGGGAAAAAGGAACGGTCGAAAATCGCAATCGCGCGGTGCGTCGGTACGCGCCGAAGAAGACCGATCTCTCATCACTATCGAGCGAACGATTCAAGGAAATTGAAATAATTCTCCGCACCCGTTATATGAAAGTTCTCAACTTCAAGACGCCGGAAGAGGTGTGGAATACTGAAATAGAGAAAGAGGAAAAACGCGCGGAGAAGAGACGGGAACGTGCTACAGTAATTGCATTATCAGCATCCATTATTCAAAAAATTGGGTGTTCGGCTTGAGGGGTTTTTGTAGGTTTCTTTATCTATTCACATCACACCAAGAAACCCCACAAATAGTTTGATATATACAGGGAGGCGAGGCCTCCCAATTCCTGCTATGATACATGGATGAGTTATCGCCGGACGCCGTTCGCTCCTGATGAACACTATCATTGCTACACGCGGGGCATTGATGGTCGCACCACTTTCAAAGATAATGAAGACTACGAGCGGTTCCAGGCTTCACTCTATGTATGCAACGATACTAAGCCGTTCGACAGATCGGACTTTTTTAGAATCAGTCATCGCGAGATTTTCGAAAAGCCCCGCAAACGCGAGCTTGTCGCAATTGGCTGCTACAGTCTCATGCCAAATCATTTTCATATCGGATTTCAAGAGCTCGAAGAGGGTGGTTCATCGAAGTTTCTACAGAAACTGGGCACGAGTTATGTGATGTATTTCAATGCGAAGTATGATCGCGTCGGAAGCTTATTTGTAGGACCTTGTCGATCACGCCACATTGACAGTGATCGCTATTTTAAACGCGTGGCACAGTACATCCATCTCAATGTTGCCGAAATTCTTGAGCCCACATGGAAAAAAGGTCGGGTAAAAGATATGCGCGGCCTGGAACGACGAATAGGTAAATACACATTTTCAAGCTTGCGCGATTACGTAGGCGATTTCCGACCCGAGCGTGCGATACTTAATGCTGAAATTATGCACCTGGTTGCAGGTGGTATGCCGCAACTGAGCGCTGTACTTGGGGAAGCTCAGGAGTACTACCGAAAGATAAAGTTCGTTTAACTAACCAGACTTGGGAGGCCTCGCCTCCTGCATACTTCGAATGCGAACCGTTTTTGAAAAGCGAAAGCCCCGCCAATATATGGCGGGGCTTCTAATAAAATAGGTCAATCGGAATCGGTTTGTGCGATATCAGCAATTCTGAGCAATATCACCTCACAAAAACGGTCAAGATCCTCAAAAGATTTGCAATCAGGACCAATGCAGCTTCGTATATTTCTTTTGTTGAGGCGGGCCAACACCATAAGCAATTTTTCGTTTTGCAAATACGCCTGTAATTCGACGTACTTCAGAATGTTGGGGTACTCGGCGAATTTTCTCTTCAGCGCCTTGACGTCGATGCTCATCCGACTTTCCTTTCGTTGACTACAGGAACAGTACCATTGACATAGAAAAACAAAGACACCGTCCCGAAAGCTTTCGGGATGGGGCGACTAATCACGGTTGCTCATCATTCTTTTCTCGTAGGACCTCTGCGCAGAGGGCCTCAAGTTCGTCGGGAGAAAACGAGATGGTCGGTTCATCCGGATCCGTCAGCCACCCATAGCGATCTTTTTCGAGCAAATCCAATCCCTCCAAAATCTCTTGGGCATCCTCACTGCCGTCCTTTGCAAGCAGGTCGATGAGTGCGACCGTGTTCGGGTAGCCGGTATATTTCGCCCTCAATGCAACAACGTCGACCATTGGTCTCTCCTATTTCTAATACAACACTACCATGCCAAAGAGCCACCCCGTAGGCGGCCTTCTTTGGCTGTTGGTAACGATTACCTCTCTACGGTGTCGCGGCTGCGGTCGGTCGAGGGAGGAACGATTGCGGTCTCTTTTTGAGCGAATTCCGCTTCCATTTCCTCGATAAGCGCATGCTTCTTCGAGCCGGGAAATCCGGTACCGGCAGGGATGAGGCGGCCGATGATGACATTCTCCTTGAGACCGATGAGGCGATCCACGGCGCCGGAGACGGCCGCTTCGGCAAGCTTGCGCGGCGTATTTTGGAATGAGATGGCAGAGAGAAACGATGCACGGGTGAGCGAAACTTCGGTGATGCCGAGCAAGAGTTGCTTCGCCTTCGGCGCTTCGCCTCCTTTTTCTTTCACCTCCTTGCTGACGCGCTCGAATTCGAAATCCGCAATGATCTCACCGGCAGACACCGCAGTGTCGCCCGAATGCGTCACCGACACGCGCGAGAACATCTGTTTCACGATGATCTCCAGGTGCTTGCGTGCGGTCGAGACACCCTGTAATTCATAGATGCGGGTGATCTCGGCGATGATATATTCCTGCGATTTTATTTTGCCCGCGAGCAAGAAGAGTTCGTCGAGATCGGCGGAGCCGTCGGTGAGAAAATCGCCTTTTTCGACGCTGCTGCCGACTTTAACCAATATCTGGCGGAGCGGATGAATGCGGTATTCAGTTTCTTTCTTGGCCGCTTTCGCGGTTTGTTTGACCGTCGAGGCAACTTCCGGGACTATCGTGATAACGGTCTCCTGACCATCTTTGGTGATATCAGAAACGACGCCGGAAACGCGTGAGATCGTAGCGGGCAATTTCGGCTGGCGCGTCTCGAAGACTTCTTCGACGCGCGGCAGACCCATCGTGATGTCGCCGCCCGCGGTCGTGACAAACGCCACGCGCGACTCTGCACGTCATTGGTGAACGTACGATAATTTCTTTGATCTCTTTGTTTTCCTCGATCGCTTTTGCATCATCGCGATTCATGAGATGTCCGCGTTTGAAACCCTGCCTGCCGGCAGGCATGGTGCCTACTTCTTCCGCGAGTACGCGGCCATTCAGACGATCCGCGAACGAACCGCCGATATTTTCTTTGCCCGGACGATGAATGATGACGCCTTCTTTTGTACCGCAATCATGCTCGAGCGTCACGACGTCATGCGCGACGTCGAAGAGGCGGCGCGTGAGGTAGCCGGCGCGTGCGGTGTTGAGAGCGGTATCGGCCAACCCTTTGCGGGCGCCGTGCGTCGAGATGAAGTATTCGATCGGCGTCAGTCCCTCTTTAAGGCTCGCCGTGATGGGGAATTCGATGATTTCTCCGCGCGGGTTGGTGATGAGGCCTTTCATGCCCACCATTTGATGCAGCTGCACGACGGAGCCGCGGGCGCCGGAGGTGATCATGTCGTGCACCGGACCTGTTTTGTCGAGCGCGTTAACGACATGTTTGCGGAGTTCGCTGGAGACATTGCCCCAGATCTCGATCGTCGCGCGCTTGCGCTCGTCTTCCGTCAAAAGACCATTGTTGAAGTTCTCAAGCTCTTTGGCGGCCGCTTCGCGTCCCTTCTGCACCAACTCTTCTTTTATCGCCGGGACGACGACGTCGGAGATGGACCACGTGATGCCGGCGTGCGTCGCGTAGCGGAATCCGAACGCCTTTATCTTGTCGAGGATCGCCGGAATGCCGTCGAGCTTGTAATGGAGCACGAGATTTTGCACCAGCGCTTTCATGCGACTCGAGCTGATCTCATCGTTGATGAAGTGGTAGTCGCTCGGCAGGACGGAATTGAACAGCAAGCGGCCGACGGTCGTCTCGAATACTTTACCCTCATAGAGTTCGTATTTTTTGCTGTCGCTCGGAAGGACGCGGATATTCGCGCGCAGATCGATAGCGTCAAAGTCGTACCCGGTGATCGCGGCATTGGTCGATGGAAATGCGCTTCCTTCGCCTTTCAACCCCGGGACGGTTTTTGTCATCCAGTAGCAGCCGAGAACGATATCAAGGAGCTTCGAGGCAACGACGACGTCGCCGCTTCCCGGCTTGAGGACGTTCTTGTTGGCGGACATTATTTTTTGCGCTTCGAGCTGCGCGGCTTCGGAGAGGGGAACGTGCACAGCCATCGCGTCGCCATCGAAGTCGGCATTGTATGCAGGACACACGAGGGGGTGCACCTGGATAGCATTGCCCTCGATGAGGACCGGGCGGAATGCCTGGATCGATTGGCGGTGCAGTGTTGGTGCACGGTTCAAGAGAACGTATTTATTTTCGATCGCCTCTTCGAGGATAGGCCACACTTCGGGTGCTTCATCTTCTATCAAACGGCCGGCACCGCGAATATTGTATGCAAGCTCGCGCGCGAGCAGACCCTGAATGATGAACGGGCGGAACAGCTCGAGTACCATGTGCTTCGGCAATCCACATTCGTCGAGCGCCAAATCAGGACCAACAACGATGACCGAACGGCCGGAGTAGTCGACGCGTTTGCCAAGCAGGTTTTGACGGAGGTAGCCATGCTTGCCTTTGAGGTAGTCGGCGAGCGATTTCAAGGCACGGCGACGGCCGCCGAGAATGCCGAGAACGCCTGCGCCGCGGCGCATGGAATTGTCCAAGAGCGCGTCGACGGCTTCCTGCAAAATGCGTTTTTCATTGCGTAGGATAACTTCCGGCGCGTGGATGGCGAGCAATCGCTTGAGGCGGTTGTTGCGGTTGATGACGCGGCGGTAGAGGTCGTTCAAGTCGGAGCTTGCGTGACGACCGCCTTCGAGCGCGACCATCGGGCGGAGCGCCGGCGGCACGACGGGAAGACGCGTCATGAACATCCACTCAGGACGCACGCCCGCGCGCTCAAGCGCTTCGGCGAGGCCAAGTCGCTTGCGGAGTTTTTCACGGTCGGCGGCTCCCGCCTTTTCGTAGAGCCCCTTCAGATTCTTGATGAATGCTTTGAGATCTATCTTTTTCAAAATATTGTAGAGCGCTTCGGCACCGATCGTCGCGCGGAACATCGCGCCGTATTTGACCGCGAACAAGTGGTACGTTGCTTCGTCGAAGACGACGCCGATCTTGATGGACTCGATCTCTTTCTTCGCTTTTGTCGCCTTTTCTTTGAGCTCGGTCTTCACTTCCGCGTTCGCTGCAGATTTTGTCTTCGTCGCAAGTTCGATCTCGAGATCCTTGAGGATTCCTTTGCGCACTTCCTCGTCCACATGCGTGACGATGTAGCCGGCAAAGTAGACGACTTTCTCCACCTCTGCGGCCGAGAGGCCGAGCATGAGCGCGATGCGCGACGGAATGCCGCGCAAGAACCAAATGTGTGCTATCGGGGTCGCGAGATCGATGTGGCCCATGCGTTCGCGTCGCACGATTGCGCGCGTGATCTCCACGCCGCACTTCTCGCAGACAATGCCGCGAAAACGGATGCCGCGATATTTGCCGCAGTAACACTCGTAGTCTTTTTCAGGACCGAAAACGCGCTCGTCGAAAAGACCGTTCTTCTCGGGGCGCTGCGTGCGGTAGTTGATAGTCTCGGGTTTCGTTATCTCACCGTACGACCACTCGAGGACGCGTTCGGGCGATGCGAGCCGCATGGCGACTGCGTTGAAATCCGCCGGTATGATGTCTTTTCTTTTTTGTAGTGACATACGAGATTATTGGTTGATAACATCGCCGCCTTTAAATTCAATGTCGATACCGAGACCACGCAAGTGCCGCACGAGCACGTTGAAAGTCGCCGGTGTGTTCGTCTCTTCGATTCGTTTGCCTGAAACTATCGCGTCGAATGCTGCCGAACGTCCCAGGATGTCATCGGACTTGATGGTGAGGATTTCGCGCAGGGAATAGGCGGCGCCGTAGCCGAGAAACGCCCACACTTCCATTTCCCCGACGCGCTGACCGCCGTTCTGCGCCTTGCCCCCTAGGGGCTGCTGCGTCGTGAGTGAGTACGGGCCGATCGAACGCATATGGATCTTGTCTTCTACCATGTGGTGCAGCTTCAACATATACATGACACCGACGGACACGCGCTGCGCGAATGCTTCGCCGGTCCTACCGTCGAAGAGTACCCGCTTGCCGTCTTCGGCAACGCCCGCTTCTTTCAATTCGCTGCGGATCTCCGCTTCTGTCGCGCCTGCGAACGACGGCACGACGGCCTGATAGCCGAGCATTTCTGCTGCGAGTCCGAGGTGTAATTCGAGGATCTGTCCGAGGTTCATACGTGACGGCACACCGAGCGGTGTCAGAATGATGTCGACCGGGTTGCCGCTCTCATCAAATGGCATGTCTTCCTCGGGAAGTACGCGCGAAATGACGCCTTTGTTGCCGTGACGTCCGGCTAGTTTGTCGCCGACCGAGATGGTGCGCAGTTGCGCGACCTCCACATGCACGCGCTTGATAACGCCCGATTCGAGCTGATCGCCCGTCTCGCGTGAAAATACTTTGATGCCGATGATGCGCCCGCGCTTGCCGCCTTCCATGCGAAGCGATGTGTCTTTCACATCTTTTGCTTTCTCGCCGAAGATCGCATGCAAGAGACGCTCTTCCGGAGTCAGCTGCGTCTCGCCTTTTGGCGTGACTTTGCCGACGAGAATATCGCCGGAGCGCACTTCTGCGCCGATGCGGACGACGCCGTCTTCATCGAGGTTGCGCAGTTTGAATTCTGAAACGTTCGGAATGTCGTGGGTTGTGACTTCAGGTCCGAGCTTGGTGTCACGGACAACACACACGAATTCCTCCATGTGGATCGATGTGAAGCGGGCCTCTTTGGCGAGCTTTTCGGAGATAACGATGGCATCTTCGAAGTTGGCCCCGAACCACGGCAAAAAGGCGACGCGGACATTTTGTCCGATGGCGAGCTGACCCCCAACTGAGGTCGAAGTATCGGCAAGGAGACCGCCTTTTTTCACCGTGTCGCCGACCGATACGGCCGGACGCTGATGAAATGTCGTGAAGCCGTTGGTGCGCGAGAAATTTACCAATCCGTATTCTTTTGTCTTACCGTCTCCATTTTTCACCTTGATCAACTGCGCATCGGCATAGGTGACTTCGCCCGCTTCCTCGGCCACTACCAAACGGCCGGAGTCGCGCGCAGCTGCACTCTCGACGCCTGTCGCCACGTACGGCGCGTCGGGCACCGCGAGCGGCACGGCTTGTTTTTGCATGTTGCTCCCCATGAGTGCGCGGTTGGCGTCGTCGTTCTCGACGAACGGAATGAGCGCGGTCGCGACGGAGAACGGCTGGTTGGTCGCGACCTCCATGAAATCCACGTCCTCGCGCTTCACGAGCGTCGGGATGCCTTCTTTGCGGACTTCGATTATTTTTTCGGTGAGCTTCCCTTCCTCATCGCGCGGCGTCGCCGCGTGCGCGATCGCATATTGCTCTTCTTCAATCGCATTAATATAGACGATCTCTTTGGTCACGCGGCCCTTCTCCACTTTTGCATACGGCGTTTCGATGATGCCGAATTCATTGGGACGCGCATAGAGCGACATGTGGAGCACGAGTCCGATATTTTTACCTTCAGGTGTGTGAATAGGACACACGCGGCCGTAGTGCGATGAGTGCACGTCGCGCACTTCAAGGCCGGCGCGCTCTGAGGTGAGTCCGCCACGGCCGAGGGTGGAAAGCGTGCGCAAGTGCTCGATCTCGTCGAGCGTATTGTATTGCTGCATGAGCTGCGAGAGCTGGTCGGTCGTGAAAAATTCGCGTATTGCCGCCTGGAACGGGCGCGGGTTGACGAGCGAAACCGGCAAAATGGTCTCGGCGTCCACCATTGCCATCCGGTCTTGGATGTTGCGCTTCATGCGGGATAATCCGATGCGCATGCGCTGCTCGAGAAGCTCGCCTGCAAAACGTACGCGGCGAAAACCGAGATGGTCGATGTCGTCTCCTTCTGCCTGCGGATCAGCGTTCTGATCGGCGATGTGTGTGACTATACGGACGACATCGTCGAGCGAGAGCGTCGCCTTTAGAAGGTCCGCTTCTTTGATGCTCAAACCGAAACGACGATTGAAATGAAAACGTCCGACACGCGAGAAATCGTACCTCTCGGCGGAGAGAATCGCTTGCACATGTGTGCGTGCCGATTCCGGCGTCGCGATGTCGCCGTCGCGCAATCGCCGGTAGATCTCTACGTACGCCTCTTCGGGAGTCTTGGCATTGTCGTGTGTAAGTGTCATCGCGATAGAGTCGCGAGCCGCCGTCTTATCAAATCGTCCTTGAATTTCTTTGTCGGTCGCGAGGCCGAGTACGCGGAGAAGCGCCGTCACCGGAAAGTGGCGTTTGCGGTCGATCTTCACATACACGGCGCCATCAGCGTCGGATTCGATCTCTATCCACACGCCGCGTGCGGGGATGATCTTTGCTGCGAAATAGCCCTTGCCTTTGTAGGGAACTGATTCAAAAAATACGCCGTAGCTGCGCGCGAGCTGCGGCACGACGATGCGCTCGACGCCGTTGATGATGAACGTGCCGTGAGCGGTCATCCACGGAAAATCCGCGAGGAAAATCTCCTGCTCTTTCTCTTCGCCGGTCGTTTTGTTCTTCAAGCGAACAATCATCGAAAGCGGCGCCTCGTACGTGCGCATCGTCTTTTTTGAGTTATGCTCGTCGGAACGCAATTCGCCGAACGTGAACTTCACGAGCTTGAGTTCAAACTTTTTTCCGGAGTGATCCCCGATGGGAGAAAATTCTTTGAAGACACGCTCCGCGCCGCCCTCCACGAATTGACGAAAGGACTCGATCTGCGATTCGACGAGTGATGGGAGCTTCACTAAGGGCTCGCGATGCTTTCCGAAATACTTTTGCGGTCGCACTTTGTGTGCTTTTGCCATGTTCAACACGAGATACTGCAGCGACTGCGCTGTAGTTCTTTTTCGTTATTAAAATGTCTTTTAAAAAGAAACCAGTCACCTTTCTTTTTACTCAAAAGCGCAGCCGCAACACAATCAAGCCTAGAGCAAATGTAGAGGCAGTATATACAGCAAAACGGAGCTGTCAAGGCCCTGTACGGGTCATGTGTGAACAAAAAAAGCCGGGTGGAGAGGAGCCCACCCGGGGATTATATGAAAATGCGTGCACTATCAATCGGCGTAGACGACCATCGCCCGAGACACATTTTCGGCGGTCTGTTTGGTGATCCGCTGATTCGGATCCTTGACCCGCATCGCTTCCTCTGCGGCCCTCATCGCAATACGTTCCTGTTCCGCCACCAGCCACTCTGGATCACTATTATATGCTGACCCTGTATACTCGTCTGAAAGTTTTGTCATGGCGATATAACCTCCTTTTCGCCACACGATACCCCGCAACACTGCGTCACGGTTATATCTTTCATTACCGTATACCTTCTTTTACTTTCAATCAACTCCCCCGATTTTTCTTTTTCCATTCCTCGATTTTGGCGTGATGACCGGTCAGAAGCACTTTCGGCACGCGGTATTTTTTCCCTTTCCAGACAAGCACTTCCGGGCGCGTATACACTTCGGGACTGGAAACGCGGGACGCCTCCAGAGATTCCGCCTTTCCCAATACGCCGGGCACGAAGCGGGTTACGGCATCAATGAGCGTCGCGGCCGGCAGCTCGCCGCCGGTGAGGACAAAAGGGCCCATTGAGACTTTTTTTGCTTTCAAAATTTTCTGCACGCGCGCGTCGATACCTTCGTAGTGCCCGCAAATCAAAATAATGTGCTTCCAAATCCTAGAGGTGTCGCCTCTAGGATTCGATGCAAGCCGCTTAGCCATGGCTTCATCAAACTGCGTACCGTCGGTCGAAAAGAAAATCACCTCTCTATTGTCAAGGTTTCGTCTTGACATTGCTTTCGCGGCTGCGCGTAACACACCATCCGGCTCAAGCACCATTCCGGGGCCTCCGCCATAGGGCCGGCGATCCACCCGACCATAACGATTACGAGTGAACTTCTTCGGATCATAAAAAGACACTTTTATCTTCTTGGCCGCTTGCGCCCGCCCGATAATCGACGCCTTCGGATACGGCTCGATGGATTCGGGAAAGAGGGTTATTACGTGAAAATGAATCATACAATTACCAACTTAAGCAAGGTCGGTAGTGCTCTTGGCGAACATCTCGCGCGACGCGAACTATGCACCATGACATGCAGTGGCAGTGACAAATTGTAAAGCGGGAACTTTCGTTACCGTTCGCAAAGGGCACTGCCGACCGAGCGCCCCGCTATTCGGATTTCAAATCCTTGATGACATCGTCTACCGACGTGTCGCGAACATACGGGCCTGACGATGGACGCTCGCTGCCCTCCGGCTCTTCTATCTTGAGGTTCACGCGCGCATCGTTCTTCATCCCGACTACTCGCAAAACGGTGCGGATCGCTTTTGCGGTGGCGCCGCTTCTCCCGATGACCTTGCCCATGTCATCCTTGTGTACGGAAAGGGTAAGCAACACGCCCATCTGATCAATGGCGCGATTAATCTTGACGTCATCCGGATTATCCACCAATGCCCTCACTACATATTCTAGAAATTGCTGATCTTGTTCCATATCGTTCTATCTGTTAAGGATTAATGCCTCACTATATAAAAGTATCGACGACGCGTCAAAGAAAAAAACTGGGGGTCGAACGGCTAATCTTCCGTTCGACCCCGTACACACGGCAAAGTGTTACCCCACGACTTGTAACAGGCCGTCGTAGGTCCGCATGCCTATTTCGCCCCCGCCGCAACTCTCCCCGGACGTCGACCCCCGGAATCTCTTCAGCGATTTCGTGCCTACTTACCTCGTTTCACCGAGGCGCGTGAGAAGACTTTCTCACCTGAAAGTTGCGGTGGAGGCATGTTTTACCTCCAACAACATACACACAAGCAAAGAAAATAGCAAGAACACCTTATTCCGTTTTCTGTCCTGCGTCTTCTGTCGCTGCGAGAGTTAGAGCCGCTTCTTCTGCCTTCGCGGACTCGTTTTTCCCCGACGCTTCGGTCAAGGCAGGCTTCGGTGGACTTTTCTTCGGCAGGACGTTGATTTTCTTTTCATTTAAAACGCCAATCGTCACGAGCATGTTGTGCACCGTCCCCGACGGCTTCGCACCCTTCGAGAGCCAATGCCTAATGCGGTCGGTATCGAGCTTACGCTCCTTGGTGCGCGGGTTGTAGGTACCCACTTTGTCGACATAGCGCCCGGTCTTCGGACTTTCGGTGTGCTCCACGACGATAATGCGATATGACGGCATGTTTATCCGCCCTGTCCGCTGCATTCGTATCTTCAACATATGTTGCAGCACACTACCAGAGAAACACAAAAGATTCAAGCCGCCGCGTCAGAGACGCGGCGGCTTCGATTACCCTTGTGGAAAACGCTCTTGATGCTTCGCCATAATCATCGCCGCAGCTTCCTCGACACCACAGCGCGTAACGTCAATGCGCGCCCACTCCGGATGCAGTGTCAGTAAACGAGTAACGGCCAACACTTCTGCCCGAATGGCATCGCGGTCCACATACACTGCACCGGCGTCCATCCCTAGACTATTGAGCCTGCTCGAACGCACCGCGAGCAAACGGTCGAGCCCCATTTGTAGAACGTACACGCGCCTCGGGTCGACCTCCTGAAGTTCAGTGGGGAGAGAGATCCCGGGCACGATGGGAATATTCGCCGCGAGCACTCGGTGGTCAGCGAGTGCGCGACATACTGGAGTCTTTCCCGTACGGCTAAGACCCAGTACGACAACATCTGCTTTCAAAAGATCCTGCAGGTTCTTGCCATCATCATTGCGCTGTGCAAAAAAGATGGCTTCGAGCCGCGCAAAGTATTTTTCATCGAATGCATGACCGGGATTTCGGCTTGGTTGTGCACCAAGCCACTGCGACACCGACGGCAACAGCTGTTCAAAAAGATTAACGGCGATGATCCCAAGGCCGTCGGCAGCGTTTTTTGCGGTTTCCGCCATGCCCTCACCCACGAGGGTGTACACTACCAGTGCATGCGTCTTTGCAGCCGCATGCATGATCTGGGCTATTTGAGCCGGTGTGCGAACCTCCGGGAAGCGTTGTTCTGTCACTGAAACGTTTCGAAATTGTTCCAGCAATACAGACACCATCGCCGATGCTCGCTCGCCTGAAGCATCCGAAACGATAAAAATCGTGCGGCGTACCGACGCCGATTCGGTCATTATGTCCTCCGTATATTTCTCATTTCTCTGTGCGGATTCTATCAACGCAGACGGTAATGTAAACCGATGCCATTCGGTTTTCGAACTCCTCGGCTCGGAAGCGCGCGAGCTATGCTCGCGCGCTTCACTCGCTCTACGTCGTCCGTAAACTATTGGATCGCATTCGGATCGGAACAGTCCCATTCGATGAGGCATCCCGCCTCATCGTGTATCAATATCCATTCCCCGACCGTGCAGAGCGATGCCGCCGGCTTCGGGAGCGGTTCGATGGGGCACGTGGATGTGCCATCCGCACTTTTACTTGATAGACCTTGAGCGGGAACAGCGCCGGATTGACCGCCGATCGCCGATTGCGGAAGGGAAGTCGGCCTCGTAGAAGAAGCGATGATGACCGAGGGAGTTGTGACAATGTTCGTAGCACGTACCGCGTTTTCGCAACGCATGGCCGCACGTGTTTTCGGTCCTACGATACCTGCACCATCAGAGAATGCCGATGAAATGACACCGTTCTGAACTTGCCATTCAATCACGGCGGCCTTCGTCAACGGTCCGAAATAGCCAGTCGTTCGTACTCCCAAAAATGTCTGAAGATCCGCAATACTCGGCTCGGTCATACCGTAGGAAAGCGAGCGGGTGAGTGTGAGACATTGCGATACGACCGATGTGGCCGGTGCCGACGCTTGCACGACAGGCGTGGTCGTCGGCGAATTCCAAAAACCAAAGAGCGAGGCAACCGCTGCAAGCATGACTCCGATTTTCATATTATTTTGCGACGCGTTCGGCTTCTTCCAGCTTCACTGACAACAATTTGGACACGCCGTCATGTCCCATCGTAACACCGTAAAGTTCGCCTGCGGCGGCCATAGTCGCACGGTTGTGAGTAATCACGATGAGCTGGCTTTTCTGGCCGAGTTCCTTGATCATATCGGCATAGCGCTTGCTGTTGGCCTCGTCGAGCGCGGCGTCGGTTTCGTCCAAAATGAGGAACGGCGGGGGATTCACCTGCGTCATTGAAAAGATGAGTGCGATCGAGGTAAGCGCGCGCTCGCCGCCGGAGAGTACCTCGAGCCCGCGGATCTTCTTGCGCGGAAGCGAGACGGAAATGGAAAGCCCCGCATACAATTCCTCTTCTTCGACCATTTCATCCTCTTCGTCCCCATCCTCAACGTCGAGGCCTTGCCTCGACGGACGATGAGGCTCTTCGATGCGGAGCTTCGCTTCCCCACCGCCGAATAATTTTTGGAAAAAATCATGGAGCGCAACGTTGATCTGCTTCAATCCTTCAGTGAATCGTATGTCGATGGTTTTTTCAAGTTCTGCGATTATCTCCTTGAGCGATGCTGCTGATTTTTCCAAGTCTTCGAGCTCGCGGGCGAGAAATTCGTCGCGCTCTTTGGTCTGTTTGAATTCGCGGACGACCGCATCCCCATTCCCTATTCCCGACTCTTCAATTTTGATCTTCAAACGTTCTGTCTCGCGTCGGCGCTTTTCTTGATTACTACGATCTTCCGAAAGCGCGCCGGGTGGAATCTCGTTTTTGTCCCACGCATGCACGGCTGCGCCGATAAGGGCGATACCTTCGCGTACTTCTTCCTCAAATCGCAGGCGTAACGTCGCGACGGTAGCCCGCGCGGCATTGAAAGCATTTTTCTTGCTCTCTACTTCACGATGCGTCGCTTCCAACCCCACGATATCGCGTTCGGCAGCAAAACCCTCCTCACGCGTTTCCGCCATTTTTGATCGCAAACCATCTATCTCGGAGGTAATCCGATTTTGTTCAGCCTGTACCCGTTCAAGCTTGGTGTTCAGATCATCGACTTCGCGCTTCGCTTCTGCATTAGTGACCGGAGCCGCGCCTGTCAGTCCATCGACAAAAGATCTGATGCGGATGCGCAGATGCGCAAGGATGTTGCGTACCTGCTGGAGGTCGTCATTCCGTTCGATCTCCTCGATCGCAGAGTCGAGTTCGCGCGCGAAACCGCGCACGTGCGGCACCGTCACAATCTGTTCAACCATCACGTCGTTGCGCTCCAAGGCGCCTTCGGCACGCCCCAATTCACGAGCGATCTCGCCGCTACGCCCCCGTGCGTCAGTAAGCTTTGCTTCGCACTGCACTATTTTTGATTGCAGCTCAGAGAGTGTGCCGCTCCCGCCATGTGTGCGTTTGCTGCGGGCTTCTTGCAATTTGGCAGAGATATCTCGTAGCTCCTCGTCAAGTGATTGTACTTCCTCTTTCAAACGCGCATCTTCCTGTGTTATCCACGCATTTTCGCGCGCCAAATATTCCGAAAGTTTGGCGGCGAGCGCTTCCTTGAGTTCCCGTGCTTTCTCGATCTTTTCCACCTGTATGCGCAAAAAAGTGAGGTGCGGTCCGATCTCGCGCCGGAGCGATTTCGTCTTCTCTATATTATTTCCTGTCTCCTCGAGTTTGCGTTCGCTTTCGGCTTTTTTGTGCTGGTAGAGTTTGAGACCGAGCGCATCTTCTACCATTTCTCTGCGCTCGCGCGGAGAAGCGTTGAGTATTCTGTCGGCTTCACCCTGCGAAATGATCTGGTATCCCGACCCGCCGATATTGGCACCCGCCAGAAGTCGGATGACATCTTTGAGACGCACCTGTGTACCGTTCAATACATATTCATTCTGTCCGTCGCGGTACACGACACGCTCTATCACCACCTCACCGAAATCAATGTCGAGCAGCCGTTTTGAATTATCAAAAACCACTTTCACACTGGCGCGATTCTGCCGCGCGAGCGCGGGTGAGCCGCCCCAGATCAGATCCTCGCCTTTTTTTGAGCGCATCGATTTCATCGACTGCTCGCCGAGTACGAAACGGAATCCCTCCGCCACATTGGACTTACCGCTGCCGTTGGGCCCCACGATAGAGGAAATGCGCGAACCGAAGACAAGTTCTGTCTTCTTACCGAATGACTTAAACCCCATGAGTTCGATGGACTTGAGGTAGAGCATTGATATTCATCATATCAAAAGAATAACGCCCCATCGGAGTGGAGCGTTGGCCATTTGGCCGAAATGTCTATTGCATCAGTATGTTGGGTTGAATGGGAGATGTGCTTTTACCGCGTTGCACGCGATACCCCGCGGCTCCGAGATCCGAAACTGATCGAATGTGAAGCTCGGCCTTGTAGATGCTACGCGGATCACCGCGCCAGTTTCCTCGCCACGTTACAAGCCATCCCTTTTCACCCTCCGGCACGTCGGTAACGATTTTGAAATTCGCATCTTTGATTCGGAGTGGCCGCATCTCCACCAAGGGTGATTCCGGCCGCTGCACAATTAACGTGTACCGAGGTTAAACCTTGGTATACTAACACATGTGGCAAACAGAAAACCAATTGAATTGGATGAATGGTATCACTGCTACAACCGCGGCGTTGATAAGCGAAGAGTATTTTTGAATCGTAGCGACTACGAACGATTCTTACTACTTTTGTTTACCGCAAATGCCTCCGTCCCCGCTCACATATTTCATTTGGAAAACAAACACCTCCAAACAGTGCTGTCCGATATCTCACTCAATAGAGGGAACGCGATTGTCGAAATTGGCGCATACTCTCTGATGCCGAATCATGTTCATCTCGTTTTGAAAGAAATACAGGAACATGGCATATCGCTCTTTATGCAGAAAGTGTTTACCGGCTACACCATGTACTTCAATGAAAAAAATGAACGGACTGGTTCCCTTTTTGCAGGTACCTTCAAGTCGAAACACATTGCAAGCGACGACTACCTCAAGCAATTAATACCCTACGTTCATCTAAACTGCGTCGAGATATTCGATCCAAAGTGGAAAACTGGTCAAGGAAGTGGCGCAGCAATCCATGAACGCTTAGAAAAATATCCGTACTCAAGCCTACCCGACTTCCTTGGAACAAAACGACCAGAGAGAAAATTACTCGGCGATTCAATTTTTGAACTGTTCGATAGATTACCGAATACCCGAGAAATGCTAGAGGACTCAAAAGAATATTACATATCACTTTCTACCGAGGTTTAACCTCGGTGCCTTGGTAAAAAGAAAACTCTCGGACCAAAAGGGCCGAGAGTACAGTTTCAGGACAAATGGGACAGTGGCTCAAATGCGCGCACGAGCACCTGTCTGATAAGGAGGAACGCAAGGACCTTACCCGCCAGAAACAAAATAATGAAGATGGCCGTTTTCATCAGTCGGCCTCTTCGGCGAGGATGTGGCCTCCGCCGACCCGCTGACACCTGACGTCCAAACGAATCCATCTACGTTCTGCTTCAATCTCTCGCCGTCTAGCGATGAGCTTCGCCGGCGACGTTTCTCTGAGCGTTTCAAGCGGGAATTCGTCGGCAACTCCTCTGAGATTCAGCCCGAAGTAGTCAAGAATGGCCTTTCGACCATCCTCATCCAGTCGTCCTTTATCCGGATACAAACGCCACGGTGGTCCGTACCCGTCATTTTGCGACATAACCCAAACGGGATGGTTATCCGGCCATCGCCAATCGCAGGATAATCCGCTGCTACCAAATGAGAATTGCTGGCACCTTCTCGGCCCTTTGGTAATCGTTACTTCGTCCAGCTTTACCGTCTTCATCACCGACATACCGTCCTCCTCAATTTACGTTTTCGCTTCCAATACCATACAACCCATCAAAAAAACGTGCAAGCCGCGCGCATTTTTACAACGTAAGCGAGGCGGGCAGCACCTCTTGCAAACCTCGCGCGCATATTCAACAAGTATCAACGTCGCGTAGTAGTGGTGATATACGAGGAAACGTGTACTTTTATAGCGTTTGCAAGGGGTGCTGCCCACCGAACAAATCACCACCCCTTTGCACCAAGCGCCTTCTGTGCAGCGTCTTGTTCCGCCTCTTGTTTTGATCTCCCGCTACCTGTCGCAATTTTCTCCTGTCCAACAAACGCGCCGACGACGAATTGCCGGTCATGGTCGGGACCGGATTGATCGAGAAGCTGATAGGTCGGCGTGATGCCGAGCTTTTCTTGCGCCATTTCCTGAAAACGACTCTTTGCGTCTTGCCACAATCGTTTCTCCACCACTTCTTCCGTTTTGTGGAAAAGCTGGTCTGCAATGAATTTTTCCGCCACCACATACCCCTGATCGAGATAGAGAGCGCCAATGAGCGCCTCAAACGCATTGGCGAGGATTATCAGACGCGCCCGTCCCGTGTCGCGGGATTCACCGCGCGAGAGGAGCATATAGTCATTCATGCCGAGTTTCTGCGCGGCATCGGAGATCGACTGCGTATTCACGAGCGCCGCGCGATAGGCGGTCAATTCCCCCTCCGGCTTTTCCGGATATTTTTCATACAGAAATTTCGTGACGGCGAGCTCCAAGACCGCATCGCCTAAAAATTCGAGGCGCTCATTGTGTTCGCGTCCCGAGGCGCGATTCTCATTCAAATACGAACGGTGCGTAAACGCGGTCTCAAGCAGGCGCTTGTCGTTGAACGGATACCCGATCTTTGTTTCGAACGTGCCAAATTCCATATCCTATTTCCTGTCCCGCTGTGCAAGGAGATTGATCGCGCGCGTGACAACCGGCAAGATGTCGTCATAAAAATTCAGATCGCCCACCGATGCGAGGGGGAACCACTGCCCGTCGTCGAGCCCGCCTTCTTTCTTGAGATGTAGGTCTTTGAACTCGGCGCGTGCGAGGAAATAGGTGGCGTGGCGTCGTTTCTTGCCGCCAGCGGCTTTTTGGTCGTTGGCGATGTACTCATTTTCGCCAAGTTGGTCTTCCACCTCGACATCGATCCCGATCTCTTCTTTCACCTTGCGCCTCACGGCACCCTCGTGCCCCTCGCCCGGCTGCAATTTGCCCTTTGATAATGTCCAGTGACCGAAAATGTCATGCACGAGCGCGAGGTATACCTCGGTGCCGTCACGCGCATACACGACCGAGCCGATGAGCTCTTCCGTGGGCATTTTCGCGTTCTTATTCTCCGGCTTCCGCACGCCACCCTCATCTTTGCCCGGTTCACCAAGCTCCACATAGACCGCTCCGAGTACGCCGTTTACAAATCTACCGGATGCGGCACTTCCAAAAGCCTTCGCGAGCTCAATCGCTTCATTGATGGCGACTTTCGCCGGCACCTGCGTACGATCCGCGAAGAGTAGCTCGGTGAGGCCGACGCGAAGCACGTTGCGGTCGATAGCGGCGATCTTATCGAGCGGCCACTCGGGCGCTGCGCGCACGATCACCTCGTCGATCTCTTTTTGTTTCGCAATAGCGGTTTGGAGGAGATTTTTCATGAACGGCACGTCGCTCTCGCGGGCGCCGAATTCTTGCGCATAATCCGCAAGACGGCCGAGACATTGATCGGTCGTCATTTTGCTGCCCGAGGAGTCGCGTTCAAAAAGCACTTGGAGGACGACGGAGCGGGCTAAGTGTCGATTCGCCATATTTTTCTAAAGATCAAAAAGAGCAAGGGAGTTTCATGTATTTATGTTTTTGCGGCCATTTCTTTATCTTTGGTTTCGCTGACTTGGCCGCTCTCGCGGAGCTCTTTTTGGCGGCGGGCAGTGCGCTTTTGGTCGCGCTTCGCGCGTCCGACCATATCGATGATGACGCGGCCGTTGTATTTGCCGCATTCGGGACAGGCGCGATGAGAGACACGCAAAGCACCACATTCGCACTTCGCGAGGCGCATGCCGCCGATGGCATGATGAGAACGACGCTGTGCCGTCTGGGAACGATTCCTGCGCATTCGTACTACCATAGTGACGTTACTATACGGTTAATTAGCCCCTGATGCAAGAAGTCGTGTACAGAAGGTGGCCCGATGCAATTCACACATACCACGCTGCGCTATTGCCTTTCGATGCGCGAGCGTACTATATCCTTTATTTTGTTCGAAAAAATAAGACGGGTACTTTTTTGCGGCATCCTCCATGTACCGATCACGCATAACCTTGGCAATAATGGACGCGAACGAGATCGCGGGTATCGTCTCGTCGCCACGCACGAATGATTGTTGAAACCATTTCGACGGCACACGGAGTCCCGCGTCGAGCATAACTCGGGCACGCGAAGGTCTGATACCGAGCTCGGCGATCGCGACCGCCGCGCCTTCGTTCGCGGCATTTACAATGCTGATTCTATCTATGCTTTTTGCATCGACAAATGCGACCGCATGCCGCAGACGGTCGTGCGCAATCAGATGTTCAAAGAGAGTATCGCGCTGCTGCGCGGTCAGCTGTTTGGAATCTTTGAGTTTTGGAGTCCCCTTTTTCGTAATGAGCATGAAGACATCGCGCCACGGAAAATCCGTGGGATAGAGGACGGCACCAACGCCGACAGGCCCCGCGAGCGCCCCGCGACCCACCTCATCGATACCGATGATGTACTCTGTCATCTTTCTATAGTATCAAAGCGGCGCGAAGAGTACTTCGCGCCGCATTTTCACCGAAAACGTAAGAGTGCCGACCTGCATGCCTCTGCCAGTGTGTCGTTCAATGGAATATCGTACTTCTTGAGCATCAGCGAGATATACTTCCGTCCCGGAAATCCCCTGTCGGCAGCGACAACGATGTGCCGCGCAAATTCAGATTGTCGCATCACGTTCCAATCCGCCGTTCTTTGCCAATCAGGAGCCCCCTCTATGGGACCGGCGAGAAATACGTACGGCCGTTCGTCGAAATTTTTTGGAATCCATTCGGGCGGTCTAAAGACGGGCATTGGTTACCTCCTTTTCGAACTTTAACGCTTCCGCGTCGCGCTCGTTCCGCTTTGCTAATGCATCGAAGTCCTTTTTGCACGCAGCTCGCCGCGGCAAAACAACTTCGCGAAAGTATTTGTAACTTCCGGATCGAAAATCGAACATGTCTGGGTATCGCGCATCGGCAGGCCCGACTCCCTGATTACGAAGCTCATCGCGCCGTCGCGCAAGCATCTCGTGAATAATAACAATATCGAAATCGAACAACCTTCCCGCCTTCTCTTCTGCCAGCAAATCGGGATACCTTGCTCTATTACGCCTCACACTGAAGCGCCACTGCAGATATTTGAAGAACAATTTCATCGGAACACCTCTCGTTCGTTCACTGGAACGCATACTACCAAACAGCGATGATATACTCAAATACATGTCGTCCGCCTTCGCTGAAGCTTCGGTGGGACAAGCGCGCGCACTATGAATACATTCGTTCACCTTCATACCCACTCGCACTATTCCCTTCTCGAAGCTCTGCCGAAAATTCCCGAACTTGTAGCTGCCGCGAAGGCCGACGGTCAGGAAGCCCTCGCGCTCACCGATCTCGGCAACATGTATGGTTCGATCGAATTCTATAAAGAGTGTAAAAAGCAGGGAGTGAAGCCTGTTTTAGGGGTTGAATTTTTCATCGCACCCCGTACCAGGTTCAACAAGGAACATAAAACCGACGACCCTATCGCCCGCCTTATTTTGCTCGCGAAGAACATGGCCGGATACCGCAATCTGATCCGCCTCGTGACCGCTTCGCATCTCGAAGGCTTCCATATTCGTCCCCGTATTGATCGCGAGCTCATGGAGAAATGTCGCGAGGGACTGATCGCTCTTTTGCCGCCCTTCTACGGTGAGCACGCACAGGCCGTCGCCAATCATGACTATGCGCATGCGGAACAGATCATCGAGTGGTACAAAAAAATATTCTCGGAAGATTGCTACTCCGAGATCACGCTGCACTCCGAGATAGAAGGCCACGATGCGCGCGTCAAAAAGATAATCGAGCTATCACGAAAGTTCTCTCTCCCGCTCGTCGCTGGTCATGACATCTTCTACCTCAAGCCGGAGGACGCGCTCGCGCGCGAGCTCGTCAACAAAATCCGCACCGGCGAGACATTGAACAGGGACATCGAAGATGGCATACACGATCTCTCCTTCCAGACGCAAAAACAGATGGAAGAGAAATTCAAGAAATTACCCGAAGCACTTGAGACCCCCGCGCGTATCGCGAGTGAATGTAATCTTGAGTTGACTCTCGGCAAAGCAATATTCCCCTATTTCCCCATAGCCGCAGGGACGACGCACGACAAAGAGCTGCGTGCGCGCGCCGAATTGGGAATTAAAGAGCGCGAGATGCACGACACGCCGGCACTCCGGGAACGCATGGAATATGAGCTCGGTATTATTGCAAAAAAGAGATATGCAGGATACTTTTTGATCGTCGCCGACATGCTCCGGCACTCGCGCGAGACGGGTATCTACACCAATACGAGAGGCTCCGCTGCCGGTTCGCTTGTCTCGTATCTGTGCCACATCACGACCGTCGACCCGATCGCTTTCCAGATGCCATTCGAGCGCTTTCTCAATCCGGAGCGGCCGACCGCGCCAGATATCGACATGGATATCGCCGACAATCGCCGCGACGAACTAATCGAATACGTGCGGCACAAATATGGAGAAGATAAGGTCGCGCAGATCGGCACGTTCGGCACCATGATGGCCCGCGCCG
This sequence comes from Candidatus Kaiserbacteria bacterium GW2011_GWA2_52_12, assembly GCA_001004345.1. Classification (GTDB taxonomy): domain Bacteria; phylum Patescibacteriota; class Minisyncoccia; order Phycocordibacterales; family UBA2100; genus UBA10103. The sequence goes on from LCQW01000011.1 coordinate 25,714, forward strand.
CGGTGCGTGATTGTGCACGCGCGCTCGGACATCCGTACGGCTTGGCCGACCGGCTCGCAAAATTGATCCCGTTCGGTAAACAAGGATTTCCGGTCACGATCGAAAGCGCGCTCAAAGATACGCCGGATCTGCAGCTCGCACGTGAGAAAGATGCGGATGCGCGCGAGATATTGGACCTCGCACAAAAAGTCGAAGGTAATGCGCGGCACGTCGGCGTACATGCGGCAGGTATCGTCATCGCGCCGGGTCCGGTCGTTGATTTCGTGCCGATCCAACTCGACCCCAAGGGCGGTAAGACTATCACACAGTACGATATGTACTCGATAGCCGACGAGTATGGTGGCATCGGGCTACTCAAATTCGATATCCTGGGCCTCACCAACCTTTCCGTCTTGGCCGACGCGGTCGGACGAGTAAAAAATCGTCTGGACATCAACGTCGATCTCGACAAAATACCGCTCGACGACAAAAAAACATTCGAAATGCTCGCGCGCGGCGAGACGCTCGGTGTATTCCAAATGGCCGGCAGCGGCATGACAGCGTATCTCAAAGACCTCAAACCAACCGTGATACACGACTTGAACGCAATGGTCGCGCTCTATCGTCCCGGCCCGATGGCGTTCATCCCCGACTACATTGAGCGCAAAAAAAATCCTTCGCGCGTGCGCTACCTCGACCCTAGAATGGAAGCGATACTGAAACCGACCTACGGCGTTCTTATTTACCAAGATGATGTCATGATGATCGCCGTGCAACTCGCCGGCTATTCATGGGGCGAGGCCGACAAACTCCGCAAAGCAATGGGCAAGAAAATACCCGCAGACATGCAGGCGCAAAAAGACCATCTCATTTCAGGGTGCATCGAGCGCGGAATGAAAAAAGACATCGCGCAACAACTATGGGAACAGATAGAGACATTCGCCGCGTATGGTTTCAATAAAGCGCACGCCGCGAGCTACGGCAATCTCGCGTACAAGACCGCGTACATGAAAGCGAATTTCCCCGTTGATTACATGGCCGCTGTACTCACCGCCGATGCGGGCGATGTGGAAAAAATCGCGGAGATTGTCGCTGAATGCAAGCGCATGGGGATCAAGGTGCTTCCGCCGTCGATCAATGAAAGCTACGGTAATTTCACCGTAGTGGATGACACACATATTCGCTTCGGACTCTACTCGATAAAAAATTTTGGAAGCGGAGTAGGGGATTCGATCATCAGAGCCCGCGAAGAAAAAGGTCACTTCACAACGATCGCCGACTTTCTCGCACGTATTCCCGACAAAAATCTCAACAAGAAATCGCTCGAATCACTCATAGAGTGCGGCGCGCTCGACGAAATAGGCGAACGAGGCCAGTTGATAAAAAACAGCGAAATGCTCCTCACCTATCACCGCGAACACGTCAATGTGAGGGCCGATCAGTCGTCGCTTTTTGGAGCAGGACATCGATCGGAAGCATCACTAAAGCTTCTGCCAGCACCGGCAGCCACGATGGACGAGCGTCTCGTATGGGAAAAAGAACTTTTGGGACTCTACGTTTCTGGTCACCCGCTCGACAAACACAAAGCAAAACTCGGTAGCGGCAAGAACACTATCAAACACGCGAAAGAACACCTCAAAGGTGTGGAAACGGTCATTGGCGGTTTTGTCGAATCGGTGCAATCCATTCTTACCAAAAACGGCGAGCACATGGGATTCCTCAAAATGTCTGACTTTTCCGATTCGATAGAAGTCGTCGCATTCCCACGCATCTACAAAGAACATGAAAATCTTCTCGTCGCCGGTTCATGCATTCTCATCAAAGGTCGGATATCGTCGCGCAACGGAATCCCATCGTTCGTCATTGAAAAAGCAAAAGCTCTTTAGTAGCGAAACCGGTGAACACTTTTTTGTACTATAGTAATATCTGCTATCATAGACTTTTATGGCTGAAATCGATCAAATCAGACACACGCTCTCTCACCTCACCGTAGCCGCGGTGCGCGAATTATGGCCGGGATCCCAAAATGCGATCGGGCCGGCAATCGACAACGGCTTTTATCAAGATTTTGAAATCGCGGGAACAATAACCGATGCCGATCTGCCGAAGATAGAGGCGAAAATGCGGGAATTCTTGCCGAAATGGACTGGTTTCGAAAAAAAAGAAGTAAGCAAAGAAGAGGCCCTGAAAGAATTCGCGTGGAACAAATACAAATGCGAGCTTATCGAAGAGTTCGCAGACCAGGATAAAAAAATTACTTTTCACAATGCACCGGGACTCGTGGACCTCTGCAAGGGCGGTCACACGGAAAACCCGGCTAAAGAAATCGCCCCGGATTCCTTCAAACTCGACCGTGTCGCGGGCGCGTACTGGCGCGGTGATGAGAAAAATATAATGCTCACGCGCATCTACGGTCTCGCGTTCGGCACAAAGGCCGAACTCGACGCCTACCTCACGCAGCGCGAAGAAGCCGCCAAGCGTGACCACCGCAAGCTCGGGAAAGAGATGGACCTTTTTATCACCTCCGAGCTCGTCGGTCAGGGCCTTCCGCTCTGGACGCCACGAGGGACCATCTTCCGCAATACGCTCGATGCATACGTGTGGGAATTGCGCTCCAAACATGGATATCAACAGGTCACCATTCCTCACATCACAAAAAAAGATTTGTATGAAAAGTCCGGCCATTGGGCAAAATTCGCCAATGAGCTGTTCCGCATCGAGACGCGAGAAGGCAAAGAGTACGCACTGAAGCCCATGAACTGTCCGCACCATACGCAGATATTCGCGCGCAAGCCGCATTCGTACCGCGAAATGCCACAGCGTTATGCCGAGACGACGATGGTCTACCGCGACGAACAATCGGGAGAACTCGGGGGACTCACGCGCGTCATTTCCATCACACAAGACGATTCGCACGTCTTTTGTCGCGTGGACCAAGTGCGCGATGAATTTTTTATCGTCTGGGACATTATCGAAAAATTCTACGGCACGTTCGGCTTCAAGCTCCGTGTGCGCCTTTCCTTCCACGACCCGAATGAGATGCAAAAATATCTCGGCACGCCGGAGATATGGAAAAATGCCGAAGAGGCTCTGCGCAGGCCAACTCGACATGAATTTGCCAGAACGGTTCGACCTCACCTGCGTTAACGAGAAGAGCGAGAAGGAACGCATCGTCATGATCCACTGCGCCATCATGGGCTCGATAGAGCGCTTTTCGGCTGTGCTCATCGAACACCTTGCCGGAGTCTTCCCCGTGTGGCTCTCGCCCGTGCAAGTGCGTGTGTTACCGATTTCCGAAAAACATTCAGAGTACGCGCGCGGAACATTGTCCGAATTACGTACGCACGGCATTCGCGCTGAAATGGACGACACCGAAAGTCTCGGTAAGCGCATCCGCAATGTGAAGATCGAAAAAATTCCGTATTTCCTCGTCATCGGAGAAGAAGAAGTGAATGCACAAACAGCCACACTTGAAAGCCGCACAGGAAAAGTGGGCGCATTTCCTGTGAGCGATATCATTTCAAAACTATTGGAAGAAATCCGTAATCGCGATTAACGGTATTCATCGCCTATAGATTCTCACTTTTTCCTGTTCTACAACATATACTGCCTCAATGTATTGCCTCACAATGTACTGCTTTCACGCATACACCAAAAGTAAGCTATAGCTTACTTTTGGTGTAGTTAAATTTACCCACATCTCCTGTACTATCCTATGCGCGTAGACCAAATTCCTTGCAAAGCCGTTGATCACCCTCCAATTGATCAACAATCATATACAGAACATCGCGACCAATCCTAAAATCAGCCTTGAGAAGAGTTATCAAATCCTCACAGTCATATGGGTATATCCATACACTATCTTGGAGACGTTTAAATCCGATCACCGTCAGAGTACGTCGCATTTTTTCTCGCAAAGATCTGCGGTACTCCGGAATATCAAAAATCAACTTTTCTGAAAACAAAAACTCTCCTTTCGGAGAGTTTTTGTTTTTCACTTTGCTTGTCCTGCGAAGCCTTGCCTGTCCTTCCGTAGCTTTACGCGAAGGAGGAGCGAAGCGGGAGAGCTCGACGGGCGGCGGCTTTTTCTGATTAATTAATTGCGAGTGATCATGATGCGAGGCGCACTACCGTCCTCTGACATATAGAAGTCCATTGAATCATGCGTTACGTCCCGGTGTTCAGCGACGGGAAGATTGAATGCAGGCGTATCGACAGGAAGATCGCGGATCGGAGCTGCTGCTTTTGCTACCGGCGCCTCTTCGATATCGCGTTCAGGCACAGTAGTAGTAGAAGTACGGCGACCGCTCACCTCCGCTTGCTTCGGCGAGGCACTGCGCACCATTTCACTCGCGAGCGCGAGCGCACCGCCCTGGTAGTAGACCACGAGGTACGCTGCCGCGACTGCGAAGCCAAGGAGCACCACCCAGTACATCGCGTTCCCGATCGGCCCGAAATCAAAGCCGGTGTAGGGTATCTGCGAGAGAGACACATACGGAGCGGGAGTCGTTGTCGGCGGAACGTACGTCGACGTGTAGTAGTACGTCGCCTGGCAGTTTGCACTCTGACCATTCTGACCATAGACCGTCATCGTGTAGATCTGATTTGTCCCCGGCGAGACGAGCCGCGAACCCGACGTGTTCACATTGCCGATGCTCGGACTGATGTAGGCCGAGGTGGCGTACGAAGATGTCCATGTGAGCATCGCCTGGTTGCTGCCGTAGTTGTAGCTACCGTAATTGTTCGCAATCGTGAGTGTGCAGTACGGCGCTTGGTATGTGTATGTCGGTTGCTGCGGGTAGACGTACTGGATCGGATACTGAATGATCGGCATCTGGTAGACCGGCGTGACTGGCGCTTGCTGCGGCACGTTCACCACCACGTTGATGTTGTTGGTGCTGTTGCCGGAGTTCGATACAGAGCTGTTGCTTGTCGAGTTTGAATTGCTCGAACTGGTGTTGGTATTTGTATTCGTGCTTGTAACAATGTTCTCGTTGAAGTTGACGTTCTCATTCGTATTGGTGTTCTCGTTGACGCTCGTAACTTCATTCGCAATAGAAACCGGTTGACCGATCGGAACGATGCTGTACGACAGGGTTTGGTTGATCGGTCGAGGCTCTGGACGCGATGTCGGAGTCGGCGTTTGATAGTACGAGGTCGGATGCCCGATGGAAACCGGGTAGCTCGAAACGCTCGGGTAGAAGCCCTGGCCGGCAGAATACATCACACCGTCAGAGCCATAGTATGTCGGCGCTTCAGAGTAATACGGGGAATAGGTCGAGTCGTAGCCGAGTGAATACGAAGAATCATAACCGGGACTATACGTGGAATCGTATCCGGGTGTGTACGCCCAATCATAGCCGGGATCGTAGGAATAACTCGAGCCCGCATCGTACGAATAGTCGTAGCCAGGATCGTAGGAGTAGCTGGAGCCTCCACCACAGAAATCACAGCCGTCATATTGCGCATACGCGTTCGGCGCAAAAGCAGAGACCATCGTCACAACGGCGATTGTCACAAGCACAGAACCGAAACTTTTTTGTAATGTATTCATACGACTATGATTTATTATTAACATGGAAATTATACTGCTAATTTTCTACTTGTCAAGGTCTAAAAGGGGTTATTTTGAGCCGCGGAATATGCATGTCCCGCGGCTCACTCTAGTGTAAAGAACTACTTCATCTGGAGCGGTGGCCTTTGGCCACCGATGTAATCCGGGCAATTTGGGCCCAGACACATCTTGAGGTGGCCAGTCCAGACAAAAGCCAATGGCATCCGACGCGCACCGAGAACAGGTGGCCTCGTACCATCTTGGTGCGCGGCTTTCCCTCGTCGAAGAGAGATTTTCTTGAAGTATCGCGCGGCTCGTAGAAATGCAGTCCGCCAGGCGTCGGGGCTGTGATCAAGACTGTGCACTTGGCCGGACCTTTTATCCCCGACCCGATGCCCGTCTGATAGGCTTCGCACCCCGCCGTATTGCATGGCCGCTTCCCGCCCGCTAGCGCGACTTGCGCCGAGAAAGGGAAGGAAATAGCCACTAGTACTAAAAAGAACAGTTTCATGGTCCCCTCCTTTTTCATATCGACGCGGAACGCGGCAATCTCGTGAGAACCTGGCTAGATACTTTTGAAATATCCAATCAGACAATAACGAAGAAATCAAAAAAGTGTGGTCGGGAGGGTAGAGGAATCATCCACTCTCCCGACATAAAACTTCACCACTCGCGGATCGTCAACCGCGGCTCCCGGTGGCAATTGTAGTCGCCGTTGGCCAGCCGCACGTTGGGATTGAGACCTTTCGCCTCACAGCCTGCGACATGCTCTTCCCACAGCGGTCCACTCGGACGATGTGAGCGTTGCACGACAGCCGGAACGCGATGCGTTTCAGTTCCCATTGAGCCACGGTGTTGCGGCAGAATGACCATCTGCCGACCGCCAACGTTCTGTTGGGTGAACGGCATTCGGTAATTTTGCCCTTGCGGCGGCATTCGCCGTTCCGCATAGGGATTGCCGACGTTCACACGAACGGGTGGCGGCTGCAGTGCACAGGGGGTATTGAGCCCCTGGCATCGCACCGTCGGATTGATAGGCGCCTGCGGAGGCTGGCCGGCACTTACCGGAGCCGTCGCAAATATCATTGCCGCCACAGCGGCAACAAAGAGTATTGCACGCATTGATCTCTCCTATTGAATTTGTGCCATTCACCACCATGGCAAACAGCAAGAACATGTTGGCCTCACTCTTGCGAGGTCCCGGCACATGTTTACTTCATGTATCATGAAGTTCTCATGTATCGGGAAATAACAAGAAAATTTTGGCGGGAGAGTGGGATAATTCCACTCTCCCGCACCATAGTTCCATCTTACTCGCAGGTGTACAAGCGAGTGACCGGATCCCGAGTGAGCGTCAGGTGAGCTTGCGCACACGCTTTCCTGAATTCGATCAGGTTCGGGGCGTTCGCCAAGGCTGGGATAGCCGGTCCGCGATTGTGCGTGACCACCGGGTCCTTCATGCAGTGCCAGACGCCCTCAACGAAGAGTGGCTGGACATTGATACGAGCGCACTCTCGTACGACCGGAGCCGGCACATTGGACGCGACCGAAGCAGCAACCGGTGGTTGAATCAGAGCTTGTGCTACCGGCACAGGCGGAGCAGTTTGCTGTGTCTGCTGCTGCACGTGTACGATGGGCCGTTTGGCCAGCCATGAGGAAACCTCATGGCGATTCGCCATGACCCATACGAGTCCGGCGATCATCGCGAAAGCGACGACGATCAGCGTGGCGAAAACGGCACGTGCCGTGTCACTGCCACCTGACGTCGAGACAGTTGCCGTAGTAGCCCTGACTGTCGGCTTCGGCGCGTCGCGAAAACGCCCGTCGACCGCGTACTCAAACGCGTGTTCGAACCGGTGTATGAAGCGCACCGGCGGTGTCTGGATTTCATGGGGCTCGATATCAGACGTTTCCACTTTCTTCTCCGATTCGGTCGTGGTCATGGAACTCTCCTGTGTTTGTGTTTGAAAGATCACGCCCGTCGGGGCGTGATCCCCCGATGAAACTTGGTGTGATTGTATCACCTCAAATGCATTTGTCAAGAGTCGCTCTCATTCCGTGGCTCTACTGCTGCATGAAAGGTGTCAAACCCCACAACAAGCCGCGGGGTTTTTAACCCTTGCTACCTGCGTCGCTCGCGAATTCACCTTTGAAGTAGAACACCTGTATGTTTAGAACATATGGGATATACGCACATCGAAGCGAGCGAACGAAGAAGGATTGAGCGAGCGTTA
>LCQW01000012.1 GCA_001004345.1 Candidatus Kaiserbacteria bacterium GW2011_GWA2_52_12
TCCGAATTCATTGGCGAAAACGGGCGAAACAGCGTGGGCGTGCCTACGGCACGCCCACTCCTTGGTTGGTTCTCAACCGCTAAGTTCCATTCTGGTGCGGGATACGGGAATCGAACCCGTATTTATTGCTTGGGAAGCAATCGTTCTGCCACTAAACTAATCCCGCAATGCAATAAATATACCGTCTCTCACGCTTAAAACAATAAAGCGATGTCTACCACCAAGAGAACCACTCCCCGATTGTGTCAAACACAGACGAAGTGGCATGTACCGGAGCGGACGTCGGCGGCTCGACGATGATGATCATTTTTTCACCGAGAGCGGCGAGTGCGTATTGCTTCCGCAATTCTTCCTCTATTCCCCTCGCTGTTTTTAGGTCCGCGATATCCGCTTTCAGTTGCTCCTGTCGCTTCTCGAGGTCGGCAAGACGTACCTGATTTTGCCACTTAAGCGCGGCGGAGTCGCGTTCTTTTTTATAAACACCGAGGACGCTGAAGAGCGCCCCCCCGACGAGGAGGATGAGCACTAATGCAAGCGCACGCCTCCCGAATAGCCGCAATACTTCATTCCGTTGCCTCGAGCGCCACATGCATATATAATTATCGCATGAGTTTCCTTTTCGATAAGCGCACCAAAAAAGCCATCAATATGGTGTGGGCCGTTGTGGCCGTCCTTGTCATAATCGGCATGGTCATCTTCTTCGCCCCCGGCCTCGTCACGATACTCGGCTAGTTGCCTGTTAATTTTCCTTGACGACCTTGAGAAACACATCATGGGGTATTTCTACCTTGCCACGCGCGAGCATTTTTTTCTTGCCACGTTTTTGTTTTTCGCGCAGTTTCATTTTGCGCGTAATATCCCCGCCATACATATGCTGCGTGACATCTTTCTTCATCGCTGATTTGCGACGTGAAGCGAGGATTCGCCCGCCCGAGCGGGCCTGAATTTTGAGTTCGAACATCTGACGCGGGAGCAATTTTTCAAGTTTTTCCACCATTGATTCCGCCTCCTGCCCGAGACGCCGGCGAGACACAATGCGCGAGAACGCGGGGACCAGCTCCTCGGCGACCAAGACATCGAGCCGAACGACATCCGCATCCTTCAGTCCTTGGAGTTCGTAGGAAAGCGACGCGTATCCGCTTGAGACGCTCTTCAGTCTGTCGAAAAATCCGCGCATCAACTCGCGCAGCGGCATTTCAGCATGCTGTTCTATCTTGCCATCCGGCAGGGTCGTCGTGTTCCCGACAATAGCTTCATGGTCGTACAATAATTGCGAGACCCCGCCGAGATATTCCGGCGGCGAGATGACGGAAATCTGCGCCCACAACTCGCGGATGCGAACTGCGGTACCGTCATCCGGCATCCGTGCCGGCGAGTAAATATTTTCGACAACGCCATTCGTGCGCGTGATCTCGTAGATCGTGGTCGGCGTCGTCACGACGAGCGCGAGATTGAATTCTCGCTTCAGGCGTTCAATGACGATCTCGAGGTGCAACATGCCGAGGAAGCCGCACCGAAATCCCTTCCCCATGACGCCGGAAGATTCTTCTTCGAACGAAAGTGACGAATCCGAAAGCCGCAACCGCTCAAGCGACTGGCGAACGGTCGCCAGATCATCCTGGCTTTCGGGATAGACCGATGCCCAAATGACCGGCGTCGGCGCACGGTAGCCTGCGAGCGCTGGTGCAGGATTCTTTACCGATGTCACCGTGTCGCCCACCGAGGCAATACCCGGCTTTTTTATGCCGGTGACGACATATCCTATCTCTCCCTCAACAAGCTCGTGGCAGGGCCTCTCTTCCGGCGCAAGTGTCCCGACTTCGAGTGCGATAAAGTCCGCTTCTGCCGCAACAAAACGCAGCGCATCGCCCTTTTTTATTGTTCCACCGAAAACGCGCATGTAAATAATGACGCCACGGTGATCGGAATAACCGAAATCGAAAATAAGCCCCTGCACACCGGCTCCACCGGGGCGGGGCGGCGGTATCCGCTCGACGACCGCGTTCAATACATCGGTAACACCCTGACCGGTCTTTCCGGAAGCGAGGAGCACGCTCGATTCGGGACACTGCAGGAGGAGCGCGAGCTCGCTCGCGATGTCGGACGTGCGCGCATTGGGCGCGTCTATCTTTGAAACGACCGGAATGATGACCAAATGCAGATGCTTCGCGACCGAGAGAACCGAGAGCGTCTGCGCTTCTACGCCCTGCGTCGCGTCCACAAGCAATACGACGCCTTCGACGGCGGTCAGCGCCCTCGAAACTTCGTATGAAAAGTCCACGTGGCCGGGGGTATCAATGAGATTGAGTACATATTCCGTGCCCCTGTACGTCCACTTCATGCGCACTGGCGCCATCTTGATGGTTATGCCGCGCTCCCGCTCAAGATCCATCTCGTCGAGCACCTGTTCATGCATGTGCCGCGGCTCTATCGTACCAGTCATCTCCAGCATTCTATCGGCAAGCGTGGATTTCCCATGATCTATATGCGCGATGATCGAGAAGTTCCGAATATGCGAAGCCATTGGCGAAGAGTAGCGCCTTTAAGAGGGTACTGCAACGAAACAGGGGCAGGGAGGCGTCGCTTCCCTGTTTGACAGTATGTATATTGTTGTTATTGGGTGATCATCGGGTTCGTTTCCTCCGCGGATGAGGTGATGGGGACGACGCCGTGCGGGAGCTTGACGAATGGAATGTGGCCGCGGACTGCTTCGAGCGTCTCATTGAATTCGCGGCTTCCCGCGAGATAGTACGCGATACCCGCCATGAGAATGCCGAATGCTCCCGCGAGAATGCCCCGCGAGAGAATAGATAGGGTTGTCGAAGCGAACGTGAGCGGCCCGACGACGATAAGAATGATGTACGCGCCGACGCCCGCTGCGAACGCGGCGACGATACTTTCTCCCAGGGCGCGGATTATCCGTGAGAGAAACCCCTGGAATCTATATTCGAAATGGAATATGAGAACGACGGCACCAATGATGGATAGTAGCGAAAAGGCGAATACGAGCGTGAGTACGGCCGTCCCCTGCAGGTCTTCGACGCGCAGCAATATCTGCATCGCCCGCAGGAGTGTCTCGTTGTGCACGACACTGACGAAAAAAGTCGCGAGCCCGAGCGTTCCGACCATCATACCGAGTGAAACGATGAACGGCACGAACGTGCGCCCTGCAGCGTAGTAGCCGCGCACTATCAGAAGCGTGACGCTCTGCGCCGCAAGTGATAATGCGAGGAGCGCGAGCGCCGCCGCGGTAAGGCGGGTGTCGGTCCAATCGAACGCACCGCTTCCCAAAATGACGCGCACTATGTGGGCGCGGAGCACGATGATGAGTGCGATAACGGGAAGCGACCAGAAGAACACATAGCGCGCCGCTTGCGCGATGTGCGCGATAAACTCTTCACGCTGACCCTTGGAAAGCGCCAGCGCCAGCGTCGGAAAGGCGGCCACGGAATAGGAGGCACCGATAATAGAGAGCGGAACGGCTTGGAGATTGTATGAGAACATAAAAATGGCTATTGAGCCCGATGTGAGCGAACCGGCCAGTGCGGCGAGACCGAGGAACGTGATCTGGTTCATCGAAAGCGCGAGTGCGCGAGGGACCGACACGGAACTCGTGCGCAGTAGTGCGCCCCAATCCCATAATTGCGGCAACCGCCGCAAGAAACCATCTCTGATAACGGCAGGTACCTGAACACTCGCATGCAATCCAGCGCCAGCGACAACTCCCCACACCAAACCGGAAGCGCCCCAGAGCGGATAAAGCACGACAACACCGAAAATAATGCCAAGATTATACAGAAGTGGCGATACGGCGTAGAGTATGTACCTCTGACGCGACTGTGTTATGGCCGCGAGAATATTTGAGAATCCGAGGAGGAGTGGTTGCAGAAGGATTATGCGCGTAAGGGTAACGAGCTGCGGAAGATGCCCCTCGAGCGTGAACTGCGGGAACAGTCGGGCGAGAAAGAACGGCGCGAAGAGCGCGGCGACAGCGGCGCTGACGACCGAGAGAATAAGAAAACCTACTATGATAGTATCGATATATTTCCGTTGCTCGTCATCACTGCGGCGCACCAATTCGGGTATGAGTATGTACACCGAGACAAGCGCCCCGATGCCGACAAAGATAAGATCGGGGATGCGGAATGCGGCGTAGTAGAGATCAAGTGTCGTCGATGCGCCAAAGGCAGCGGCCAAAAGACGATCGCGAACCAACGCCAAAATCGAGGAAAGCAGCGCGCACGCAGCAAGGACGTACACCACCTTTTGCAGTCCGCGCACTTCAACGGACAGGAAATGTAGCGCCGCGTTCATCATAGATAACTACTTCGTGGTCTTTTGCGGTACGTTTTTCGACGGTGTCGGTGCCTCGAGAGCGGACTTGCCCGCTTTTAGATTCGTAAGAACTTGCTGGACGGTTGCATCGGAAGGATTGAGCTGCGCTACTGCCCCGATCGCGGCGAGCGCACTGTCGTCGCGACCCAGTTTGTCATAGGAAAGTCCCAAAATAAATATGGCGTTCGCGTAATTATTCTGCAGAGAAACGGCCTTCTCGAGCGCCTGCGCAGCAAGGTCGTATGAACCAGCACTGTACAGTATCGCGCCGAGGTTGTACCACGCGAGCGCATCTTCCGTCGCAAGCCGAGCGGCAATAACCGCATCTTCTATTCCCTGCGGGAAGGTCCCCTGTTGCGCTTCGATCTGCGACCGCAAAAAATATGCGGCACCGAGGTTTGGTTTCAGCGCGATCGCTTTGCTTAAATGCTGCAGTGCGACACTGAGATCCCCCCGCCCTATCGCGAGTTGCGCGATGCGTACCTGCGGAAGCGGATTCGTCGGATTTTGCAGTATCGCCCGCTCGTATGCCTCCTTGGCATTATCATATGCGCCCTCGATACCCGCACCCACAAGATTCTGGTACAAAAATGCGAGTTCGAGCCAGTTCTGATAATTGGTCGCGTCGATAGATATGGCGGAGAGTCCGTGCGATATCGTCCGCTCCAATTCGGCCTGCAGTTGCTGTTTTTTTGTCGCCTCATCGCCGGTTTTCGAGTTGACCAGTTCGGCTATCTGAAGAAGGCCGATCTCGACCGCTGCTCGCTGCGCGACATCATTTTGCGGGAACACACTGACGGCCTGCTGCACCATTTTGAGCGCTTGCTGCAGATCTTTTGACGCCGTGTAGACGCTGCCGGCGCGTTGAATCAGAAGATCGGAGGCTGTGGCACGAAGCGCGGTTATCGGCGCAAAGGATACCAATCCCACGACGACGACGAGCGCGATGATGCGGGCGATACCTGCCCCACCAAGAGCCCGCAGTCCAAGCACGATAGATTGGTTCTCCTCGGCTAATTGCAGGGCAACGACCATACCGAGGAAAAGGAACAGGAGTGCGGAGAGTGCTACACCAGGAATATACATTATCTGAAATGCCGCGATGTACGCACTCACGCCGAGCATGGTGGCAAGGGTCGTTCTGGTCGATTGCTCGCTTTTGCCCCACACGAACCGCACGATTCCCCAAAAGAGCGCGAGGAGCAGTGCAGCCCACGCGAGGATCCCCAAAACGCCCGTCGTCACAAAGGTGGTCGGTATGAATCCGACTCCGGAATTGAAATCAATGTTCCAAAAATCGGTCTGGTTCACTCCGGTCGGTTTGAAAAGATTCCACGAGCGCGTAAACGTGTTGGGACCCGATCCGACTATGAACGTCTTGGGGTTCGAAAAAACTTTTTGACCGATGAGGTATGTGCCTTGCCATGACGGACGCACCTCAGGCTGCGCAATTTGGAGCGATGCTGGCAGGCGAGAATAATATTGTTGACCCCAGTAGCCGGCCACACCCATGAGGATTGCGAGCGCTATCCATAGAATGGAGCGCGTGAGTACCCTACCGAGCGAAAACCCTGCGCGCCAATACCCGAATACATGATAGATAAAAAATATAAGAAAGAGACCAGCGAGCGCATACCACACATCGGCGGCATTGATGATAATGAGAAGTGCGATAGAACCAAGCCCGAGAAGCGCAAGCACTGCCTTCCAATACAACGCTGATACAACGGGAGTTTTCCACAGCGAAAAAGCCATGAAGAACAAGACTCCTGCGAGTATCCCGAGATCATGCCACGTACCGAAAATATTGGATGAATTGCCCGACAGAAATCCGCCGAGTGAAAGCACCGCGGGAAACGCAAGCCGAAGCACCTGAAATGTGACGAGAATAAGACTACCGACGAGAAACGCGCGAAGAATGTGCAGGAGCGAGCGCGGCCTTCGTGTCGATACGAACGCAACGATGGCCATGAGCGCGAACCACACGGTCACGACAACGACAGTATCTTGAGCGACCGACGTACCGACGAGTGATGTCCATGCTCCTCCGGTCACAAAAGCGGAAATACCGTATGCGATCGGAAGCAGTGCGCCGGCAAAAAGAATTGCTTTGCGCGGGATCCGTACGAATCCTTCAATGAATCGCGCGAAAAGCCATGAAAGGAGTGCGGTAAGCGCGAGAAGTGCGATGAGTATGAATTTCGCTTGCGCCACGCCGACCCACACGACTGGCACCACAAAAAACGGCAAAAGACCCGCAATAAGAAGCACACACCACCTCGATACACTATCAGCAGTGTTTTGTATTCTCATATAATAACTATTCTACTGTGGAGATTATGGTACCACAAAAAAGAGAGCTGTTGATTAATCGGCTTGATTAATCGGCTTTGATTTTATTTCATTGATATGAGATAATACAGGCCGCGTCAGGCAGCCGCCCGCTCCGAAAGGATGCGGGAGGAAAGTCCGGACACACACGTCGAAAGACGTAGCACGGTAGCGGGTAACGCCCGCCGTACGAAAGTATAGGGATGCGAACAGTGACGCCAATGCCGAGAGGCTAGGCACCCTGAAAGGGGTGAATCTCGCGGCAACGCGAGGATGCAACGGCAAAACTTCCTACCTGTGTGCAAGGCCGTGCCTGTGGGATACACCAATTGGATATCTCACACGGAGAGCCGCTTGAGGTAATTGGCAACAATTATCCCAGATACATGGCTGCACTCGACAGAATCCGGCTTATCAACGCGGCAAAACACTGGGGGAAACTTCAGTGTTTTGTTTTTTCACCACTTTAAGCGAGGCGGCGAGTAATAGGTTTTGCGAACCTCTCGCGTGATGTGAACGATCAAACACGACATACAGTGGCGGTGACAAATATAAAAGCGAGCACTTTCATATCGTTCGCAAAATCTATTACTCACCGCCGAGCGCCCCTAAATTATCTCACACGTCCCACCAACGCAGGCCAATTCTTTCTTTTGTTCGGTCTCATCGGTGCGCTCGTAGATAGCGAGCTTCGAGTAATCGATCTCCGGGAATTTTTTTGCAAGCTCATCGTAGCGCTTTTTGTCTATCGCCTCGTACGGCGCCAAGCGATACACATGATTCTCGCGCGGCAAAAACGAAAGTCCGCCGACGATATCCCAATTCTCATGGAGCCACGCGACCACTTGCACCCACTCCCCATCGCCCACCGAGATGGTCGCCGAGGGATTGTGCTCGGTAAAACTCAATTTCACCATTTTCCAGTATTCGAGTTGCTGAAGTGCGGAGAGGTCATTTTTGAATACCGAACCATGCGGTGACTTGACCGGAAATTCGAGTACGTACGTATTTGCCTCACCCTCCGTCTGTCCCACTTCGGGAGAATGCGGAATGCCCTGCGCTTTGACCATTTTGAAAAGCGAGTCGGTCGCGCTGATGCGAATGCGACGTATGTAGTACTGCGAATGGCGCGGGTGAATGCCCGAAGAGCAATCAAATGTCTGTGAGACGGTGCCGGAGGGCTTCACGCAGGTGACCGACATCGATGCGGGGATCCCAAAGCGCTTCGCATATGCTTGATTCGCCTTGACTGCTGCCGCACGCATCTTTTTGAGCGTTTTTGCATTGCGTACCGCACCTGAATCCCATTGCCCGGTAATAGAAACGCCGAGCAAGCGCTCTTGCTCGCAATTTTCTGTCCATTCCTTCGAAATATAGTTGAATTTCGTAAGAGTGGACTGGTACGTACCGAGCAATGCGGCAAACTTAGCCTTCCGAAGCAATGTTTTCTCCGTATCGTCCGCCCGTGCGATGACTTCGGAGAGATTGCAGAACTGTTTTGACTGCAAAATGATCTCGCCGCATGGATTGGTGCCGATCTGCCCGATAAATCCGTTCTTTTTGCCATGTTTTTTGTGCAAGAATTTCAATCGGCGCTCCGGCATGGTCTTCGCGAGCGAACCGCGATTGAAAATGCCGCGCTCTCCCGTACCGCTTTTCATGAGCGCGACCCATTCATCCATCAATTCCGCGTTCGTCGGCTTCGTTTCATAGACGGCGGAATTATTTGCGACGGAGCGATACGGATCAGTAAGGAAAAATTGTCCTTTCTTCGCATCGCGTATCTCCGCATCGTCGAGATCGGAAAGTGAGATCATCGCGGTGCGACGCACGCCACCAGCAACGACGCATTCTCCTATTTTGCAAATGATATCGTGCGCATCGATATTGCGCAGCCGTCTGCCTTGTCGCTTCAATATCCTTTCGCGCGCAAAATCGAGGAGCGAGCGCAGTGGCGCAGGACCCGATGCCTTGCCGCCCATCGTCTTCAGCCTGGCACCGGCGGGGCGGATAAGCGAAAAATCAAAATCAACGTCTTTGCCGGCGTACCACGTGCGAAGTCCAAAAGTGAGTGCGTCGCACCATCCTTCTTTTGAATCCGCAACAACATGTGTCGGTATTTTTTCTCCTGTTTGTTTGTCGATCTGCGGAAGCTGTTGGATGTTGTAGCTCTCGACCGAGTACCCGACGCCGCATCCCTGCATCGAGAGGTACATGATCTCGGCGAAATCTTCTAATTTTCCCGGCGCCGTAAAAGTACAATTGTAAAAACAGGTATTGCATTTGCGCGCAGCTTCTCCGGAAAATTGCATCGCGCGCATCGAGGGCATGACTTCTTGCTTAAGAATGGCTTCGCGCAACTCTCGGTACTCGCGCGGCATGAGCTTCTCGCCGATATTTTCTTTCATGAACGCCATGTACCGATCGACGGTCTCCACCCACGTCTCGCGACGCTGCTCACTCTCGATCCACCGCGCGTAGCTGCGCAGATATACGAATTCACCGAGCGGATTGCTCTTGAAATATTGTTTGGACTCGGCGGCAAGTTCCCGAAAACGCTCCGGCACGACGCCCTGGTCCTTGCGAATCTTCGCGCGCTCCGCGCGAAAGAGAATATATGACTTGGCGGTCGTTGTGTAGTCGGAAAGAATGAGCTGCCGCTCGATCTCGTCCTGGCACACCTCGACGGTGGGCATGAAATTCTTGTAGGTTTTTGCGATGCGCATCATTTCGCCGGCAACTTTGTGCGCAACGACCACCGCTTCTTCACGGGAGCCTTCGTTGGAAGCCATCATCGCCTTGTGAATGGCGTTGACGATCTTCTCAAATGCAAAAGGCACGGTCCGACCGTCACGTTTTTGGATACTCGGGAGATATTTTTTGTACAAACCGCTCGCGAGAGACTCTGCGGGGACTTTCGCAACCTTCACGACCGCTGTAGAACTATGCCTCCGCGGAGAAACCCCCGAACGATGTGTCATGCGCATCTTCTTTTTAATTTAATAAATCTTACGGCTCATTGTACCGCCCCACACTGGTGCGTTTTTACAAATACTCCTGTGGACAACCTCACTTTTTGGAAACGTGCGGCCTACAGCGAAACCATGTCGCCAATTCTCACATTATTATGCGTCGCAAAATCAGCCGGAAGCTCGAGGACGTACATTGCAACTGTTTTTGGCGTAAATGCAAGAGGAAAACTCTCGGGAGTGGCGTTTTGCCACATATCTACCACCTTTTTTTCTCTCGAAATCCACAAAACGTCGATCGGGAAGCGCATATCCTTCATCCAAAAGGAATATGTTCCTTCCGTCGGAAAAATAAACAGCATTCCTTCGTCTGCGGCAAGCGGTTCATGGTCACTCAAACCTTTTTCCCGCAATGCGGGAGTGTCAGCAATAGAAACGTGTATTATTTTTCCGGCGATAGTGACCGACGGCTCCGTTTCTCGCAACACATTCCCGCTTGATCGGGCTGTTGAGTACCAATAAATGCCCAGCCCGACCGCGCACAGGCTAAAAATAACGCCTGCGATCAAAAAATTTTTTCTCATGCGCGTACTAATCAATAAATTGTACGGGTGCTGAAGTAAAAACAAGAACAAGCGCTATCGCCATAAAGACGACGAGCCAATATAATGATTTGATGAGGAACACGCTGAACGGTTTTTGCTCCCACAGTACGGCGCCGAGCATTGTCGGCAGGGCGAATCCCACCCAACACCAAAATCCGAGTTCGAGTGCGCCTATCCAGTCGTACACTCCCCACGCCGCTCCGAAGTAACTCATCACGTACGCGACAAGCATGCTTGCGAGGAACGCGAAGAATACCATGAGTGGCTTCCGCTTTTTATTTTGCTCAATGAGCTCCGGCGTCAGTGCGTCCCTCGTGGTAGAGCCGAAAATTTTTGACCAGATCCATCCAAGCAGGACAGAGACAATGCCCGCGATAAGTATCGGCATGAACGCTTGTACAGTCATGCGCTGATAATAACGCACCATGCATGCGCGTCTAGAAGATATGTGTGCATACCGCGCATCACATTAATCGCATTACGACCCTGAATCGGATTTGATGGCTGATTTCACTTTTGCAACTATGTCTTCGACGGAAGTATTCGCCTTCATGATGTAGTACGACGGCTCGTCGCGGATGATTCCTCCCATAATACGTTCGCCTGCGGCGAGATTGGTCAATATCAATACGGGAACAGTTTTTCCCCACGGATCTTTGCGCAATTTCGAAAGAACATTCATTCCATTTATTCCCGGGAGCATGATATCGAGCAATATCGCGCTCGGATGAACGGACAGCGCTTCTGCAATGGCTCCCTCTCCTGAATCAAGGCTGATGACCGAGAATCCTTCTTGTATAAAAGCGGTCCGTAGGAATTTCGCCAGACTACTCTCGTCTTCCACGATCATTAACACTTTGTGAGGGGTACTGAGCATGTATTTGAATCTATGATTTCTTGATCACATCAACCAAATATTTTTTCATTTTCGTAACTGTATCATGAAGTTGCGCAAATTCATGCTGTACTTTGGCTTCAATGGGTGGACCGGTCGTACTTTTGCCATTCATCATACCTGTCTCGAGCTCTTTGAGGTGGGAATCGAGAATGTCACCGAATTTTTTTACGTCGCGCACGGCTATCGTGCTGTAGGCAGATTCCATGTTTTTATTGCCGACGTAATACCACGAGAAAAGCGAGCCGCCTGTTACCGCAACCAAGAGAAGTGTCATGAATATTTCAAACCATCCGAGCTGTACGAAACCGAACGATATGATGACAGGTGGCGTGACCGCAAGGGAACGCTGTTCGCTCGGAAGACTGAGTGCGCCGCGTTCATCGTGGGCCACTGCGGATATACTATAGCTTCCGATCGGAAGATCTCCCTTGAACTGAAGCGTCCAGTTGCCTTGGCTGTCGCTGTTGGAATTTTTTACCATCGCGACTACTCTCTTGCCATTGAGAATGCGTAACTCCACAAATGCATCGGGAATCGCTGTCCCCGAGACCAACAACGACTCGCCTACCGATGCCGTCTGTGTCACAAAATCGATGGTCGGAGTCGCGATCGGCAAAATTTCAAAAGACTGGACATCTTCGGTGCTATTGCCAGCTTTATCAAACGCCCGAACGGCCAGCTCGTGTGTGCCTGGCGACTGCGGGAACAATGTAACGCTCGTTGAAGCGATCTCAAGCACTTTTTGTCTGTCCACCATGATCTCGTATGTAGCGAGCCCGGAGAGACTGTCGTTGGTCTCAAAAGAAAGATGGGGAGATGGATTGTCGGAACCTGTGCCGTCAATTTTAATCTGAAACGGGAGCGGGCTCGCTGTGTCCAAAGAGATGGGATAGTACGAGAGGGGCCCCCACCCTACATTATTTTTGAACTGGATCCGGATATACCACACGCCGTCATTTTGCAATTTACCAAAATCTTTGCCGTTGAATAGTTGCTCGTCAATCGTTCCTGGCACTTTGTCCTTGCCCTGACTCAAGCGGGTCGAAACTTGCACGACATCGTCGGGTAAATCCCAAAAAGCGACAACGTCGCCCTTTTGATTGTACCAACGCGATTGATCGGGATACAACGGCACGCGTATCTTCGGTGCCCCAGGCAATCCGGTAGCGACCGCTGCTTGCCGCACGACAGGTGCCGGCGCTGCAACGGTCGGCGCTGCTGCGGACGTCGCACTCGTGGTCGTAGTTTGCGACGGGGCACCCGTGCCGACAGTCAAGCTGGCTCCGTTCACCGTCGATAACACGTTGGTGCCTTTGCCGTCATTGGCCGTGACCACTGCATCGGTCACTTCTAATTGTGCCGTGCCAGAGCCCTTGACTTTGAAGATTATTTCAAGGACGGGCAGTGCCTTGCCGGATACACCTTTCGCGCCCCCCCCATAAAGGTCACTGTGCCGGCACTGTCGGATATGGTCGGCTCCTCGACCCAAAAATTGAAGGGGGAATTTATGTGCGACACGGACACCGCTTGAAGCACGTCGTTGGAATAATTAATAGTAGCCTGCGCAGCGTTTATGAAATCACTCTCTGTATCTAATTGCACCCCCACGGTGATCTGATCACCGATTTTTGCTGTGGTCGCCGATGGCTGCACGGAAATCGTGGCGGCATACGCCGTCTGATGCATCGCAAGAAAAATGGCGGCAACAAAAAAGAGTGAGTTAATTGTATCAATGTTTCTATGCATGATTACATATATAGTATATATCGCATTTGCAACAACTAAAGCTGTATGGCACGTAAAAATGTGCTGAAGTCGGAAATATCCACAACGCCGTTTCCGTCTATGTCATTCTTCTTGCGCTCCGCCGCATTGCTTGACCCCCACCGCGAAAGAAAAATACTCCAATCTTGTACATTTACTGTGTTGTCGCCGTTCATATCCGCGCGAGGATTGGTAAGCAGACTTACCTTGACCGTCTTGGTGAGCGAGTAATTACTCACCTGATCATCGAATATCTGTCGTACGCGAACAAAGTGATTGGCGATGGTAAGAGCGCCCGTTGTGATTGAGAATTTCCAACTGCCGTCCGCAAGAGAGGTGGTGGTGGCGATATTCTTGCTGTCAAATTCGACTGAAACAGAACTTGCGGGTGCCCCATAACCGTACAAATCAATAGACTTGCCTTTCGTGACAGTGGAATTTTTTACAACGAGAGTCGGTTGGACCAATATCCCGCTCGCCACGAGAGTGTCTTTCGAAGACAACTGACCTACGAACGACAGTGCCCCAGAATCGATTCCGCTCTTATCTTTTACGATCAATAAAAAAAGATAGTCGTCTCCCAAGAGGCCGACCGATTGATACGAAAAACTGCCGTCGGGGTTAACGATTGAATTTTTTATGGGCAACTGTGTGTACACCGTATCGGTGACGCTTTTCCGGAGCACCTGTATCGTGCTCCCGGGATATGCCTGACCGGAAATTGAAATGCTCCGTGGTGCGCTGCCGCCGCCCGCCGGTATCGTTATGTTCGATGTTTCAGACGCCGCGGTAGATGCACTCGGTACGTTGGATATCGCAGAGGTATTTGCTGCTTCGTCAGAAGTCTCAATCGCAAAATAGTATGTCGTACCTGCCGAAAGTCCCGACACCGTCATTGATTCCGACGAGCCCGCAATGGACGGATTTGGTTCTCCACTCACCGCTGTCGCGGAACTGAAATTACCAGCAGTGATCGGAGAGGTCGAATAACGAAGGTCGTACGTCGTCGCCGTGCCAGTACTGTTGTCATCACCAGATGCGGTCCAAGAAACGGTCATTGTGCTGTTTGAAGGGCTAGAAAGCGCAAGGTCGGAGACCGCCGCTGGCGCGGTGGTGTCCGCTATTGCTGTCGTAGCCAAGCTCGGCACGTTTGAAATTGCGGAAGTGTTGGGTACTTCATCGGAAGTCTTGAGGGCAAAGTAATAAGTGGTCGAAGGCGAAAGACCGGAGATGGTCATAGATTCGGCGCTTCCAGCGATGGAGGGTGTGGGCTCGCCTGTTACTGCAGTTGCTGACGAGAAGTTGTCTGCGGTAATGGCAGAGGTTGAATAGCGAAGATCGTAGGTGGTGGCAGTATCGGTACTGTTGTCGTCACCAGATGCGGTCCAAGAAACGGTCATTGCGCTGTTTGAAGGGCTAGAAAGCGCGAGGTCGGAGATTGCCGCCGGCGCAGTGGTGTCCGACATCGTGTAAGTTACACTCAAAACCGGCCTATTGCCCGAAGTCGTATTTTCCTTGGCCCCAAAATCAACTTGTTTGTTGGTTCCCGAAGTGTTAGAAGACCAAATAATGCGCCAACCGTAATTTGTTGCGCTGCCATTTACAAAGCTTGTCATATCATTGGTTACATTCCAACTATATGATCCGGTAGTTGAAACAGCGACCGTTTCTGTCGGCGAACTTGCAAAATGTGTTCCAGCCGTGCTCCCAGGGGTATTCCATGTAACCGTACTTTCGGCCCAGTCAAGCAAAATTCGATGCACACCATAATTCTTAACCGCCGTGGCACTGCCAACCGCTGTCGCCACTAATGTCAGAGTCGCCGATGTGATAGTAGAACCGGACGGGATGACGCTTATATCAAACCTGACAACCCCATCCCTAGTATTGGTTACATCAATCACAGTTTCCGAACCGTTGTTTACGTTAGCTGAACCGCTCTGTAAATATGAATCGGCTAAAGAGTCAAAACTCTGGGTATCTGCCAAAACACCGAGGGGCGGGGTAAAAAACAACAGAACACCCACAAGGAGCACGAAAAAGACCACAGTAAAAGAAAATGGAGTATCTCTTCTCACTCTACTAGTATACCTACTCTTTTATCTTCTCTGCCCGCTTTTCGAGCTCCTTGTGGGGAGACACATCGGCGCCTTCTTGCATATGCCTCGCTTCCGGATGCTGCTCCGCTTTGAAAAATTCCTTCACCTTATCGCGTATTTCACCGATCGCATGCTGACTCTTGACGATGTAATCATTGGCTCCGAGCGCGAGACCCCGCTTCAGGTCGTCATCCGCACCAAGCATGGTGAGCATAATGACGGGAATATCCTTGGTCGCCGGAGAACTTTTTATCTCGGCAAGCACATCAAACCCGTTCTTCTTCGGCATCAAAATATCGAGGAGCACGAGATCCGGTTTGTCTTTGCGTACATGAGCAATGCCGGCTTCGCCGTCCTTTGCCCAAGCGACGGAAAATCCGGATTCAGTGAGCTCTTCTTTGAGCACTTTTCCAAGGACTTCATCGTCTTCCATCAATACTATTTTTTGTGCACTCATACTGGGTGAGATAATTATATTGCTAAACGGCCCCTCGTTTTTTATAATTTTTAATATCATCAATGACTCCCCCTCCGACGTAAGAGAGTTTATGAAACGCGATGAACATGATACTCATACCCCCGTAAAATAGGAAATGACTCAAATATACTATTTGATGCTCGGATATGCTGAATACATCCTTAATAACATCATACAACGCATACGCAGAAGCCGATATAGCTATAAAGACGACCATCCAGAGCAAGAGAACAAAAAAATCGTCGAGCAAAGGTATTGTGCGGCGCAGATGAATGATGCGTCGCCAAAATACAAACGCAACGGTCAATACGGCACATACGTACAGGTACGGCACAACATTCGCGGGTTCAAGTGATATCAGCGAAGTATCAAAAAAGAGAAGCCCCGAAAATACAGCGAACGCCAGGATGACTGAATTTGAAAGCGCGAAAGCGGTCCGTGATCGTTGATAGCCTGAATAGGCGCGAAGGAACGTTTCACTTCCTGTGATCATTATCAACAAGCTGATAATATAAAAATTAAGTGTAAGCGCGAAGAGGTAATCTCCATAACCTCCCAAGAATCGATCGCTGAGAAATTCAACGACATGCGAAAAGCTGAAAACGCCGAATGCAATAAGGCATGCATTGAGGAACTTTTTCAACATCGGATCGGCAAAATAGTAGCGATGTAAAAGTGAGATCGCAACGCCGATGATGAAGAGGGCGGCGATTCCATGAATAATACCGTTCTCGAAGAAAAACGTCCCCCCGCCTATAAACTCCGCAGCGATGATGATGGTGATATTGAGGGCAATGAAGCTATGGGTGACTATTTTTTGCGAAATCATAATACAAAAGTGTACCATTTATCTTATCATCGCAGCTGCTTGTCACCAGCTCGCGTCTGTACCTCTGTCGGCAACTCGACGCGAAACGTGGTCCCTCTACCCTCTTCAGAATCAGCAGTGACTTTACCCCCCAAAAGGTCAATACCGTTTTTCGCGATATAGAGCCCCAGGCCCGTACCGCCAGACCTCGCCCGCTTTGCGTTCTCGGCGCGATAAAACTTAGTGAAGAGTTTCTGCTGATCCTCCTTTGAGATGCCGATCCCTGTATCGTGCACGATGAACACAGCATTCTTATCGTGCTGCTCGACCGCGACTTCGACACTCCCGCCGTCGGGGGTGTATTCAACCGCATTTGAAATAAATGACTGTATGATATTGCGCACAATATTCTTATCTGACACCATTTCAAGCTTCTTGTGCTGGCTCACAAACTTTTGTTTGATGTTCTTCTTATCGCGGAGCATTCGCATATCCGCTATAACATTCTTGATGCTCCTTATGAAGTCGAACTTCTCGGAAATGACTGCAACGTCTCCCCCCTCAAGACGGGTTACATTGAGTAGGTTGTCGACGAGTTCGGCGAGACCTTTCGTCGACGCACGGATGTCTTGCATGTATTCGCGCCCTTTTGCGCTCATCTTCTCCATTTTCTCCAAGCGTTCAACGGCCCACTGTACGCCCGTGATCGGCGTACGCAACTGGTGACTGGCGATGGAAATGAAATCCGACTTCGCCTTGTCGAGCTCCACCAGGTCCGTAATATCTTCCTCGGTAGCGACGTACGCGACGAGTGATTCCTTCACCAAGATCGGGGAGATGCGTGCGCGTGCTACATACAACAAGCCGTCTCTGCGACGATTAAGTACGGCGTAAAAAGATTTTTGTCCGGGCACATCTTTTTTTCCCCACAAAGTCCGGTACAGCAGAGGCGGCATGAGGCCTCCCCACAGTCGCGAGGTCTGCCCGCGCATCTCCTCCAGTGTGTAACCCGTGGTGTCCTCGGCAGCTTTGTTGGCAAACAAAATTCTTCCATTGGGGTCGGTGATAGTTACATGGTTCGTTGTTTGCCTGACCGCCATCAAAAACAAATCACCCAGTTGGGATATCTCCGGTATAGGTTTACTGATGATGTCGTATGACTGGGCGACGAGTTTTTCCAGTGAGCCGACCAGTTCGCGCGAAGCGCCGAGCAACGGATACAGAGCTTCGTATCGCATACGACCGGACGACACGCCGAGCTTGAGGAGTATTTCGGTCACCGTGTCGACAAATCCCTGCGGCCCGGCGATGAAAATCTGTCTACTGTCGTTTTTGTTGACGATATCATCAAAGTCACTTTGTTGGGGGGAATCTTCTTTGCAACGGACGGTGTCCTCTCTGTGTTGACGGGCATGTTCCTCTAGTTCTGCTTTACAATAGAGAGGCCGTTCTTTAGATTCGTATGATATAAAAGAAAACGTGCCATTCGCGCCGGAGCGAAGGATGGAAAGAAACGGTGCCGCGCCGGTGCCGCCGGCTATGAGGACCGCACCCTGCTCGGGCGCGATAAACGCGGATCCCATAGGACCGATGATATCCACCGCGTCACCCGCTGTGAGTTTCGCGACATCCTTGAGATAATCGCTGCCCGTCAGACGTATCAAAAGCTCCACATTCTCATTGTTAGTGCCCGAGGAAATTGAGTATGCACGCCGATCTATGATCCTCTGTTTTTTTGCGCGGTCGGGCAAAACGAGCCATACATATTGCCCGGGAACAAAGGTGAATTCTTGGGGACGCGCGAGTGTGAGAAGAATAACATCACCTGCTACTGCCGCATTCGAGACTACACGGACATGAAGACGCGGCTCCTTCTCCAAATTGGGAAGCTTGTTGAATGATGGTGTTGTTGTTTCGTCTTGAACTGCATCCATGGCGCAGTATTATAGCATCTGTAGTGTTAAACCCTTTCTTCTTCTTGTTGTCCCACACTTCTTTTTGAATCTTACGGGGGTCAATCATGTTTTGAACATACCATCCGTGCGCATCCGGTTTCAATAACGAGTTCTAATTCACAGTTTCTGAGATTTCTCATTATGTGCGACTACGATGACCGCTTTGTTTTCAACATCTCGGTGACTGCGGCGACAATACCAGCTGGAACAAAATTCGCCTTGAGCAAGTGTGTATGCGCCCCCAGCTCTGCCATTCGCGCGATCTCCGCGTCCTGACCCGCGTTCGTAAGTGCGATCTTCAAACTATACCTGCTCAATCCCTCTTTTTTAATCATCTCCAAAAACTCGTATCCGCTTATACTGTTGGGAATGGTGATATCGATCAGCATCACGTCTGGGTCATATCCCTTTCGGAGCGCTTCTAATGCATCGTATGCGGAGAAAAATGCGGACACTTCATACCCGCTTTGTTCGAATTTTATTTTATACATTTCAACCAAGAACTTCTCATCATCAAGCAAGAGTACTTTTGTTTTGTGTTCATCAGACATAAAAATTTCAAAGGCGGAGGGTGAGGGATTCGAACCCTCGGTGCCTTGCGGCACATACGCTTTCCAAGCGTACGCACTAGACCGCTATGCGAACCCTCCCCACTGGCACAGTATATCGGATTTACCCATCTACTCAACGAGTTACTTGTGCTATCATAGGGCGATATATCGCCCTATGACACATGTTTCAAAAATAAAACTCGCGTCCGGTACAGAAAAACAAATTACAAAGGCGTTCATGGACGCACTGTTCTCGACCTCATTGCAGCGTGGCAAGGCACGGGTCCATTCGATCCTCACACGAACAGAAAAGTTGATGCTCGCAAAACGCCTCGCGATAATCGTCATGCTGAGCCGCGACGAGTCGTACTACCAAATAGAAAAAACTCTCAACGTCAGTGGTTCGACCGTGCATCGGTTGCATAAGAGACTTCTATCCGGCGACTTCGATCCCCTATGCCGCGTTTTCAATCGCAATCTATCGTTCCTCGATTATCTGGAAATATTTTTATCGGCCGGTATGCCGTCTATCGGAGGTGCGCATCACCAAAAACGTCTCGACGCGCTTCGTTCTGGCAGACGTCCCCGAAAATAATATCGTTTGTGTAGGGCGATATATCGCCCTATTGATCAGAATATAACCTGCTCCATAAAAAATGAGGCGCCACTCTTGGTGGCGCCTCCAGAATCCCATGATCACCTGCCGACTATTTTTGTGGAGGCGGCGGGTACATAGTGACCGCCATCTGGCTAATCCGGTTGGTCTCTCCCCTCGTGGCGTTGTATTTTTCCACCGGAACAACTTCATTGTGAACCTTCGCCCTGTTCCCGGAAGCAATCTTTAGGGCGGCAACGGTAAGTTGCAGCTCGATTTTTTGCGCTTGCCACCGCGCAATGACCAAACTGTACAAATCATTGCACACCAGCATTTGCGGCTCCACCTCTCCGGCAGGATATTTCGCCTTGATACGGTCGCGGTCACAAGCCTGCTTTTTATACCGCGCCATGACCGCACTTTGCTCGTCAATCTGCTTGATCAACCTTGTTTGATCAAGTAAATATTTTTGATCCTCTACAGACCCGGCGTTTACCGGGACACTGGCCAAGACCAGTGCAAGCAGTGCGAGTGTGATTCGCATCATGACATCCTCCTCTTTTCTAAGTTAGATTGTAGCACATTATATATATTTTTGCAAGTGGCTCGTGAGGTAAATCCCCTATTTTATTATTGCCGCCGCATTGACTCCAAGTGAGACTGTGTTGGGCAGTAATACAACAAATATAAGAATAAACGTCAGTAACTACAATGAAAACAATATGCTGTCGGCAAACGCGCAGTGTCCGAAAGCAAATAATGACACGACCATATACGACATCAAGAAACCGCACGTCAATGAGTCTCCCGACGGCACAAAATTCACCGAGAATGGAAGAGAGATTACAAACTATTACGGCAAAAAGTGTTCTTCGGATATGGTCCAAGGATATTGTGAGTATGATAACCACTGTATAGGATTGAGGTGCCAAAAAAATGGTGTGTGGGGAGATTGTAAGCAGACTCAAACGACATGCAACAGCAGCACTGGTACGCAAATAAGTGGCGCTACGAACTGCGCTTCGGCGGCGCCGGCGACCGATGCGGCAACACCGGCTCCAGCTCCAAAACCACCAACCCCAGCGGCACCTGCGACCGGTGCAGCAACGCCGGCTCCAGTGCCGACGACCCAGACAACAAATCCACCAGCGGCCGCTGTAATAAGTCCGGCACCGGCAACTCCCGCGGTTCCAGTACCGGCGACCGATGCGACAAGTCCGGCACCGACAGTACCTGCACCAGCGAATCAAATCGCTGGCCTCGCAAACGGCAGCCCGGCGACAGGGGGCGCGGGAGGATCTCCTCCGCCGCCGCCAGCAAAACCGTTTTCGGGCAACGCGGCACTTAGTCAGACTTCGGGGCTTTCCCCAACACGAGGTTCTTCTCCATCCAGCGGAACGCCGCGGGGAAACCTCGCACTCTCAAACTCCTCGTACCGCCCACCGTCAACGTTTTCAAGTTCTTATCCGCGAGCATCTTCGTATTCCAGTTACTCTCCATCGAATTTATTTTCATCATTTAGCGGTCTCGTGACGGGTTTGATCGGTTCTGTCGCGCCTGCTATTACTCGTGCGATAAACTATGTCGCTCCTACCTTCTCCGCACCTGCTACGGTTACGCAGAGTCCACCTGTAGCGAAAGCGCCGCCTACCATTTATACACTCCCGCCGAGAATTCCGACACCGCAAACAACAGCGCTCGCGGTCACACCGGCAAGCATGGTGGTAACAGCATCTGTATCACCGACGACAGTACCAGCGCCGCCTGTTGCTTCTGTACAAACTACTGCACCATCCGCACTGATCACGCAAATACCAACTCCACCAACGACGCAAGATGCGCAACAGCCGGTTCAATCGGTAACAACTCAAGATCAAACGCCGGTCACCCAGACATTAAGCGAACGTATTTCGCGTATCGTAGCGACTGTTCTCGGAACAACCGCGCCTCCATCACTGCAAACGGTGCAAAATATCCCCTCCGCCACAACGCCGAGCGTGCGGGCACCGGTGAACGAGTCGTCGCCGGAAGCACGGCCGCTCGTTTCCGTCGGAACATCGCTTGCGAATGCAAACGTGGAGCCTGCTCCCATTCTTGCGCAAGACACGGGAGTCACCGCCGCGTATGCGAACAGAGCGAGTCCTTTATCATTCCTCGGATCGATATCGCGCACTCCGGCACAAAATCCTTCACAGACACCAGTTGCGACGTGGGCCATGGCATTCCCTACCGGTGTCGGCACCGAGGTTGTCGTCGCAATCCCGACGACGTCGTTCGGTATCTTCGTCAATCATCTGCAGGGCGGGTGGACGCGCGGCGCTCTCTCGCCTTTCGGAGAGGCACAATCGCAACTCGCACTGGCGCAAGCGGAGAGCAATAGGATCGCGATGGAGGCGCAGATCAACGAATGGAAAGAAGCACGGGATGCGGGCGTGTGCGATAGCGTGTGTGAAAATTCTCTGGCGAATCTTGAACGGGGATTGTCCATTCAGCAGTACACGATCGCATCGCTCATAAAGAGACGTATGGATTCAGACTTAGCGACTATCCGCACTCCGAGAGAAGTTCTCGAGGAGTTAACCACCACGTCGACATCAGGCCCCACGCTGACGCAAAATGCAGTGCGTACCTTTGACCCGGCATCGCGTGCCGCGCAATTAGAGAAGCTGGGAATGACTGGCACAACGACCAATGCGCTTCCCGCCGGATCTCCTCTCAAATCATCGCTCGCCGATATTGAACTGCTCATACAAAGTGAGACGGGTACGCCGATCGATCTTTCGCCGACCTCGCGTCCCATCATTGACAAAGTAGAAGTGCCGAGCCAGCAATTCGACGCCGAACGTCAGGCTTATCTGGCACGCAACGCGGTCGGCCTCATCGACTCCGATCATGATGGAATTTCTGATTACGATGAAGTGAACTTGTACCACACAAACCCGCGAAGTGCATATTCGACGGGAGGGGCGCTCACTGACGGCGAAATGATCACACTCGGATTCGACACGAGCACCTCGACGCTCCGCCGCGTGCCAGTAGAATCGCCGATTATCTCTGGTCCGGAAAGTCCGGGACTCTACGGAGTGAGCGGAATAACGGTCAACTCGGGCACAGCGGAAGTCGCAACATCCATCACACTTATGGGACAAGCCTTTCCGGACGCGCTCGTGACGCTCTATGTATTCTCGATGCCGGTCGTCGTTACGGTGAAAACGGACGATAACGGCGTCTGGACATACACGCTCGATACCGAACTTGAGAGCGGCGACCATGAT
>LCQW01000013.1 GCA_001004345.1 Candidatus Kaiserbacteria bacterium GW2011_GWA2_52_12
ACTGCACTGTACGGCGACTCCGCGTGGAGGGGGCCCTTTGGGCTCCCTTTACGCTGGAATCGTCCTCGATTTCAGCACCATCTTGCGTTGGACTAGACTGATAGTCCCAAGGATGATAGATGGATGATAGAATTGTTGTATGACATCACAGAGACTCCGATATCGTTTCGCGTCGGTGCTACTCTTCGCGACGCTCGTCGTGACATTCGCTGCTCCCCGTGCCGCGCACGCGTTTCCTTTCGGCGGAGCTATCGGCCAGATAATTTTTTGTTACAACAACGCGATTTGGGCCAACGTCGGACCGCCGCGCGGCGGACAGTTCATTTGGACGCCGACGACGAAGACATACATGTTTGGGCCGCCGAGGCACTCCGGTCAGTGGCTCCTGGGGCTCGCTGCGCCGCCCTACTTTTGCGTCGTTTCCATTGACCCCGTCATTGTGTACGCGGGAATTCTGATAACGATGATGGGGAGTTCCCAATAAAAAACAGTCCTTGAGGACTGTTTTTTTCTTGGGAACTCCGCCACAGCGATGTCGTGCCGCAGGCGCGACCGCTGTGGCGCGGGCACGCACGGCACTCGAACATCACCACGCCGTCCAACGGCGGATACACGCGTCCCTGCACACTGTTTCAAAATGCCGGTTATTTTTTCTTTGGTTGGAATGGAACCACATTCTTACCTTTTGACGGGAACGGAATCACTTTTCCCCACTCGTCATTCGGCCCGCTTTTTTGGGCTGCCTTCCCTGCCTTTTTTTGTTTACCGGGATAGGGTGTTTCGAATTCGAAGCAGGCCGTAAACAAATCATTCGGCACTCTAACTACCGCATCGCATGTGGCGCAAGTGACGACCAGTTCCGACTCCCCTTTCCTTCCCTCGATATTCCAATCCAAATTCTCGCTATCACATGCACATATCGGTTTCGTGAAGTGGAATATCGCCCGTCTAAACATGGTTTCCTCCTATTCTATGCCAACTATACGGCGATGAACGGGGCGCGCAAGACCTCTTTTTTAGGCAAGCCACTGTGCCAATATTTTCCACTGGTCTTTTGAAACGTTCTCTGCACGCGCTTTTTCCGCTATCCCACATGCCTCAAATGTGCGGAGGACGTTTTCTTTTCCAAACTTACTCAAATTGTTGGCAAGCAGTTTTCTTTTTGACGAAAAACCCGCGCGAACGACCTCAAAAAAATGTTTTTCATCCACATCATTGAAAAAATCGCGGGAAATATTTTCAATAGAGAGAATAGCCGAATCTACAGAAGGAGGTGGAGAAAAACTCCCCTTTCCTACCTTTGCGACGATGCGCGGTGAGCCGAACACCTTGACCGAAAGCGAGAGAATACTTTCCTTCTTTGACACGATGTGCTGCGCGACCTCTTTTTGCACGAGGAGAACCATTGCGCGGGGCTGTGTGGCCGCGGTCAAGAACTGTCGTATGATCTCTCCTGTAATGTAGTACGGAATGTTTGCGGCAAGAACATATTTGCCGCCGACAAGGCCGAGTTTTTCCGGTGAAACATCGCGCACGTCGGCCGGCACGAGCGTGAGACGACCATCCGAGAGTTCATTTTTGAATGTTTCGCGTAATTTTTCTATCAATATCCCGTCTTTTTCTATCGCAATCACATGATCGGAGAACGTCAGCAATTCTTTTGTGAGCGCGCCCTTGCCGGGGCCGATTTCCAAGACAATTTCGCCCCTTGAAGTAACGGCCGTTCCTGCAAGCTTCATGGCAGCCCACCGCGCCGTCAAAAAATGCTGTCCAAGCCGCGCACCCTTTCGTTTTCTAACGGGGGTCATAGCAATTCGATGGTTTTTTCGGTGGTATTTTCGAGCGACGCGGGAGCGGTAAGTCGCGGGTCGATGTCTTCAAAGAATTCGGAGGGCATCGTACGCTCGCGCTGACCCCACTTCGCGCGTTCGCTTGCGTAGCTCAAGTACAGGAGGCGCTTTGCGCGCGTGAGCGCCACATAAAAAAGCCGCCGTTCTTCCTCCTCGTCCCGCTCACCTTCGCTCGCTTGGCGAATAGATGGAAAAAGTCCCTGTTCGAGCCCTGTCACGAACACGCAATCGAATTCCAGCCCTTTTGCGGCGTGGACGGTCATGAGCGAGACGGAACTGCGCACGTCTTCAATCTCATCCTGGTCGCTTTGCAGCGCTGCTTCCTCCAACAATTTTTCAATGCCTTCACGTGGCGGCAAGTCGGAGTACCGCGTCGCGAGATTGACGAGCTCGCGCACGTTCTCGAGGCGCTCTATCCCCTCTTCTGTATCATTTTTGAGCATCGCTTCCATGCCGCTTGCTTCGAGGGTGAAGCGTATCGCTTCAAACGGTGGCAATGTCTCGGCGGCATATTTTATTTTTGCCAATAATTCCCGAAATGCCGCAATTTTTGCTCGCACTCCGGCCGGCAGCGATGCCTCACCTCCTTGAAGCATTTTAATAAGCGTTGTTTTTCCGATGCCGCGCGGCGGTACGGCGATTATCCGCGCAATGTCGGTCTTACTCTTGGGATTGAGCGCCGCCCGCAGGTATGAGAGTGTGTCTTTCACCTCTTTGCGTTCAAAAAATCTCGTGCCGACGACGCGGTACGGGACGCTGAAATTGAGGAACGCCTCCTCAAGCACGCGCGATTGGAAATTTTCACGGTATAGAACGGCTATCTCCCCCGGTCGTGTGCCATTTTCGATCAGGTGCTCGGCTACTCTCGCCACGAACCATGCCTCATCTATCTCATTGCGTGCACCATAGATCATGAGAGGTTCGCCGGTCGGGTTTTCGGTGAACAGATTTTTCTCTTTCCGCCGCAGATTTTTTTTGATGACCGCATTTGCCGCTGCGAGGATAGTGCGCGTGGAGCGATAATTTTGTTCCAATCGGACGACCGTAGTGCCGGGAAACGTATCTTCGAATTGCAGTAAATGCTCTATCCGCGCTCCGCGCCAGCTATAGATATTTTGGTCGATATCGCCGACGACGCAGATATTTTTCTTTTCTCCCGCTAGGAGGCGTGCGATCTCATACTGGACGCCGTTGGTATCCTGATACTCGTCGATGGTTATGTGGCTGAAACGGTTCTGCAGGAGAGTCCGCACCCTATCCGACTCCTGCAGCAGCGAGAGTGTGCGCAAGAGGAGGTCATCGAAGTCAAGGGCATCTTCCTCGCGAGTAGCCATCTCATACGCCTCCCACACCTGTGCGACCGTGCGCTCTCGATACGTCTGTGCCTTATCGCAGTACTCCTTCATACGTATGCCATTGCTTTTTTCGCGTGAAATTGCGGATAGATACCCTCTCGCGGCGGATTCTTCCATATCAAGCCTGTCCAAAATATTCTTTAGCGCTTTGATGCTGTCGTCCCGATCCCAAATGGTAAAGGTGCGCGGAATGCGGGCCGTTTCGTGAAATTCCCGCAGCAACCGCACCCCCAGTGAGTGGAAGGTGGTCACGAGCGGCATACTGCTCCGTCCCTGAAGCAGGTCCCGTATGCGCGCGCGCATCTCGCCCGCCGCCTTATTGGTGAAGGTGACCGCCAAAATGCGATGGGGCGGATTGCCCCTTGCAATGAGGTTGGCAATGCGGTGTGTTATGGTTTTCGTTTTGCCCGCTCCAGCCCCCGCATGTATCAAAAGAGGTCCTTCTGTGTGCAATACAGCGGCCTTTTGTTGTTCATTTAAGCCATGTATCAGATTCACGGGGGAACTATACCACGAGCACCAACTTGAGTTGACAAAATCGATATCCACTTGCGAATTCGAACATGAATTGACTCTGAAGCCCGCATGACGGTACAGTGAATCTATCGGTAGCGTGCCGTTTTTACTGAAGCTCAACTCCTTAGGATCGAGGATTAGAGCCGTATTTTCTGAATCATCCGCTTACCTATCGATAAAACTTGGCTTTACGTCTAGTGCGGGAAGGAGCGGTATATTTCTTTTGCATATCTTTCCGCGCGACAACAACAAGCCATCACATTGGCTTATAAAACAGACAATAAAAAAATTCTCCGCACGCGTGCGTCTGCAGGGAAAGAAATACGCATCGTCTCGCATCGCCCGCATGGCAGCTATAAGCATTTCACTGCTTATCGTACTTGGCTCACTTCTGCCCGCTGCCGCGCGGGCCGCTGTATTTGACAGTTTCCTCGGGTCTCTCTTACAGAGGACTAACGGAGCGGACGTCCCGATATCACAGGGCAACCTCCAAACGATGCCATTTCTCCGGCCAGCCATGAATATCGATCCGGCGCCGGCGCGCGGCGGTGGCGATATCACCATTGTGGATTCTTCGGCGCTCGTGCCCGACGAAGGGCCCTCGGGCACACTCGCGGATATCGAAAAGCCAAAAAATGGAACGATCAGCGTCTATGTCGTTCGCCCCGGGGACACACTCTCGGGTATCGCCAAGATGTTCGGCGTTACGGCGAGTACGATCTTGTGGGCGAATGACCTTCCCTCAAGCTCGCGTATCCAGATCGGGCAAACCCTCACCATTCTCCCGGTGACCGGTATCAAGTACACCGTGAAGAAGGGCGATACACTGGCATCCATCGCAAAGAAATACGGAGGAGATGCGGCAGAAATTTCGAGTTTCAACGGTCTCAGCGGCACCCTCACGGTCGGAAACGAGATAATCATTCCTGACGGGGAGATCGCCGCTCCGGCGCCCACGTTCCGCGGCAGTGCCGAGCCGGCCCACAATGTGGGTCCCGCTGGCACGCCGGAGCAGATCGGCTATTACTTACGACCGGTCGTCGGCGGCCGCCGTACGCAAGGTATCCATGGGTATAACGGCGTCGATCTGGGCGGATTGCCCATCGGCACACCCATCATGGCCTCTGCGGAAGGCGATGTGATCATTGCGAAGGAAGGCGGGTGGAACGGCGGCTATGGCAACTATGCGGTCATTCAACACAACAATGGCAGCCAGACGCTCTATAGCCACGAGTCGCGCGTCATCGTCAGCGTCGGTCAGCATGTCATGCAGGGGCAGGTCATCGGCTATGTGGGCTCCACCGGCAAATCCACCGGCCCGCACGTCCACTTCGAGATCCGCAACGGAATTCGGAACCCGTTTTAAACGGCGCGACGTCATCCACCTCTCCACGCTTCCGGCGCGAAGGATGCGCATAATTTGCACTATGACTGAAGAAAACTGGCTACGTTTCGAGCAGTTCGTGGTGCGTGCCGATGATGATGAAACTGATAACGGTTTTGTTGCTCATAACCGAAGTATATACAACGGTAGTACTATGTCAAACGTTATAGTTCCCTTGCTCTATATTGCAATGCTTCGAGCATGTGTGACGGTTCTATCGTGTCCTCGCCGGCGAGGTCGGCGATGGTGCGGGCGAGTTTGATGGTGCGGTGGTAGCCGCGCGGAGAGAGTTTCATGCTGCGGGCGGCGCCTTGGAGCGTTTCCTCGGCTTTTGGGGAGAGCGCGGCAGCCGCTTCGAGCTCTTTTGGTCCCATATCAGCATTGGTGGAGACACCGGGCATATCTTTGAATCGATCTCGTTGCCGCTGCCTTGCCTCGGCGACCGCTTTTCGCGCACGCTTCGTCTCTCCACTCCCCGCTTTTCTCTGTGTCGAGAGAGATTCCGGCGGCAGGTGTCCGACGGAGACCCACATGTCGATGCGATCGGCGATCGGGCCTGAAATTTTGCGGCGATATTTTTCTACGATATGCGGCATGCACTGGCAGCGGGGCGTCCCCGCAAAACCGCACGGGCACGGATTCAAGGCAGCGATGAGCATGAAATTGGCGGGAAATACCGCCGAGCCTTTAGCGCGTGAAATACTCACGACGCGATCTTCGAGCGGCTCGCGGAGCGCGTTGATCACATCACGATGAAACTCCGGAAATTCATCGGCGAAGAGGACTCCGCGGTGAGCGAGCGTCGCTTCCCCGGGGCGGATATTTGAACCGCCCCCGATCAAAGCTGCGTATGATGATGTGTGGTGCGGGGCGCGGAACGGTGGACGGAATATCGGCCCGCCGTGCAGTGCGCCAGCGAGCGAATGGATGGTCGTTACCTCGACCATCTCGTTTTCCGAAAGATCGGGAAGGATGGAGGTGGCGGCACGCGCGAGGAGCGTTTTGCCTGTCCCCGGCGGGCCATAGAGAGCGATATTGTGGCCGCCCGCAGCGGCTATGATGAGCCCGCGCTTCGCGCTCTCCTGTCCGCGGATCTCATCAAGTGCGGCATCATCGTCGTCACGCGGAGTACTATTTGTTTTTGGTACGTACACAGAGTCGGTCTCACCCGACAATTCTTCGAGTAGATCGCGGAGCGACGAGATGGCATACACGCGCAGGCCGGTAATAAGCGACGCCTCTTCAGCATTGTCGCTCGGTATGTAGATGTCGGTATAGCCCGCACTCTGTGCTGCCGACGCGATAGAGAGCGTCCCGAGAATCTTTCGCACACTGCCATCCAGGCCCAGCTCCCCGGCAAATATTTTCCCCGTAGGGTCGAATTTTGCTTGCTTGGACGCGAGAAGAAACGCGAGCGCGAGCGGAATGTCAAAAGCTGCACCTTCCTTTTTGAGCTCGGCTGGCGCGAGCGAGAGTACTATTTTTTTGTTGCTTCGTTTGGGTGATTCGTATCCGCCGTCCTCGCGACTGGTCGGAACTGGCGGTTCGGTATTTTTTATCGCGGCGGCGATGCGGTCTTTCGCTTCTTCCACCGACTTATCGGGCAAACCGACGATCGTAAATGCATGCAATCCTTTCACGATGTCGCACTCGATGGACACCACGACCGCCTTGGGAAGCATCGGCTGCGCACCGAATACGCGCGCAAACCCCGAAGCGATCGCCTGCTTTGACCCCATAGTGGGGCAATTGTAATCAGGATTCACGCATGCGCAACGCTTTGGCGTGCTGTATTATTCCGCGTGTTCGAGACAGGTGCGGGCAGAGGGATTGACTTTGATGCGTGCGAGCGGGATGGGCCCGTCGCACTCTTCGCACAGACCGTAGGTGCCGCGGTCTATTTTTTCTATCGCATCTTCGACATCGTGGTGCTTAGCTTCGAGCTCCTCGACGAGCGGGACGTTGGTCACTAGCTCCTCGATCTGATCGGCGGCATCATTGGGATCCGCCTCTTCGCCCATAAGGCCACTCGAATTACCCTGCCAATCCCCCGATTCATTCTGCACGCGACCGTGCGCGGCGAGATCTTCTTCCAGCTGTGCTTTCTCTGTTTCTAATAGGTCGTGAAACTCATCTATATCCGTCTGCCGCAAGTGTTTCATGGGCTGTAGTATACCAAAACAATGCAAATAAAGGATAGTTTACAGCTTCCGCTCCGCCTGCAGGCGGCTTAGGACTTCGGTAAATGTGTAGGGACTCTCCCCGATAATGAGAAGGTTGGGCGTCGGGAATGAATAGTACATTTGGATAGTGCCACTGTCGTCCTTGAGGGCGCGGACGTCGTAGTTGCGTAAGACGATATCCTCAAACTTGCGGCTCACCGGCAGACCGCTCGCATCCGCCGTGAGAGGCGCGACGAGGGGGAATATCGGTGCCATGTCGCCATTTACCGTGTTTTCCCAGGCGAGCATGCCGGCGAAGGCATGATCGTATGAGAACACCGGTATGACTAAGATGGGCACATTTTTATCTACTGTATGAATGCCGAGAAAGAACTTGTCTCCGAGTGCGCGGACCAGCTCATCGGAGGCGTGAGTACCGAGGGCGGTCAAAAACTCCGCCGTGGTCGCGAGTCGCGGAGCGCCCGTCGCACCGCTCGCTCCGATAGATGTGAGCGAAGGTATTATGCGCGTAATGGAGCCGAGAGCTGCCTCCGAGGCTTGTGACTGCGAGATAACGCGTTTTATGTCTCCCGGCGACTGATCTCCGACGGGAAATTCGACCGCTGTTTCAGCAAAGATGAGTGATGAGTCATCGCCGATTACCACCTGTGGCGCGCTCTGATTTTGTATCACATAGACGCCGACGAGAGCGGCGGCTCCCAGAAAAAGCAGAACACCGGATGCAAAGATCAAAGAGAACGAATGTTGCCGTCGCCGGCGCTTCGCATTGATCTCTTGAGGAGTGAGAACAGGCTCCCCTTTTTTCTTATCCTCTTCAAGAGCAACCGCACGTACCATGGATATCTTCCTGGTCGTAATTACGTGCTGCAAGTCTTCCCGAAGGGTTCGCAGTGGCGTCACGATCCAGCTTGCGGGCCCCCCTTTTTCTTCCTTTTTTTCTGTTGGTAGAGTGACAGACACAGCGACATCGGGCGTTGTAGGAGAGGGCGGCGCATCCTTTTTTTGTTCCGGAACTCCTGCAAGAGGCAGCACCCCTGTTTTCGGGGTACCGGTATGTGCGGCGGGTATGATCGTTTCCGAAATGATCTTTACTCCCGCTTCTTCCGGCACAAAATTCTTCGGCTCTCCGGCGGCTTGGTGAGCGGTTTTCGCTGTGTCTCCCGGGTCGTTCCGGCGTTCCGGCAGTTGTATCGTTTTGAGAATATTTTTTATGTCGTCGTTGAACGGTCCTTGCAGCGTCGCTCCGGGTGTCGGTGTAGCTGCAGGCGGAGGAGTTTTTTGTATGGCAGGCGGAGGTGGCTGTACAGTGTCGGGAGAGTGCTCCGGCAATAGTTCCTCGTGGCTGGGAATGCCCGAAGTTGCAGTATGTGTATCGAGCAGCGGTTCGTTAGATCCTGCGTCGCCGTTCGTTGTTGTTTGATCGTCCATAATCTCCAGCAGTTGATGGCTTGAGCCCTTTCTTTGCGGCCCATTCCGGATCAGCAGCCTTGATGGAGAGATTATAGCGTCCTTTTTCATCTATTTCCTTCAACACGACGGGAACAACATCGCCGATCTTGATCGCATCCGAAATTTTCTCGATGCGGAATGGGGCGACCTCCGAAACATGCACGAGCCCGTCCTGATTCGAACTGATCTTTACGAATGCGCCGAAATCCATCATGCGCACGACTGGTCCTTCAAAACGATCGCCCACCAGGTACTCGCGCGTGAGGTCGGAAATTTCCTTGAGTGCCGCCTCTGCGGTCCCTTGTTTGCCGGTGATGAAGACCGTACCATCTTCTTCGATCGTAATGTCGTCGCAGAGCGTGCGCTCGCGAATACCGTTGATGGTCTTGCCGCCGGGACCGATAACGAGGCCGATTTGATCGACTTTCACGTGCGTCGTGAGGATTTTAGGTGCCCTAGGACTGATATCAGTCCGGGGCTCGGGGATTTCCTTTTCGATGACATCAAGAATTTGCATGCGCGCCTTCTTCGCTTGCGCGAACGCTTCGGTGAGCACCTTCAGTGGCACACCTTCAACTTTCACGTCCATTTGTACGGCAGTCACGCCATCGATGGTGCCGGCGACCTTGAAATCCATGTCGCCGTGATGGTCCTCGGGCCCTTGAATGTCGGTAAGGACTTTGTATACACCCGCTTTTGCATCACTCATCATGCCCATGGCGATGCCCGCGACGGGTTTTTTGATCGGGACACCAGCGTCCATGAGCGCGAGTGTACCCGCACATACGCTCGCCATGGATGTCGAGCCATTTGATGCGAGCGATTCACACACGATACGGATCGTATAGGGGAACACATCCTTGGTCGGCAATACGACGCGCAGCGCTTTTTCGGCGAGCGCTCCATGGCCCGTGGCGCGGCGATTCATCCCGCCGACGCGCCCTGTTTCTCCCACTGAAAACGGCGGGAAGTTGTAGTGGAGCATGAATGTTTTTTTCGTTTCCTGATACTCGATCGTATCCATGAGTTGCGCATCACCGGGGCCGCCGAGCGTGAGTGCGCCAAGCACGTGCGTTTCACCGCGATAAAATAGTCCGCTGCCGTGAATGATCGGCGAGATACCGCCAGCCTGTGCAAAGAGTGGCCGTATTTGATCAAACGCGCGCCCGTCGACCCGCTTCCCTTCTTTGGTGGCGATGTCATGGACGTATGCATCGAGCCGCTCTTCGTAATATGCGTCCAACCGGCCCGGCGCAATATCGGGCAATTTCTCGGTCGCCAACTTCATCCACTCGGATTTCATGGGGCCGAGGTCTTGCTTAGGGAGTGTGCCGCCGGATGCTTTGAGTTTCGGCTCGACGATCTCCGCGAACGCCGCCTCCATTTCGGGCGTCATGACCGGTGCTTTGAATTCGACTTTTTGCTTCCCTGTTTCGGCGATGATCTTCTTTTGCCATGCCTGAATTTTTTCTATTTCTTCGCTTGCCCGCGCGAGGCCTTTTTCGAGGGTTTCCTCGGACACTTCTTTTGCTCCCACCTCTATCATGTTGATGAGGCCGTCTTTTCCGCACGCAAGGAGGTCGAGCACCTCGACGCCTTCGGTGCGCTGCACATACGTCGGATTGACGATGAAGGCATCGCTCCCGGCTTCTTGGCCGATACGCATTGCGGAAACGGGGCCGTTCCACGGGATGTTTGATGTGGCGACCGCGAGCGACGCCGCGTTGACGGCAAGTACGTCGGTATCATACTCATCGATCGAGAGGACAGTGATGATTACCTGCACGTCGCGCTTAATTCCCTTGGGAAATAGAGGCCGAATAGTGCGATCGACGATGCGACCGGAGAGCACGGCCTCGTCGGAAGGGCGGCCTTCGCGACGCATGAAGCGCGATCCCAGGATCGCGCCGGCCGCATAAAACTTCTCCTCATAGTCGACGGTGAGGGGAAAATAATCTTTCTCCGATTCCCGCGCGCTCATGACGACGGTCGCCAAGACCGTGCTATTGCCGTAGCGCAAGAGTACCGAGCCGTGCGCCTGATCGGCCCAGTCGTTAAACTCGGCTGTCATCGTCTTTCCCCCGATGTCGAGAGAATATATTTTCTTTTCCATGTTTCTTTGTTTACCCCGAGCTTGTCGAGGGGGTGATGTCTAGATTTCAGCGCGTTGCCGCTGCCTATCCAAACACCACGACTACTGATTAATACGGGCACTATACATGATTTGTAGACAAGTTCCAGACTGACACGCACAGTACGTGCACTCTGTATTAAGCGTGTTACCATGTTCGGAATGGAAGTTCAAACAGGAAAACAACGCTTGATTTATTGGTCGGCACTTTTGAGTGCGATTATCATATTCGTTCTTGTATTTGTAATCGGTGCGTGGGAGATGTATGTACGATGGAAGATGAATCAAAACTTCACGCTACTCGGCGGTTTCGAGCTCGAAGCATTGACTGTATCGGCAACCG
This sequence comes from Candidatus Kaiserbacteria bacterium GW2011_GWA2_52_12, assembly GCA_001004345.1. GTDB lineage: Bacteria > Patescibacteriota > Minisyncoccia > Phycocordibacterales > UBA2100 > UBA10103. The sequence continues at coordinate 11,212 of LCQW01000013.1, forward strand.
CGCTCATTCTCGGTCTCATGTACTGGTACCGGCCTCGATAGGAATATTCCTTATTCCACCCCTGTGATTTTGCCGACGTCGTCCCCTTGTTCGGCCATGGAATCGTCGGGCGCGGAGACTTCGATGTCGCGCGTGCCGCGCGTACTCGAGCGACGCGTACTCCCGCCGCGGTAGTTGAGAAGATAGCGCTTCGGGTCTTCGTCGAGGTCGAGGAAGTAGTCGGTCGCCTCCTTGAGTTTGCCCGACGTCGAGCGGCCGAATGAAACGACTTCCACCTGACAGCCCGAATGGGTGCGCAGGTATTCAACGAGCGGGATAAAGTCGCCGTCGCCGGTCACCAAGACGACCGTGTCGAGCTTTGGCGCCGCCGTGATCGCATCGACTGCCAAGCCGACGTCCCAGTCGGCCTTTTTGGCGCCGCCGAAAAATATCTGCAGGTCTTTTGTGCGCATTTCGATGCCTACTTTAGCGAGAGCGTCGAAAAAGCCCTTTTCTTCGCCGCCTTCGGTCGTGACCGAATAGGCGCGTGCGCGGATAAGCCGGCGACCGGCGACACAGTCCTTGAGGATATTGCCGAAATTCGCCCGCGCATGATAGATATTTTTTGCGCTGTGGTACACATTTTGCGTATCGATGAATACGCCGACGCGCTGTTCCGGATGTTTGATGATTGCCATGAATAGTTTGTTAACCACTAGGGTATAGCCACTAGTGAAATGATATTAAAATTTGATCCGCTACACGGATTATAACTCACGAAGCAAAGAAATGTTACGAATTTCCCTAAACCCTAGTGGCTAGTCATTAGCGACTATTTTTTGAGGCCGAGTTTTCTCACCAAAATTCCGTACGCCCGCTTGTTGGTTCCTTCGATGAACTTTAGATGACGGCGGCGGTCAGCGACAAGTCCCAATAGTCCGCGGCGCGAGTGTTTATCCTTCCGATTTTTATCCAAATGTGCTGAAAGTTCCTCAATTCGACGCGTCAAAAGCGTTACTTGCACCTCCGGAGAGCCTGTATCAGTATCGTGACGGCGAGTTTTGCTGATCTCGTTCTGCTTCTTACGCTTTGTAAGCATTGCGCGATGATATCACATTCTTATCCAGTGCGCAAGCCCTAACAGCGTCTTCGGCGCGTTACCAAAGGCAACGTATTCGTTCACTATTTTTTCGGCGCCGTTGGTGCTGTTATCGTGGCTGAAGAGGTCGCGGTCTCCACTTTCACGAGTTTCACATCAAACAGGAGTGTCGAATTGGCCGGGACGATGACTTTTCCGGTCGTCGGATCCTTCACCTCTTGGGCGCCATAGCCGAGTGCCGGAGGAACAGCGATGAGCCGTTCACCACCCTCTTTCATGCCATTGACCCCGATTTGGAATCCGGCTATGAGCCCCTGCTGACCGAGCGTAAAGACGAGCGGCTGATTTCCGTGCGCGGCTGAACTGTCAAACACCGTTCCATCCGCAAGTTTGCCCACGTATAAGACTGACACCACTGTTCCAGGAGCAGCTACCGCTCCGGTACCGACCGACACATCCTGTCCCTGCACTTGTTCTGTTGAGGTTGCTGTTGGGGTCTGCTGCTGTTGCGGGGTCGGTGCTACTATCGAACGATTAAAAATAAAATATGCACCGAGACCAACAACGACAATAACGACGAGCCAAATACCAATTGTTTTTCCACTCATCAGGGAAGAATACCTCGTGAGCGACATCATGCAACTGTGGACAAATGTGGACAAAAAGTGGAAAAGCCCGCCCGAACGTTCCGTTCGGAACGGGCGGGCGTATACTGCCCGTATGGAGCCCCTCGCATCGCAAATTCGTCCGAAAACACTCGACGAGTTCGTCGGGCAGGAACATTTGACGGGCAAAGGTAAGCCTATCCGCGTCGCAATAGAAAAAAAAGAACTGTTCTCATTTGTTTTGTGGGGACCTCCCGGGTCCGGCAAGACAACTTTGGCGCGGATCTACGCACAGGCGCTCGGCGCTGACTTTTATGAGCTTTCGGCCGTTGACGCCGGCAAAGACGACATCAAAAAAGTGATTGGAGTTCGTGGCACGCTTCTCACGTCAAAGCCGAAGGTATTATTCGTGGACGAAATCCATCGTTTCAACAAGGCGCAGCAGGATTTTTTGCTTCCGTTCGTCGAACGTGGCGAGATCACGCTCGTCGGTGCCACCACTGAAAATCCGAGTTTTGAAATTATTTCCCCGCTTCTATCACGGTGCCGTGTTTTTGTGCTCAATGAACATAGTGGAAAAGAAATGGGGAAAATTATCGCGCGCACCAAGATGAAAATCCCGAAAGAAGCGCGCGAATGGCTCGTGCGGATGGCGCAGGGTGATGCGCGGCAAGCAATTACCGCGCTTGAAATGACACGAAAGCTCTATGGCTCGATTACCCCCGACACATTGAAAGAGGCGATCCAGTCAAAGCATCTACGGTACGACAAAAAAGGTGAAGATCATTACAACATTATTTCAGCGTTCATAAAATCGATGCGTGCATCACAGCCCGATGCTGCGCTCTACTATTTGGCGCACATGGTTGAAGCGGGCGAGGATCCTAAATTTATCGCGCGACGTATGGTTATTTTTGCCAGCGAAGATATCGGGCTCGCGCAGCCGACCGCGCTCGTCGTCGCCAATGCGGTCTTTGAGGCGGTGAACAAGATCGGCTATCCGGAAGCGACCATCAATCTCGCGCACGGTGCGGCCTACCTGTCGCAGTGTAAAAAAGATCGCCGTGCGTACGACGCCGTTTTCGCGGCGCTCGACGATGTAAAGAAATTCGGCAACCTACCGATCCCGATGAGTGTGCGCAATGCCCCGACGAAACTGATGAAAGGTCTCGGATACGGCAAGGACTACAAAATGTACCCCTCGGCCTCACTCGGGGCAGGCAACGAAGAATCATATCTACCGGAAAAACTTAAGAAGAAAAAGTATCTGAAGAACGGTAATTTCGCAAAAAGCGAATAGAACGCTCGATTCGGTTGTACATTACCGCATCTTCGGGGATGAATTTTACTTTTTTTCGATACTCGGCAATAATTTTTTCAAGAATCGGAGAGGTTGTAGCGGGGCGTCTGAATTCTATTGCTTGAGCGGCGGTGAACAATTCTATGGCGAGGATTTTTTCAAGATTATCCACGACGCGTACACATTTCGTGGCAGCGTTCCCGCCCATGCTGACGTGATCTTCTTGACCGTTGGACGACACTATGGAATCGACGGATGCGGGAGTGCAGAGCTGTTTGTTCTGCGAAACGATACTGGCCGCCGTGTATTGCGGGATCATAAAGCCGGAATTCAAGCCGGGATTTGCGACCAAGAAGGGCGGCAACTGGCGTGCTCCGGAGATCATCTGGTACGTTCGCCGCTCACTGATGCTTCCGAGCTCACCAAGCGCCATGGCAAGAAAATCGAGGGCGAATGCGAGCGGCTGCCCATGAAAATTTCCACCGCTTAGGATCGCGTTTTCCTCCGGAAATATGATCGGATTGTCGGTGATGGAATTCATCTTTGTTCGTACTATATCTGCGGCAAAACGGATAACATCGCGCGAAGCGCCGTGCACTTGCGGAATACAACGGAATGAATACGGGTCCTGAACATGATCTTTCTTTCGTCGCATCAACCGGCTACCCTTCAGGAGATTACTCACGTGTCGTGCGACCCTCACCTGTCCTTTATGTGAACGGATTGCATGAAGTCTTTTGTCGAACGGCTCAATGCGACCATCGAACGCATCGAGCGACAGAGCGGCGATCGTGTCAGCGAGCACCGCAAGACGTTGACTTCTCAGTAAACAATGTACGCCGTATGCAGTCATGAATTGCGTTCCATTCAGAAGGGCGAGCCCCTCTTTTGAGCGTAGGCGTATCGGTTTCCACTTGAATATTCTCAAGACGTCTTTTGCGTGCCGCTTCTTATTTTTGAAAAATACCTCACCTTCACCGATGAGCGGAAGTGCCAGATGAGCGAGTGGGACGAGATCACCGGAAGCGCCGAGTGAACCTTGCTGATATACGACCGGTAAAATATCGTGATTGTAGAGCAATACGAGCCGCTCTACTGTTTGAAGTTGTACCCCGGAATTTCCATAACAGAGCCCCTGTATCTTCATGAGCAACATCAGCCGCACGATCTCGGGAGAAACCTCCTCGCCGACCCCGCACGCATGAGACATCACCAGATTTTTCTGCAGCTTCGTGAGGTTTTTTTCGGAGATCGGCGTATCACACAAAGAGCCAAAGCCGGTATTGATGCCATACAGCAACTCTTTGTTGGACCGTAATTTTTCATCGAGAAAGTCGCGGCACGCTACTATCCGTGCTTTTGAATCGGCGGAGAGCGCAATTTTTTGTTTTTTAGCGAGAATATTCCCGATCGTCTCTATATCTATTGTGGGATTTATTGTATACGTCGCCATACTACGGTACGCTCATTTTGAGCTCTGTTCCTGGTTCGAGCAAGGATCATTTAGCGTGCACGTTTGCCGCCTGTATAGCTGCTAAAATGAAACGATGGTTGCTAATCTCAAGTCGTTGAAAACGGAATTTCTTGAATATCTCGAGATTGAAAAAGGTAGAAGCATCAAGACAGTCGAGAATTACGATCGCTACCTCACGCGGTTTTTGTCTCATACGAAAGTCGAGTCACCGGCAAAGCTCACGGAGCCGGTCGTGCGCGAATTCCGTCTCTGGCTCAATCGTCAACCGGGCACTGCGGGCGACATGAAGAAAAAAACACAGAATTACTACCTCATCGCGCTTCGCTCATTTCTCAAATATATGCGCAAACGCGGCCTCGAATCGCTATCCCCCGAGCGCATTGAGCTTGCCAAGATAGGAGGACGTGACCTCGATCTCATCACAGCCGATGAATTGAACAGGCTGTTGAAAAGTCCACAAGGCGATGAACTTGGAGCGCTGCGCGACCGGGCAATTCTCGAACTTTTATTTTCCACGGGCCTCCGCGTCTCCGAACTATGTGCGCTCAAAAGCGATCTCGACCTCACGCGTGATGAGTTTTCCGTGCGCGGCAAGGGCGACAAGATTCGCGTCGTCTTTCTTTCCGCTGCAGCAAAAAACGCAGTCGCTGCGTATCTTAAAAAACGTGGCGATATGAGCGACGCGCTGTTCGTCGGTTATGGTCGAGCAAAAAAAGGCCTCTCGACTAAGCTCGGGGTAAACAAAGATCTGCGCGCCATTACACCACGTTCGATAGAGCGGCTCGTGAAACAGTACGCGATAAAAGCTGGCATCACGCGCAACGTGACTCCACATACCATCCGTCACTCATTTGCGACCGATTTGCTCGAAAACGGTGCCGATCTACGAAGCGTGCAAGCGCTTCTCGGTCACGCTAACATCGCGACGACGCAGGTCTATACCCACGTAACCGACAAACATCTCAAAGAAATACACAAAGCCTTTCACGGGAAGCGGCGAAAAAATAGTTGACACCCACACAAATGAACGCGGCATGGTATCGTATCAACATGAAACTCGTTTCGTGGAACGTAAATGGGATTCGGAGTGTCCATAAAAAAGGATTGCTCGCGCCGGTCATAGAAACACTGAAACCGGATATCGTGTGCCTGCAGGAAACGAAGGCGGGACAGCACCAATCGGAGGTAGATTTGCCGGAATATGAGGAATATTGGAACTCATCTTCGGGCAGAAAAGGCTATGCAGGGACCGCAATTTTCTCAAAAATCAAGCCGTTAAGCGTTATTTTGGGATTCCCCGAGGAACTGCTCAAAAAATATAAACTAAAGGACGAATACGGCGATCCGAATACGGAGGGACGTGTCATTGCGGCCGAGTACGAAGACTTTTTTGTCGTAAATGTCTATACACCCAATGCCAAACCTGACCTAAGCAGGCTCACCCTTCGCCACAAGCATTGGGATCCCGCATTTCTTGAGTTTTTGAAGCAATTGGAGAAGAATGGTTCGACCCCTTCGACAAGCTCATGGCAGACAGGCTCACCACATGGAAAACCCGTTATTTTCTGCGGCGACCTTAATGTAGCCCACACTCCCGATGATCTTGCTCATCCGGAAGCTAATGAGGGCGAACATGGGTATACAAAAGAGGAGCGCGAAGGCATCGACGCCATCATCAAAGCAGGATTCATCGACACATTCCGTGAATTCAAAAAGGGAAAGGGATTTTACTCGTGGTGGAGCAACTTCTCGAATGCGAGGGGCCGCAATATCGGCTGGAGGATAGATTACTTCTTTGTGAGCAAAGTGCTCGCAAAAAAGGTGAAAAAAGCGGAAATTCACCCCGAATTCTACGGCTCCGACCACTGCCCCATCCTACTAGAGCTTGATATATAGGCATATTTTGAGATATCCACAGGCATGTCCTTTACAGTGTCCTATAGAACGATAGTATTGCTATTGGACGTTCCTTGAAACACAACGTGATTTCGATCTAACGAGATCATAAAGGACAAATAACTTCTAACCACATACATTGTAACGGTGCCTCTGCACCGATTGGATTCAAAAGTTTTTTGTCAATGACACTCGCGCTCTTTACGAAATTCACCGTGTTTCGCGAAAGCCGCTTCACAGCGGCGGGTTTATAAAAACAGACCCGCCTAGTGAGGCGGCTTTTATTGTTGTTTGCGAAGCAAACAATCCTGCATAGCTTTAGCAAAGCAGGGTTAGCTGACGTGGTGTTTTTCTCGGAGCCCGCGAATCGCCGCCTCGTCCTCTTCAGCTTTGCGATCTTTACCTGCCTCGCCAAGCTTTTTTAATTCCTCGTCGTTCAATTTTGACATTTCTTGCGTGCGTTTCTCTAGATAGTCAGACGTATTTTTCTGGGGTTCGTCAAGGACTTCTTCGAGCAGTGCATGTAATATCCAGCCGATGCGGGGGCCTGCTTTTTCGAGGCCCACTTCTATAATGTGGGAACCGCCTATCTTCAACATTGCGACAGAGACGGGGTCACGAAGAGCCTCATCCACCATCGACATGTACTTGCGCAAGCGGAACGGCTGCTCTTTTGGCCGGCCCGTACCCACACGATCGCAGATGCGCATATTCAGGAGGTCCTTGATATGCTCCGTGCCGACATTTGTGATGACACGACGCACGGCAGAGAGCGTGACTTTGTCGGGATCCGAGAAAAACATGTGCCAGCGGATGAGTTTTATCACCGTGTCGATGGTTTCTTTTGGAAAACGGAGGTCGTTCAGAATTTTCCGCGCGATTTTTGCACCGACCACTTCATGACCATGGAACGTCCAATCTTTTTTATCGTCCGACCACAGCCGTGTCGCTGGTTTGCCGATGTCGTGCAGGAGTGCCGCGAGCCGGATTTCAAGCGACCAGTTTTTATCGGCAGCATGCTGGAGAGCACGTAGCGAGTGTTCGAACACATCGTATGAGTGAGCTTGGTTCTGGTCTATACCGATAGCTGCCATGAGTTCAGGAATGACAGAGCTTAAAATACCAAGTTTTTGAGCCACATACAGAGCTTGCATCGGGCGCGGGCTCAACAAAATACGGATGAGCTCATCGCGAATGCGCTCTTGCGATATCTGCTTGAGAAGCGTCGCGTGCGTAGCAATGCCCGCGGCAGTTTGTGTATCGATGGCGAAATCCAATTCCGCGGAAATACGAACGGCACGCAACATGCGAAGCGCGTCTTCCTCGAATCTCTCATGCGGAACACCGACGGTCTTGATGATCTTTCGCGCGAGATCCTCGCGACCCCCATGCTCGTCGACGAATGTATCATCCTCAACGTCATATGCTATCGCATTGATGGTAAAATCCCGCCGTTTGAGGTCATTCGACAGTTTGTCGCTAAAATGCACCTCGTCCGGATGACGTCGATTGGAGTATTTACCTTCGATGCGATATGGAGTAATCTCGATTACTTTTAGGCGCGGATCGGCGGACTCGGTCACGACCCCGACGGTCCCGTATTTGTTCTCGTAAAATGTTTCTTTGAAGAGTTTTTGTATCTCTTCGGGTGTTGCATTGGTTGTAATATCCCAATCTTTTGGCTCACGTTCAATGAGCAGGTCACGCACGCAACCACCGACAAGGTATGCCCCAAAACCCGCTTTTTTGAGCGTCTGTGAGAGATTTTTGACCTCCTGTGGCACTATCAAAGATACGTTCATTTGTGCAATTGTAACGCGCGCGTTGTATTTGTGCGAACGGGCGCGTATCATTCGAATGTTTGCTCTCGTGGTGAAACGGATATCACGGCAGTCTTCGGAACTGCTATTCCAGGTTCGAATCCTGGCGGGAGCACAAGAAAAATTGCTCGGATGCTCATCTTCGGTATAATCAAGCGCGTTCACTCGCGGATATGGTTTAGTGGTAGAACGCGTCCTTGCCAAGGACGAGGTCGGGGTTCGATTCCCCGTATCCGCACACAGATGAAACAGGGGGTCTTCT
>LCQW01000014.1 GCA_001004345.1 Candidatus Kaiserbacteria bacterium GW2011_GWA2_52_12
CGAAAACTGATCGATGAAATCCTGCATCGTCTCAGGATACTCTATTGCCACGCCTTAGTGTGGGGCGAGGCCGTGCTGGCGTCAAGCCGATATGCCAGTACGCTTTTACTAGTACGCTTCCAGGACTTTCAATAACGAATTCGTGAGCCCTGTGAATTCCTCTTTCGATTTCTCAATATTTTCCTTCGTTCCTTGCTGATTATCTGCGACAAGTGCGGGGTCGAGCTCAAAAATAGCGACACCGAGCTCTTGGCACTTCGCGGGAATTCTGCCGTAATCCTGTATGATCTGGAGCGGATCCTTCCAACTCGCCTCCACGAGTCCGTTGCGACAGTGTTTCTCCGAAAGATATTTCTTTACCCGTTCGGGTATCCTCTCCATCCACGCCCGATGATCGGCGATTGGCTGCTTGCCGTACACGTTGTACGAATTGATTATGTAACCAATGAAAAGAGGGTCGCCGCCAAGCACCAGTTTCGTCTCCGTATTGCCTGCCAATGCTTTCGCCGTGTTTTTCCACTGTATCTTCCACCGCTCAAAAATTATCCCGAGGTTTTCGATACCCTGCACACTGAACGCATCCGGCATCATGGGGACGACGAAATAGTCCGCACCGAGCAGTATCGTTTGATTGAGAATCCCGAGACTCGGAGAGGTGTCGATGATGAATATATCTACTTGATCTGACAGACCTCTCTCTCGCAAGAAACGATCTATCGCACTGGTCTGAAAATATCCGATCGGCTGCCCCGCCGCAGCCTGACCGTACGCGGTGGACAGCAATCCTTCATACATCGAGAGATTAATATCGCCTTTAAGTAGGGAGAGGTTGGTATCGGCCTTAACCGGCAAGAACTTGACTGACAGATCGATATCGCTGCCTCCCTCGATCACGCCGCGCAACACGTTATAAATAGTTTTTTCAGTTTCGGAGAAAAGATTTTTGGTATAGTAATCCTCGCCAAGCGCCAATCGACTCAAATTACATTGCGGATCGAGATCCACGAGCACGATTTTGTAGCCGAGCTTTGCCAACGCGACAGCACTGTTGAAAGCGAGCGTCGTCTTGCCCACCCCGCCTTTGTTGTTGACAAAAACCAACTTTTTCGTACGGGGAAACTTCATGCCCCAATACTAGCACAAGACACTCGTCGTCAATCAAACGCCATTATAAACGCCCGGTGAAGGATGGTTTACAGGGAGACGAGGCTCCCGAGTAACAATGAACCGAGTCTGATTGAGGAATTAATCGGGCTCATGGATACAGTCAATGGATGAGCTTGGGATACGAGCGCGGATAGAAGATGAGATAAAGCGGTTCAACAAATTCAGATCGGGCGTACTCGGACACAAACAGGACAAAGTCGCCATCGACGTGGACGTGAGAAATTACACCAAGTACTTACTGCGCGAAGGAACGCTGATAGAGAAGCGCGAACTACTGTCGTGCTTGCAGAGCAAGTTGTTCCTTAAGGACAAGAAAATAACGTTAGAATAAAATGGCTACTCATATCTCAAAGCCTCGATCGGATTAAGCTCTGCCGCCCGTCGCGCCGGGTAATACCCGAACACAATTCCCGTTATCGCTGAAACACCGAACGCGAGAAGTACGGACGAGAGCGAGACGCTTGTCGTCACAAGACCCGTCAGATTCACCGCGAAAGAAATCAACCACCCGAGTGCGATACCTACGACGCCTCCGATGACCGTCAGGGCGACTGCTTCTGCCAGGAACTGCGCTCTGATATCGCTCTTTTTTGCGCCGATTGCTTTGCGTAAGCCGATTTCTCTTGTTCGTTCTGTAACCGTCGTGAGCATCATATTCATGATGCCGATGCCGCCAACCAATAGAGAGATACCACCAATGGCCGCCAAGAGGTATGTAAGCGTTGAAGTGACACTGGAAGCGGTCGAAAGAATATCGTTCTGATTAAGGACGCTAAAATCAGCCAATGCCGCGTCGCTGATTTTATGGCGGTCTAAAAGAAGCAGGATGATGTCTGCCTGCACCTGCGTCATAACTTCCGGCGTCGTTGCCTGCACGGCGATTGTCGTTAAATACTGATCGCCTGAAAGATATCGCTGTGCGCTTCTGACAGGAATATAAATAATGTCATCCTGATTTTGGAAACCAGTTCCGCCTTTTGCAACCGTAACGCCAATTATTTTGAACTCCAAGCCGTTAATGCGGATTGCTTGGCCGATAGCATTTGTGCCCTCTCCAAAGAGATCGTCGCGCGTTGTAGGCCCAAGCACGGCGACTTTTGAGGCCGAATTATTCTGCGTGTCTGAAATAAATGACCCTTCGGCCACTTCTACATTGCGGATTTGAGAATAGTTCGCGGTAACACCCGTCACGCTCGTATTCGTGTTCGTGCCTTTTGCGGTAATCTGATACCTACTGGACACCTGCGAGTCCACCGCCTCAACATCAGCAACTTGCTCCGCGATTGCCTGCGCGTCTTCGTTCGTGAGCGTCTTTGCACCACCACGGCCGCTTGAAGCACCAAATCCCCGCATCTGCTGTGCGCCGGGCGTAATCTGAATAAGATTAGACCCCAACGATTCGATACTCGATGAGATGGTATTCGATGCTCCCGTACCAATCGAGACCATCGCGATAACCGATGAGATGCCGATGACGATACCAAGAATGGTTAGTCCCGACCGAACTTTATTTGCCGATAGTGCGGCGTATGTTTCGTGCGTAATATCACTAAACTTCATGATGTTTTGCGTGCTTGCGCGCGTGCGACTTAGAATCTGTTACAACGACACCGTCGCGTAGCGTGATAATGCGCTCTGCGTGTTCGGCTACGTCGTGTTCATGCGTAATTAAAATAACAGTGCGACCATGCTCTCGGTTCAGCTTCTGAAAAGTGCCGAGTACAATCTCGCCAGTTTTCGAGTCAAGATTTCCTGTCGGTTCGTCGGCAAGAATAAGAGATGGATCGTTCACTAACGCTCGTGCAATCGCAACACGTTGAATCTGCCCTCCCGAAAGTTGATTACTCAAATGAGAAAAATGTGACTCCGTCATACCCGCCGCACTAAGAACTTTTCTTGATCGCTCATCTCTTTCTTCATCACTCACGCCCGCATAGATGAGCGGCAACATCACATTTCGCATAACGGTTGTGCGCGGGAGAAGATTGAAGCTTTGAAATACAAAGCCAACATGGAGCCGGCGAATCTCGGCCAACTCCTCGTCGGTGAGTGTAGACACGTCCTTACCATCAAGAAAATATGTCCCCGTTGTCAGTGTATCGAGGCATCCCAAAATATGCATCAGAGTTGATTTACCTGAACCTGACGGCCCCATAATCGCGATAAATTCGCCATCCTTGATAGTAAAAGAAATGCCCTTCAGCGCTTGAAACGCGGTATCGCCAGACCCGTAGGTCTTGGTGATATCTTTAATTTCGATCATAAACGAATACCACCTCCCCCAAAGCCTCCCCTGGTGGCATTAGTCGTTGCCGGCTTATTGGTGGTTGCAGAGCCAGAAGAAGTACGCGTAACGATTTGCTGTCCAACTGACAGACCAGAGAGTATTTCCATGCTCGTATCATCGGAAATACCTACCTCGACGGTAACCTGTTGCGGTGGAACCTTTGAGACTACTCCTTGGGTACTTCCAGTGTCCGTGAGTGCAGGGTTAAAAACTTGCACATAACTCGCGCCGTTTTGAGTTTTTACCGCGCTTGAAGGCACCACCAGTACATCCTGCTTTACCGCTGTTTGTATGCTTGCGTTGACGGTCATACCCGGCTTCACGCGATCGTCTCCGCTGTCGAACCCTATTTTTAGGCTGTAACTGACCACCCCCTGCGAAACGGTCCCCACCGCATCCATCTCTATGACCGAGCCAGTCAGCGTGAGTCCGTCTATAGCATCGAAGGTAAGTGTCGCTTTATCGCCAAGCTTGATCTTTGTCGCATCCACCTCATTGAGAGAAAGCTGGGCTATTTTTTGGTTTGTGATGAGCGTCGCGACGGAACTTCCGGTCGAAACCGTATCAAACCGTTTTACACTGAGTGTCGCTAAAGTGCCTGCAAACGGAGCTGTTATGGTGTAGTCGGCGAGGTTATCTTTGAGTTGTCGCAATTTTCGCTCTTGGTCGGCAATACTGTACTGTGAAGATTGAAGACTTATTGGGTTGTCGCCCGTCGCGTTGCCTATTTTGTAAATCTCGATAGTGCGCTCGTCGTCGCGGATGGTTTTCTTTGCGGCGTCGAGCGACTTCTGCTGGTTGAGCAGGGCGCTGAGGTTGCTGTTGGTGGTTGAAAGATATCCTCGCGCGTTGGTGCGCATGGTCGTTATAGTAGAACTCACCGTAAAACCGTGCGTGGTGGTGTCATCGACAACCGCGTCAAGCAGATTGAGTTCGCTCTGGAGCGCCTGGGCTATGGCGGTCGTAGTATCCACCGACGAGGTTAGAAGGCCCTCTTGTGCGTCGGTGCTCGAGGAGCGGCTTAATGCTTTGAAGTCCAGTACCGCTTGGTCGTACTTTGCGCGCGCGATTCTGTAGTCTCTTTCCGCGATATCCGCAAAAGTGCGAATGGTGGTGTTATCCTTGCTCGCGCTGTTCTTGAAAGCATCTATGTTCCATTGGCTGTTGCTCTTGCCGCTTATGTCGTATCCGTAGAGAATATTCTGCATACCCGTCACCGCTGTCGGAAGATCCAGGTACGCATTCGAGAGGGTATTGTACGTATCGTTATAAGTGGTACTTAAATTCGTCTTTGCATCATCGAGCGCTTCAAGCGACTTTTGATAATCGATAGGCGCCTGCGCCGAGTCTTTTTGGAACTGCAGTTTTGCTTGCGTGAGTGACTGCTCGGCATCGGCTATCGCTTGTTTCGCGTCGGTGCTGTCTATTTGGGCAAGTGCTTGCCCGGCACGAACAACGTCTCCAGCTTTAACCCCGACCCAGGTGACATCACCAGAGGCTTTCGGCTTAATGTCCACCTGATTGGTGGTTGAAACTTGGCCGGATGCGGATACAGATGCTATGACTGTTCCTTTTTCAACTGTACCGAGGACGTAACGCGTCCCGGCACTTGCGGCCGTAACATGGCCATACGTCCACCAGCCACCCCCGATGATCACAAGAGCAATAACCGCGCTCACGAATTTATGAGCAACTGCGTATTTCTTTATCGCTCGATACCAGTGCGCGATGTTATGAGATATGAGGGTATACAAATTATTGATGCCGCTAAACATATTTATTGTCTTATGGAGTTGCGGATAGGACTTGGTGTGGTGCGTATTAGGTCGGCAGAAATCGTGCCATCGTCATTCGGAGTGCCGAGGATAATAACCTGCTGGCCGACCAACAACGCGGTCGAGCTGGTAGCGCCAGACTCCGTACGGATTGATGTCTTATCGCTCAACAGAACAGTCTGCGTGGCACCGTCGCGGGTTTCTAAGCTAAGAGAGGAGGTTGAGATGCTTTGTATCGTCCCCACCGAACCGTGCCCGTTAGAAATGAAGCCGCGAGGCAGCTGCACGTTAAATCCGGGTCCCCGGAACCCAAAGCCCGGGCCAGCCCTGCCGGGGAAATGGCGGTGCGAGCCAGTTACTACGCCAGCGTGAAATATGAGCAGCGCGACAAATAAAATGCCGAGACCGTACAATACCCAGCGCACTTTTTCTGATGGGACCCATTTCTTGAATTCCTCCATAATTATGCAAGACGTATAGGATTAAATGCTGCGCCAGCGTTCCGCACAGCACGGCGGAGTGACCATAGAAACGCGGCGGCAAAACCGACCAGCAGAAGTACGGCGAGCGAGGGCAACGATTCTGCAAGGGAAAGTGATATCTCCTGCCAGTGCGAAAACGCAACCGAACTGTCGGAGAAGAAAAGTGAAAGGTAATCGTAAAAGCCGGAAGTGTAAAACTCCTGCACTGCGTAGCTCACTGCGGGGACGAGTGCTGCGCCGGATACTAGTATGACCGTGCCGAGCGCCGCCAGCTTAATTCGGGCGGCGCGACGGCGTGCAAGCGCGATACGAGCAAGAACCGCCTTAAAAAGACCCTCGGGCGGCTCCACTTCCGTAAAAAATGCCATATTGCGCTTGCTGGTCATGGTTGTATATACGTTCCTGCTGTCATTTTCGGTGCAGCAGCAACTTTCGTAACGCTATAACCGCGCGGCGGTGGCGGCTTTTAACAGTGTTAACCGACGCTTCTAAAACTCCGGCTACCTCTTCAAATGTCAGATCGCTTTCGTAATACAGTAGGAGTACCTCACGGTATGAAGGAGAAAGTTGGGATATTGCCCATTCAACATCCTTAACATCCTGCACATTGGATAGCAGTTCTTCCGCGAGAGGTGTCTCATCCGGCAGATTATCAAACACGCTGTTTCCTTCTTCGTTATCGAATTCGGAGAATGGAATGTGCTTACGCTTGCGTAAAAAATCAATGGCGGTGTTGCGGGCAATGTGCATGAGCCACGTTTTGAAGCTGGCACTCTGACTCGAATATCGCTTGAGATTTTTCCATGTTTTAAAAAAGGACTCTTGCACGATATCCTGAGCATCGCTTTGACTGCCTACAAATCTGAGGGTAAAAGAATATACAGATTTAAGATGTCGTTCCACCAATCGGGTAAAAGCGTCTTCGTCTCCGTTCAAATATGCAGCTATGAGGTCTTCGTCACTCTCCATGTAGGTATTGTATTGGTTCTAAAGAGTAAAAGAAACTGAAACAAAAAATCATCGATTTGTGTCGGTGATTTTTTGTTTTGAATACTGCTCTCAGCAGGTATGTCGTGTCGGAATAGAGGGATGGTTTCTCGGGGGGATTAGGTCGCCTCGATACTTCCAACCTTGGCTGCGGGACTTGGACTCGAACCAAGATGACGACTTTCAGAGAGTCGCATCCTACCATTAGATGATCCCGCAATGTACTGCGGAGTTGCCGCAATATTTCACCATAGTGCCCTATTTCTAGCCGTTGCTCAACTGGTGAGATTAGCGTATAAACACGGGAGAACTTCCAAAGGAGACGGCAATGTTGGACAGCAGGCTTCGCGACGAGATGGTTTTTTACGCGACGACCGGCGATTACTCGGATGCGCCGCGGTATGAGAAGTTTGCGCTCGACTGCAAACTCGACGAGAAGGGTGCGGAAATCGGACGAATGGTGCATTTTCTTCTGCGCCTGATGTCGCACCTGCCAGAGCCGATCCAGATACTTGAGACAGCTTCGGCGACCGGCCTCACGGCAGCGGGAGTAAAGGCACAGCTTACCTATGCTCGCATCGACAACGTCTATACCTCGCTCGACATTGAGCCCAATCTTCTCGAATATGCGCGTGCGCGCGATCGAGGGGACAGGTTCGTGCAAAGCGACTTTGAGCGATTGCCCTTCGCGAACGATATGTTCGATGTTTACATCATGATGGCCGCGGAAGGATACCGGCCGCGTGGGACGTTTTATTCGGAAGTGCACCGCGTGCTCCGGCCGCGCGGCTTCTACGTGATGCCGCAGATAGGACCGCATCCGTATGTAGGCATCGAAGAAAAGTACGCTGTGTTGCGAGCGGGGCTCTGCATCGCGCAGGCGGAAGATTATTTGATAGCTCAAAAAAGCGAAAACTTTACCCTCGGCTAAGCCGGGGGTTCCTTTTGGTGGCATGAGCCGGAATTTCGAGTATGCTGCGGCGATGTTTTCGTTCAAGATATTGAAGAAATCCAAGAGGAGCCGCGCACGGCTGGGCGTGATACACACACCGCACGGCGATATAGAGACACCAGCATTCGTTCCGGTCGCGACGCGCGCGACGATACGCACACTCGATACGAGCGAGGTAGAAGATGTGGGCGCGCAAGTACTGATATGCAACACGTTCCACCTGCACGTTGCGCCGGGTGAAAAGCTCATCAAAAAGGCCGGCGGCCTCCACAAGTACATGCGCTGGAATAAGCCGCTCATGACCGACTCCGGCGGCTTTCAGGTATTCAGCTTGGGATTCGGCACCGACCACGGGGTCGGCAAAATGCTGCGGTCGGAACAGGACAAAAAAATACTGGAGGGTTCGCAGCCACGCTCGCTCACGATCACTGCACATGGGGTCCGTTTCCGCTCCCCTATCGACGGCAAGGAATTATTTCTCGGACCGAAAGAATCAATCAAGGTACAAGAGGCGCTCGGCGCTGATATTATTTTTGCATTTGACGAGTGCCCGTCGCCGCTTTCGAGCGCCGAATACATGCGCAGATCCATCGACACCACACATCGCTGGGCCGCGGAGTGTCTCGATGCGAAGAAAAATCATAAACAGGCACTCTACGGCATCGTGCAGGGTGGCGGCTCCATGGAAATGCGTATTGAAAGCGCACAGATCATCGGTGCCATGAATTTCGATGGCTTTGGTTTCGGCGGTGAATTCGGGTACGACAAGCAGTCGATGAAAAAGGTCATCGGCGCGGTTTCCGACAATCTTCCGGAAAATAAGCCGCGACATATCCTCGGCATCGGGCATCCGGAAGATTTTTCCATAATTGTCGCGGCTGGCGGCGACACATTTGACTGCATCGCGCCGACACACTATGCGCGCCGCGGAACGGTATTCACCTCGAGGGGCCCTTCGACTTCGCTCAGGACAAGCAGACTACAGATCAACGACCGGCGCTTTCTTAAGGATATCAACAAGCCGCTCGACCCATCGTGCACATGCGATGTATGTAAAACATATTCGCGCAGCTATATTTGCTCGCTCATGCGGGCGCATGAGCTGACCGGCATGAAGCTCACCACCTTTCACAACCTGCACTATTTCAACACGCTCGCCACGCAGGTGCGCAAACAGATAAAGAACGGTGAACTATAGCTTTGCCAGTATGGCGCTCGCACACGCGGCCACGTTTGTTAACGTCATAGTGCACACGTCCGTCGGTCGCGGCCAAGAACTACCGTGATTTCTTTCACCGACCGCACACCGTGAGTGGTAAGGATGACCTCGATCATCAGCCCGTGGCTCACGTCGTTGTTCCAATACTGATCGAAAATAAAATTTCCCAACGAATAATAAATAAGCTTGCTATGGTATATCTCGCGCTCCTGCACGACATGTGGGTGCGATCCGATGACGATCTCGGCTCCGGCATCTATAAATTCGTGCGCGAGCAACTTCTCCCTATCGGTCGCGGGCATGTATTCTTCGCCCCAATGTGTGTACACGATCGGCATATCCCCTCTCGCCCGTGCTTCTTTGATATACGCAAGGGTCGAGCTTGCGGATCCGCCGAAATCGTTGAACCCTACGAACGCGAGGGGTACGCCATTCGGGGCAGTATGATATATCATACTGTCGCCGGGAACGTCACCGAAAAAGGAAACGCCCGCCTGCGATAAATATTCTTTTGTCGAGACGTATCCGACGCGACCAAAATTCAACATATGATTGTTGCCGAGATTCATGACACGGATATTGTGCGCATGGAGGAGAGGTGCGGTTGCAGGAGGAAACGTAAATGTGTAATTATTGCCATCGCCCGGAGTCGAGGTGGCGCTCACGGACTTGTATGCCGTGATCGGGCCTTCGAGGTTCGCAACGACCAGATCGTGCTTTGCAAGCAGCGGATCAATGCATGAAAAAATAAAATCTCCCGCCTTCGCCAAGGCTTCGGTGGGCAAGCCGCCCTCGTTTCTCGCACGACTTTCAATAGTGGTACGAATTGATCTATCAAACATCATGTCTCCGGCGAAAAGGACACTCGCATGCGGCGAAGGCGGACGCAATGCTCGCGCCGTATATTCAACGGCACGGATCGGAAACGGCATAAGTGCAGCGAATGATACAAGGAACGTCATGAGAAGAGGCGCAACGTCGTACATTCTGACAGCTTACGACGGGCGAGACGAAAAATCTACGTGACGATAGCGGAGAGCGAATGAGGCTTGCCCTCCGTGATCGTCGCGTGCGTGATGTGAATGAATTGCGCCTTGCGCTGAAATTCAGAAATAGTACGAGCGCCTACATATCCCATGCCCACTTGTACGCCCGATGCAAGGGTCGCGACCACATCGACGAGCGATCCCTTGTACGGCACCAATGCTTCGACGCCTTCCGGTACCGCTTTCCGGCCATGCGTAAAATAGCGCTCCTTTCCCGACGCACTTTTGATGACCGCTGCAGAGCCCATGCCGCGATACTCTTTAAATTTTTTTCCATCTTTCGTGATGACCTTCCCCGGCGCCTCGGTTGTACCCGCAAACAAATTGCCGAGCATCACGGCCGAGGCGCCAGCCGCAAGCGCCTTTGCAATATCGCCCGATGTACGAATGCCACCATCGGCGATCACTGATACTTTTTTCTTTGAGGCTATTCCAGCGACTTCCATGATGGCCGAGAGTTGAGGTGCGCCGACTCCTGAAATAATGCGGGTCGTACAGATAGAACCGGGTCCAATACCCACTCTGATGGCATCCGCAAATGTGCAAACAACTTCCGCCGATTCCGCGGTCGCAATATTGCCGAAAATGAGTTTTGCATATTTGAGCGATCCCTTGATGCGCTTCGCGCTGTCAACGACATTCAAATTATGTCCATGCGCACAGTCGATAACGACCGCATCGCAGTCGACTTCATCGAGCGCTTTCGCGCGCTCCATATGAAAAGGGCCACATGCAGCGGCAACTTTCACACCAGCCTTCTTCGCGGTGCGGACCATTGCAACCTGATCTTCCACTGAACAGTTGCGGTGAATGACGCCGAGACCGCCGAGCTTGGCGAGCGTAATCGCCATGCGCGCCTCGGTCACGCGGTCCATGCCAGCGGAAAGGAACGGGATCTTGAGTTCGATTCCGGCAATAGACGTCTTGATCGACGCTTCAGACGGTTCCATCCTACTCGCGGCAGGACGGATGAGAATATCATCAAACGTAAACCCTTCACGGATGATCTTGACACCCATGCATTATGCTATCACGTGACCGTCATTCTTCAAGCTCAAGAAACGGCTCTTTTCGAAATATTTCCTACGACTGCCGCGTGATCGCTGACACCGAATACAAGCTGTACATCGGACGCGCGGTAGTCTGCCGTGGTAAAGAGGCCATCGACCATTTTGTCGAACAGTTCGTGCCGTCGCTCCACCCCTGATCGATGAATATTGATGTCGAGACTGGTCTTGTAGTACGGGGGAATATTATCGAAATAGTGGTCGGTGATCTTGGTAAATATTTCCCCGCCGCGCGGCGCGTTGAAATCTCCCGCGAGCACGAATTGCTGATACCCTTCGAGTATCAGGAACATCGCTTCAAGATCAGTGCGCTGCCGTTCACTCGGCTCGCCTTTTGGGGTCCACGTAAAATGCGTCGTCGCGATCCGGAATATCTCTCCGTCTTTTTCAACATCACACGTTGCAACGAAACGATTTGACTTGTTGAATGTATTCGGATCACGAGAAACGGACTCAGGCACGGTGGTACCGTCACCACAATAGTATTCGACGTGCGTCCGTATAAATGGAAACCGGGAAAAAATACCTATTCCCTCGACTTTCGCTTCACTTTCGGCGAATTGTTTCGTCCCGCGATTAAAGAACGGCGGCATACCAAATAATTCTGTATACACAGGAATGTCTGCTTCGCACAATTCCTGCAAACATACAACATCTGGTTGTCGCTCTTTCAGAAACGGAATAACAACATCGAGATGCTTCGAGCGCTCAACGTTGAGGGAGACGAGGGAGATCATTGTCTTTTTTTTCGCGCTATCGCCGCCTTGATGAACGTGTTGAACAGCGGATGCGGAGAAAGTGGTCGGCTTTTTAGTTCCGGGTGGAATTGCGTGCCAAGAAAAAACGGGTGCACGCTCTCTGGGAGTTCGGCGATTTCCATGAGTATGCCGTCGGGGGACTTCCCCGAAAACACGAGACCGGCCTTTTCGAGCTGCGGAATATAGTCGGGATTTACTTCGTAGCGATGACGGTGACGTTCGGAGATTTCCTCTGTACCGTAGGCTTCCGCCGCAATCGTCCCTTTTGAGAGGAGGCATGGGTAGGCACCGAGACGCATGGTCGCGCCATATTTACTCTCCGCCATATGTTTTTTTTGCTCCGGCATAATGTCAATGACCGGATGCGTGGTTTTTGAATTGATTTCTGTCGTGTTGGCGTCTTTCAGCCCGGCGACGTGGCGTGCGTATTCGACCGTCATAAGCTGCATGCCATAGCAAAGGCCGAGATACGGGACCTTGTTCACCCGCGCATACTCAATGGCTTGTATCTTCCCCTCAATGCCGCTTTTACCGAAGCCGCCCGGTACGATGACGCCATCAAAGTCTTTCAACATGGAAACCTGTTTTTCTCCCGTTTCAAAATCTTTGGAGTTGATCCACGTGAGCACCGGCTTTCGTTTCTGCGCATACGCCGAATGTTTAATAGCTTCAATGACGGAAATATAGGCGTCGGAGAGGACAAAATTGCCGGTATCGAAGTATTTGCCGACGATGCCTATCTTCACGGTTTCGCTCGCGTGCTTCACGTTGTCGGAAAGTTTCTTCCACTCGGTAAGGCCATTCTCTTTTTTCGAGCCGACACCGAGCTTCTTGAAGATGAAATCGCTGAGGTGATCTTTCTCATAATTGAGTGGAATGTCATAGATGGACTGGACGTCGGGAGCCGCGATGATGCTTCCCTTCTCAAGCCCGCACATGTACTCGATCTTTTCTTTGCGCTTCGCATCGATACTACCGGAGGAGCGCGCCAGCACCATGTCGGGCTGCAATCCTGAACTATTGAGGAAGCGAACGGCGTGCTGGGTCGGTTTGGTTTTGAGCTCGTTGCCTCCGACACCGAGTGCAGGAATATAACTTACGAGCACCAGCAGCACGTCACCCGCGTTCTCAAATTTCATGAGTCGGACCGCCTCAAGGAACAAGACATTCTGGTAATCGCCTACGGTACCGCCCACTTCGATAATGACGACATCGACATCATTCTTATCGCCACACCGCTTGATCTGCTCGATGACCGCAAGCGGTATGTCGGGAACGACGTGAACGCAGCGTCCTTCGTATTCAAGATTGCGCTCCTTTTGGATGACCTTGAGGTAAATACTCCCGGTCGTCATGTAGTTGAGGCGGGAGAGATCCACACCCAAGAATCGCTCATAGTTTCCCATGTCCTGATCGCACTCCATGCCGTCATTCAAAACAAAAACCTCGCCGTGTTCGGTGGGATTCATGGTGCCTGCGTCGACGTTGACGTACGGGTCAATCTTCATCGCCGTCACCTTGAGACCCTTGTCCTGCAAAATGGCACCGATGGAGGCGGCAGCGACTCCCTTGCCGACACTCGACATGACCCCGCCTACCACAAAGATATATTTGTGACCTTTTCGCGCAGATTTCATACCACCTACTGTATCACGCGCATCAGGCGTTTAGATAGCGGCGAACGGCCAGGTACGAAGAAACAGCTCCGAGAGCGATCCCGGAACCCATGATAGCGAGAAACAGGAACGCGAATGAATCAACATAGTACGTAAATACATTGAAAACGCCGGCGCCAAGAAATATCTCAGAATCGGGCCCCAGCCACGCCGTGAGCGGATAGAGAATAATGAGCACGATGAGCGCCGCCGTAAAGCCGTAGAGTACCCCCGCGATCATAAACGGTCCGCGTACATACCAGTGCGACGCGCCCACTATGTTCATGACGCCGATCTCGTCGCGTGCCGTGTAAATGGCCAGACGTATCGTGTTGAAAACGATCAAGAGCGATGCAACACCGAGAATAATAGCGATCGCGGCACCTACGCGGTTCGACGTATCTATGATGTTGGTAAGACGATCTATCGCCGTTTTATTTTGGAAGAAGTTGACTTTATCGATGACGGCGCCGGGCCCTGTTTGCGACACTTGCTGCACCTCGAGATATTTTGCAATACCTTCATACTGTGATGTTTCCCTAGCACGTATTTCGAGTGAGGCACCGAGCGGATTGCTCCCCAGCGCATCGAGTGCTTGGATGGTAAGTTGGTCATTCTTGTGGCGTTCGCGAAACTGCGCTATCGCGAGGTCGCGACTAACGGGGGTGACGGAAGCAACCTCCGGTAATGCAGTCAGATTTTTTTGCAATTCTTGTATTTGCGCGTCGGTCGCAGACGTAGTGAAATAGACCATCACGTCGACTTTATCGGTCAGCGACTGGAGCGTGGAGGTGAGCGCCGCGCCGCCGATCAGAAGAAGCGCGGCCACGAACAGCGTGATGGTCATGACGAGGACAGCCGCGAGCGAAATGAAGCCGTTCCTGATGAAGCCGATGAGACCATGGCGCGCGATCCGTTTTGTATTGATCCAGAACATACCTCTATTATATGACGTATTTACCCTCCATCTCGTCGCGCACGATCCTGCCCTGATCCATCGTGACCACGCGTCTGCCGATAGAATCGACGACACCCTTGTTGTGCGTCGTGAGAATGACGGTAGTGCCGAGGTCGTTGATCTTTTTCAATATTTCGACGACATCGTGCGTGTTGATCGGGTCGAGGTTGCCGGTCGGCTCATCCGCGATCAGAACATCGGGCTGATTGACGATGGCGCGCGCGATTGCGACCCGCTGCTGCTCCCCGCCGGAGAGCTCCCGCGGAAAACTCCATATCTTCTCGCTAAGTCCGACCAGATCGAGGACGTGCGGCACATCGCCCTCTATGTCTTCGTCGCTCTTGCCGGCCACTTCGAGCGCAAATGCAATATTTTCATAGATATTTTTGGTGGGAATAAGCCGATAGTCTTGAAAAATGGTCCCGATGTTGCGCCGCAACTGCAAGAGGTCGCCATTGCGCAATTTACCGATGTCGTGCGAACCGAAATATACGGCACCCTCCGTCGGCATCACTTCCGCGAACAGCATTTTGAGGAGCGTCGTTTTCCCCGCGCCCGAATGCCCGACGACCGAGACGAATTCATTGGGCTCGATCTTGAGGGTAATATCCTGCACCGCAGGCGACATACCCTCCGAATATACTTTCGATACTTTGTCGTAGTAAATCATTGGATGATTTTTGTCCTGCGCCACTCGAAAACAAAAAAATATTTTTGTTTTACTCGCTATCCTCGGCCATAGCCATGGCACAAGCAAGGGTTTATTATAACGCCTAGCGAGCGAATTGTGAAAATGAATTTTCACAAGATGCGAGCAACGGCATTAAAAGCCAGTGGGCTTATACCTTCTACGCCCCACTCCCCAAAGTTTTCTCCGCATCAATGAACGACTGGATGTCGCCTTCGAGCACACGCCCCACGTCACGGCGTTCGTGGTCGGTGCGATGATCTTTGACCATTTGATACGGGTGAAGCACGTAGGAGCGGATCTGACTTCCCCACTCGATCTTCGTCGAGGCACCGGTAGAGAGGCCGCGGGATTCTTTTTCTTGTGCATCTTCCCGCATGCGATAGAGCTTGCCGCGGATCATCTCGAGCGCTTTTTCTTTATTTTGTACCTGACTTCGCTCCGATGTAACATGTACCGAGATGCCGCTCGGCGTGTGCGTCATGCGCACCGCCGTGTCGCGTTTGTTTACATTTTGCCCGCCGGGACCGCCGGAGCGCGCGACGGTAATTTCGAGATCGCTTTCTGGAATATGCAGGTCGCCTTGGTCGGGCAATTCGGGCAACACCTCGATGAGCGAGAACGATGTCTGTCGTTTGCCGGCGGAATTAAAAGGCGACATGCGCACGAGGCGATGCACACCGGATTCATTTTTGAGCGCGCCATATGAGCCTGACCCCACAACTTCAAACGAAATGCTTCGGTATCCACCCATCGAGTTTTCATTGGAGGAAAGAAGCGCGGTCTTCCAGCCGCGAGCGGCGGCGTATTTTTTGTACATGTCGAACAGAATGCGTGAAAAATCCTCGGCATCGTCACCGCCAGCGCCGGAAATAATAGAAAGAATTGCGTTGCTTTTATCGTATCCGCCCTGGCCGGGCAGGCCGCCCCCTGCAAGCTTTGCTTTCAATTCCTGATACTCCTTCAGTGTCGCCTGCGCCTTCTTCTTATCGCTCCAAAAATCCGCGGCACCCATCGCCGCTTCGATTTCCGAAATCTTTTTTTCAAGGTCGCTTTTATGCATAGCTACCCAATGAGTTTTCGCGCCTGCGAGCGTATTTTGGCGAGCATCTTTTTATCGAGCGCTCCGATTTTCTTCGCGAGATATGAGACATCGATAACTCGCATATGAAATACGAGCGCTACCGATTCGAGGTCAAGCCCGTTCTGCCGCGTGGGCGTGATGCGACACGTGAATGGAAAACGGAGTGCCAAACGATTCGACGTACACGGAATAATGGTCGCTACAGTTTTCGCTACCTGGGCAACAACAACGACAGGGCGCGTCCCGCTCTGCTCGTGCGTGCCGAGCTCTGGGATATGAGCTATCCATACGTCTCCCGGCTTCATACCATTGAGTCAAAAATCGTATTTCTGCATCGTCCGGGCGGAGAGAATATCCCACATGCGTAATTCCTTTTGTAATGCCGCAACATCTTCAAGACTCCCCAGATAGCTCGAAACTGCACGCTCCACAACCTCGCGCTCAGGAAGCCCCATTTTCTTGGAGGCACGCTTAACTTTTTGCCGTAGCTGTCTATCAATAACTCGCATATGACCCTACTATATCATATCGAGGACATTTTGAGCCACCTCCGAGATTTGAACTCGGGACCCCAGCTTTACGAAAGCTGTGCTCTACCAACTGAGCTAAGGTGGCGTATCCTCATCTTACTCGGATTCCCAATATTTTTCCAACGCCTTTGGAGTCTCTATTGTACTCCGCCAGAACCTATTTTTGCAAAAACCTCGATTGACTTCGCCCGCTCCGCGCGCGTGGTGGCTTGAGATTATTTCGTACGCTCCGATCGCGTGGTGGCTCTCTGAACCCCGACACGCGCGGAGTACCGCGCGTCCCGCCCCTCGCCTTGCCGCTCCTCTCCATTCTGGTTTTTTGCGGGGGGGATTTCTGAAAAGGAATGGGCGGCGGGGCGGCAAACGGCTCACTTCTTCCCATATGAGCCGTTCATGGAAAGAAGTGGGCCGTTGAAATCCAGGAATCCAGAATGCAAATCCACTGCGGATGCCACGGGTTGCGAACAGTGCCTTCGTATTGATGTTGAATTACTACCCGCCATCCGGCGGGCAGGGTATCTCGCTAGGGCTCGTCCGGCAGTATCGGTGCGCCTACGGCGCTCCATCGAGTGGGGTGGGCAGTCTCATATTGCTGCCGCTCCGTTCGGGTTTGTGCCTCGGCTTTTGGAGCCTCCTAGCGCGCTGCAGCTCCCCCCACCCGCGGTCAGCATTTCACTTCCGATTTCTCGTACATAGCTGGTCATCCGCTTGCGCGGGCCGGCCTCGGTCCAGCGTTCCCTAGCGAGATACCCCGCCCGTCCGGAAGGCACCTATTTTATGCATGCGCCTGTCTCTGGTCAGGCGCATGGGTCAGCCGCGCTTCGTGCGGCTGCGCGTCGTTTGTATATCTCATTGCACGTCCGATTTTCTGCCTCCTTGCACTCAAATTCAAATGCGCGTGTACTCGACTGCTTTCCCCGTTTTTCCGACTTGCTGGATTTTTCCTTCCTTTTCCAATGCAGAGAGATACCGAGTTGCCGTTGCGTCCGAGACGTGCAGAAGTTTCTCTACTTCGTCGTTGGTGATTTTTTCTTTCTTGCCCAAAAGCTCAAGAATCTTTTCAAGCTTCTTTCGCTTCCGGTCTTGAATCGTGGCGCGGGCTTTCACGA
Source organism: Candidatus Kaiserbacteria bacterium GW2011_GWA2_52_12 (assembly GCA_001004345.1). Lineage (GTDB taxonomy): Bacteria > Patescibacteriota > Minisyncoccia > Phycocordibacterales > UBA2100 > UBA10103. The sequence goes on from LCQW01000014.1 coordinate 17,765, forward strand.
GCAAATCGCGGGCGGGATGCGTGGGTGTTGCCGCTACTGGCGCACTGGCCGCCTGTGGCGGCTCCGGCGCGGGAGTCGGCGCAATCGGCTCAACTTCTGGAGGCAACGGCTCATTTACTGGTACTTGAGCCGTTTGCGTTTCGGGCGGGGTTTGCGTCGCTTCCGGCTCCGTGGGAGCCGTAGCCGCCTCCGGCGGTGTCGCAGCTGGTTCTGCAACAGGCGCAGGAGTTTGCGTTGTATCTTCGTCTGCCATGCTCGTATTTTACCCCAGCCAAACGGCTCATATAGTTGGCAGCAAAAGCTTGCTTTTTCGGTAGGAAGTGGTATAATTATCGGTACTAAAGTTTCCCCGGGACTTCAATCGCGTCTCACTAAATCCCTCAAATCAACCTGCTCTACAATATCAAAGTCGGCTTTTATTGCTGCAAAATGCCTACGTCCGCAGAATATCTTCTGCAATTCCGCTTGCGGCAATTCCTTTTTCCAATCCTTATACCCAAACTTCGTCTCGCGCACCAAGTAAAGTTTCTCACCACCGACTTGCGCTGGATTAGGACTCCACACGATTGCCCAGTCCGGGATATATACGCCAAGCGGTGTATCAACTCTGAATCCACGCGGCAGCTTTGTGAACAACTTTACATTCGGGCTCGCTATCAAACTCTCAGCAAACTTACGCTCACCCTCGCTATCATACGGCACTCGGTCAAAAGCTGACTTCTCTCCGCCGACGATGCTCTTTCTCTCTAAAACTTCAAAATCAGTAAACAGTAGGTCAACCTCCCACGCGTCACCAGTAGGTACGTACTTCAGGCCATCGTTGATGAGCAGGTCGTTTAGTACGCCACGCACGACAACAATCGCACTGCGAATGTACTCTTCCGGGTTCCCGAAGAGCAAATCCAAATTCTCTACTCGCGAAAGTATTTCCAGAACGGTCTTTCTGGTAATACCCGTCTCTCGCGCCACACGATCAACTACATTCCCGATGCGAATGTCTCTTTTGATGCGAGCGCCTGCTACAGGACTTCCCGCATAAATGGTTTTTACCTCTCCATCTTCGCCAAAATCAATCGTGACTTTGTCTACTGTGACTACAAGGTTGGAAATGTCGCGCTTGTTTATCTCCTCGACCGCTTGTGTGACCAGCAGATCGGTTTTCAGCTCGATGCTGTAACGTGTACGCGCGCTGATACGTTCCCAAAGCGCTTTAAAAACTTCCGATTCTAGGTTTTTTGGAGCCGCTTTCACCAACATCCGCTTTTCTTTTGCATTTATAGTCTCAGGTGTATCGACATATCCCGCTTCATTAAACTCCTTTTGCAACGCCGAAGCGTATTCTTGGTAACTCTCATTTGCAATCACAGTGAGAATGTTTATATCCGGTTCTCGAACACGCACTCCGGACACATCAAGCGGCAACCTCAAGCCGCGTCCTATCTCTTGCCGCTTTTTCATCGTCGAACGGGTTTCTCTAAGCGTACAAATCTGAAATATATTTGGATTGTCCCACCCCTCCTTGAGCGCCGAGTGCGAGAAAATAAACGATACCGGCTCATCAAATGAAAGCAACCGTTCCTTCTCTCTCATAATGAGATCGTACGCTTCCTTATCTGGTTTTGAATCTCCACGTGTATCCTGATACTCAAGCACCCCTTTAACTTTTTTGCTGGCGAAATACCCCTTGTGCACGCTTGCAGCGGACGTCCTTTTGAATCGTGGGTAATTGTGCTTGAGCCGCTCGAATTCTTCCGTGAATATCGTGCGGATGAGACTGTCGTCGTGAACGTAATTATCCACCTTGTCGATAAAGAAAAGCGAGAGTACTTTAATATGGCCATCCAAGCTTTCCTGTTTGTCTAAGTGGGCTTTGATAGTCTCCCGTACCTGAGTCCGGAATATCTCCTCCTTATTTTCCGTAGTAGCATCGAGCTGGCAGAAATTGCCATCTGAGAGTTCGACCCGATTGTGCTGCGCATTCACATCGGCTACTGTCAGCCCTGCATATTTCTCATTTTTCGTCTTGCTGAAAAGATCATCGCCATATTTCAATTTCATTTCCTTCTCCGCATACACACCCGCAGCGTTCTTGTTCTCAAGTACCACTGTCGCCTTTGGGGTCGCCCCCCGTGCTGCTTCGATGTCTTTTACTCGAAACACAAAAGCTCCGCTGTCGTTATCGCGCACACCGAATACTTGAATCTTTTTCACCAATCCGCGACGATACGCCTCAACGGGCGTAAGACGGTACATAAGGTTGTGCAATTCTTTATGAGTCGCACTGTATCGGAGCCGGAAAAGCGGCTTGAGTTCGCCGATTGCCGCCTGCGAAAGTTCGGACTCCATATTTTGCGGCTCGTCCATAATCACGATGGGCCGCGTCTTGGCGACTAAATCTATGTACGACTTCTCGCTATAGGTGTCGTCGCGATCCGTTTGCCGCAGGACTTTTGTCTCGTCCTTGAATGATTGGATCGTCATAATCATAATCTGCACACCGAGCGACTGCGCAAAGTCACGTACCTCCGAAAGTCTGCTAGAGTCGTATACAAAATGATTGTACCCGGTATTGTACATATCCTTAAAATGCTCTTCCGTCTGCTCAAGCGTCTTCAGGACACCCTCGCGGATTGCGACCGATGGAACAAGAATGATGAATTTAGTAAGCCCGTACCGCTTATGTAAATCGAGAATTGTACGCAGATACACATAGGTCTTGCCCGTTCCCGTTTCCATCTCGATAGAGAAATCCATCGACCCGAGGGTCGCACTCTTTGGCTCGATGTGGTTCGCCTCTTGTATCGATTGCACATTCTTAAGTATCCGCGCCTCGTCTATCTCTAGCTCGTTGCCGACAACAGAATCAGAGGCGCGCAATACTGCATTGTTTTCAACTCGCACCACATTTGAGCCTGTATCAAAAATCCCCGCGATAGCTTCAATCGCCTCCTGTTGATAGTCCAACGCGCTGTCGAATTTGAATTTCATTTAGATTTTCCCCTCTTGGGAAATTTTGCCGACGAAGAACTTTCCCTTCTCAGTAAAACTTATTGTTTGGTAGTTATTCTTATCTTTACCGAGCTCGATCAGTTCGTGTGAGTGAGCGTATGCCAAAAGCGATTGAGAAATACCGAATTTGCTAGAGCTATGCGGCGGGTACCATTCCGTCAACCCCCCATGTTGATATACGGCTTCTGTCAGCCACCGGAAGGTCGAATAATGTTGCGTGGCCTGAAACTCTTTATACTCTTTTTCCCATAAGACCTGCGGGCTAACCTGTTCAACTTTTTTCTGCCTCGTTGCCTTTTTTTCCTCTGCTTCCAGTTTCTTTGTGGTTTGTTCGACCAGTTTTGTCTCTTCTGTTACTACCTGCTTCTCGAGTCGAAGTCTCGTGTTAATCTTTTTGACCCTATACTCCTCTTCTTTTTCGAAGGCTGGCAGCAAAACTAGATCTGGCAATTTCCAAATCACAAGCCATGTGATGAGAAAAGGCATTACCCACGACACGTAAAAGTACAAATGCCCCACGTCGAAGAAGGTCTTTATTAGATAATCATTCTTCAACAGACCAGTCTGGTTATATATATACTCCTGACTAACGAACGCGGCTGTGTACAAAAATTCCCAGTGAAACACTGCCCACGAAATTAGTAACGTCCCGTAAACGGGGGTCGAGGCACGTTTATGCAAGACATCCTCGGTCGAGTCTACTATTTCGTTCTTTAGAGAAAAATTTAACATATAGCTTCAGATCACCTTCACGCTCAAATTTCTCGAAATGTTTACTTTCGTCGAGTCGTCGAGGGCGGAGTCGAGGCATATGAACAAATCGTTCTCGCCAAGGCCAAGGGCATCTACCTGCTCCTTTGCAACCTTATCTGCGAACGTGACGACTAGCTTATGTTCGTTATCGGTCACAACCCACGGCTTGAGTGCACTTTTTTTGTCTTGCAACACTACTGAATTGAGCGAGAAGCCCTCCTTCAGTAACACCTCATATACCACCGCTTTTTCGTCGTACTTATTCATGAGCGGCTTCTCGATGAACAGTCTTTCCTGCTCCAGCAACTTCTTTTCGTCATCAGCGTCCGTGATCACGTTCCAGCGCCGATAGTTTGATTGCTCAAGTGCTAGCGCCTTGAACCCAATATCTCCCTTTCCAATCATGTCTCCGGCACGTCGTATACGCTCTTTAGCAATTTCTGCAATGTTCTTAGGCTTATCGATCGATTTCAGAAAGTCGAAAGCAGCTCTGTCTTCTTTATTGTCGGGATCAAGTTGTTCTGGAAGCTGCACAGAAATGCACTTCCTCTTACCGTCGTCGTCTGCAGCATTCTGAGCCATAACCGCGTGTGCAGTAGTTCCTGAACCGGCAAAAAAGTCCAGTATGATGGCAGATTTGTCTGTGCGCGCCACCATGTTAATTAGGTATTTCACAAGACTTACCGGCTTGGGGTTACTGAAAGGCACGCCAAGTTTTTCCAACTCCGTAGAGGCGTCTGTGTTATTGTCGACACCACACTCTTCTTTAGAAATCAGATCTGACGGCGCAATAAAGTTATCTTCACCTTGTGGAAGAGAGGCGTACAGTGTCCCGATGTTCTTTTTAATTTGAAATAGATTGCCACTATTTACATATTGGTTAATTTTTTCTTGTCCCCAAGCAGCGCATGCCTTAATTCTTACCGGAAATTCATTCAGTCCATCTGTTTCAATGATGTCATCTAGTAATTCGACTTGATATTTCGCAGATTTTAAACCTTTTTTAAATGATTTTGGGACTCTTATTGATTTCGCGGGAAATAATAGCTCCTTTTGTTTATTTGGATTATGCCACACTGGTCCCTGTGTATTGTACGATTGTTTGCCAAAAAACTTACTTAAATCAACTTTTTTAAAGCAGACAACATACTCGTACTTTATACGTATAGTTTCAGACAGGCTCGGGGCCTTTGCGACTCTGTTCCATTTGAACTGACCGACAAAATTTTCCTCCCCGAAAATCTCATCCATTATCAATCTGAGATTAGCAACTTCGTTGTCGTCGATTGAAATGAAGATTACGCCATCGTCTTTGAGTAGATTCTTGGCCAGAAATAGGCGCGGGTACATCATCGTGAGCCAGTCGCTGTGATAGCGGCCATTGGATTCAAGGTTGGCAGTGAGTTTTATGCCATCCTTGCTCTGGCCAGTACGTTCGTAATAGTCAGACACGCCCTCGGTGAAATTGTCCTTGTACACGAAATCTTTCCCCGTGTTGTAGGGTGGATCAATATAAATCATTTTTATCTTGCCCGGATTCGCATACTGCTTTTGCAAAAGTTTCAGTACCTCAAGATTGTCCCCCTCGATGAATATATTCTGTGTTGTGTCCCAATTTTTACTTTCCTTCTCCTGTGGCGTAAGCGTCCCCGTCGCTGGCATCTGCAAAGCTCGCACCGCATTGCTCTTTCCCGCCCACGAAAGCCCATACTTTTCCGGCCCGGCGAGCATTCTTTCCTTATCAAAAAACGCGTGGAGCGCATCAAAATCCACCTGCCCATCCTTCACAAATTGAGGAAATGCGGCGCGCAATTTTTGGAGATTCTCATTTGGAATATCTGCTGATGTTGTTGCAACCTTATCAATCATATTTTTGCAATTGCTCGAGAATAAGGCTCCCAATTGGGATTATATTTCTCGTCAATTGTGAAGGTGGGCTGATCCTCTAAGACTCTGATGTTTGAAATGCGATCGACAAAAAACATTCTCCACTGTGGGAATAATTTTATCGTATCAGATACACCTGCTGTCTGGACAATGTGCGCATACACTTTCTCCGTGCCATCTTGCCGCGTTCCTTCAAAAACTGCATACGGGTTTCCAATGCGTTTTCCCAACGGCTTGTCCTCTTGAATATATTCAAATTCAACCGGTTTCTGGTTCTTTATTGCCGCAGCAAGAATGGTGACGATTTCATGCATAGATTCGTCATAATCATCCCATAAATCTTCATGTTTGGGAAACGGCCCGGCCCCCGCCCCGCCGCCCATTCAATTTTCAAAACCCCCCGCGAAATGGATGAGAATGGAGGAGCGTGCGGCGGGGCGGGGTCGCGGAATTCGCCAGCAGGCGAATATCCGTGACGAGGGCGCGGCGTACTCGCGCGCCCGAGAGAGTAAGCACGAAGTCGAATCGGACCACTCCCGTACAAAGCCACCACGCGCGCGGAGCGCGCGCAATCAGTCGAGATTTTTGCTAAAGTAGGTTCGAGCGGAGTACAATAGGGACTCAAGAATCAAACTCAACGGCTTTTCAGAGGCCGAAATGCGCGCGGCGCGAAGCGCCGCGTAGGGAGGGATGGGGTTTCCGCGCGCTTCGCGCGCAGTGGAGGAGGTTCAGAAAATACAATATCCGAAAACTTTTTGGAGGGGGGATTTTTTGGAGGGGAAATGCAAATGCAGGAATCCATAAATACATAGTGGAGTGCTTTGCCTGTATCCTTGAATTAGAGAGGCGATAATGGAAGCGGAGACGATCATGCTTGCCTTCGGCTCGACCGACCGGCGGGGAATATCGCTCCGTTTAT
>LCQW01000015.1:0-16997 GCA_001004345.1 Candidatus Kaiserbacteria bacterium GW2011_GWA2_52_12
AAGTTATTGCTGAAAAGAATCAACGTGCTACAGTTTCTACATTAGCAACAGTCATTTTTAACAAAAATGGGTGTTCTACTTGAGGGGTTTTTGTGGGCCCATTTGACTGTCGCTATTTTATATCATAAATTATCTTTCGTCAATACCTCGTTATAGGCCACAAATAATGTTAACGAAAAGCATTGTTTACAGGGCTATAAGCCTGCTTAGCTCGTCGCGCAGATACTGGATCGAGTGAACTTTGGCATTGTATTCAATGCCAGCCATGCCGAGATTCTTTGCTGCCTCAATGTTTTCAGTTATGTCGTCTATAAAGGCTGCATCTTTCGCTTCACACCCGAGAGCCTCGAGCGCCAAGCGAAATATTTTCTCGTTCGGTTTCGTGACGCCGACCTCATGCGAAAGAATGATTGGCGCTTTCCAATCTTCAAATAGTCGTACCGTTTCGAATTTTCTGCACGCTGCATATGCAACGGTGCTATTGGTCGATACGATTGCCATGGGTACACTGCGCTCATGAAGTTCATTTAGGAGATCAATGATCTCGTTGTTGCCCTCATACACATCAGACCAGATCTCAAGAAACTTTTTCTCGTCGAGTCCCTGTGCATTTATTTTCGTCAGGGCCTTTTTTGCAAACTGCGTCTCACTAATCGTCCCCGTTTCAAGCAAGTGTTCAAGATCTTCTCCTACAAGCAGTTTATGAATCTCATCGGCTGTTTTTTCCTTGGTGTACGTAGTGAGCTCTTCACATGCAAGCAACTTGTCGAATGTGATAAGAACATTCCCGATATCGAATATTACGCTGCGTACCATCACGCGACATTGCTGCAAGATCGCTTCTGAGTCAAGTTATTGAAAATACAATGGGCACCATTGTATTTCCCTAGGGGGCGGGGTTGCAGGCGACGCAAATGCCGAGTTCTTCGAGCCGTTCGAGATATTTGAGGACCGCGCTCACATACGCGGCATGGCTCCACGTAAGCGGCGAAGCAGAGACCTGCTCACCCGTTTGGGGATTCATTTGTTCGGCGAGTACGCCCGATGGGAGCGCGTGCTTCGCGGCCCACGTGAAGACCTCGCGCACTCGATCGAAATCCTGTTCATTCTTCGCTTTTGCGATGAGATACTCCGCGTACCAGAGCGTCGTCACGACCCACGGATTCCCCGCAGACTGCGCCGACACGCGATAATAATCATCCCCCTCATACCTGGCAAGGCCGCCGGTCTCATTTCCGTAACTTAATTTGCGGACGGTCGTGTCAAAAGCACGCGCAAGCCGCGCGTCACCTTGCGGCAGTACGCCAAAAGCAAATACGCCGTACACGCTTGATATGTCGACGGTTCGGTCATACGTAAAATCGCGTTCGCGGCGATTCAGTGACTTGATGAATATGCCTTCTTTCTCATCCCACAGATGTTTTATAATGCCGTCTTGTATTTCACGTGCAGCCTCACGGTAACGCCGTTCATTGGCCTCCTTGCCTAAAATTTTTGAAAGCTCTGCTGCCGCGTTCAGTGCGCCGAATACCGCGGAGGCGGTGTATGTGTGGCTTCCGCGCTTCTCTTCCCACACGTCATAGCTCGGTGCCGGCAGCTTTGTCTGCGAATCACGGTACTGCACCATGAAATTGGACGCCCTCTCGACGAGCGGATTGTAAAGCTCTTCGAGAAATTCGAGGTCATGACTGTGTGTGTAATGATTATGCAACGCATAGATTACAAGCGCCGTTTCGTCTTCCTGTATGGGAAGTTGGAATTGGCCGTTCAATATCCACGGGTGCCATGAACTGCCGAGCGACCGATCGGGCAGATATTTGTGCATGAAATATCCTTCACTTGAAAGGATGGAGTTGCAGAATTCAAAGAACCGTTTGGAAACATTGGTGTCGCCGGCAAGATCCAGAGACAGCGCCACGTACGCGGCGTCACGCGGCCACACATAGGTGTAGGTGTCGAGCCCGTGCTGAAGCATGTCGGAATCGAGTGAGGCGATGACACCACCCCCCGTATCGACGTGCGCACGCATATACATGAGCGATCGCTTAAAGAGCGCGATATGCTCAGAAGAAAGCTGGTGAAAATTCCATTGATACGCGTTGACCCACGCGCGCCAGAAATCGCTCGTCGAACGCAGAATGTGCTCGGGTGTCTTTTGTACTACGTACTGATTGAGCTCGAGTACTTCGGGGATGGATTTTGCGGCCGCTACCCAGTAGTAGCAGGTGCGCGACTGCATTCCCGTATACGTGCCATACACACCGAGTACCGAGTCGGCCGGTCCGTGCTCGATGGGATTTTTTGACAAGACGCCGTCATCCGCGTCGCGATGCGTCCCCTCACTGCCCTGAAAATGCGCTTTGCCCGTTGCAAAATCGGTGAAAGGCTCCCCGTCCAGCGTCGCCCCGATCAAAAAAACGCGCCTCCCTTTGTAGTGGATGAGTGTGTGCGAGAGCGGATCAAAATACGCGGTATCGCCGCCGTGCGCTTTGTATATCTCAAATTGATGCCCGAAAAATATCTTGATCTCGCGCGTCCGATCAGAGAGATTGGCAATCGTTACGCGGCGCACAAATACAGGACGCTCGTTGTATACAATGTCTTTGAACGTGACCTCGAGCTGAAGTCGCTTATGTTTTGCCACGATCGAACTTGCGAGTGAGTGCTCTTCGCATGAAATACTTATTTCCCACGCGGGATCTTCCGAAAACCACGCAATCTGACCGTCAACCCACACGCCGATGTGGTGAATATAATGACCGCGTGCGTGATCTTCGAGTCCGACGTGCGGATAATAGAAATCTCGCACTTCCGCGAAGCGGTCCAGTGCGATCGCGAGTTCGCCGTTAGAAAGAACGATTGATCGTGACATGTGATAATGAAATACTCACGTTTGCAGCACGCCTTTTTGAGGCTGCCGCTTGTCGAGACGCAGGCGCAAATCAGAGAGCGCGTTCATGTACGCGATGTACGCTTCGTAGGGAGATTCGTACGGCGAGAAATAGGCGTGCACGTCGCCGTCGTTCGACCATTTCGTGCACATGTAGTAGAAGTGATCGGATGTCTGCAATTTGCGCCAGTCTTCCATGAGCTTTGCATCATTGGCGAGATGCACGCCGTCCTCGAGTGCGTAGATATTTTCTATCGCCGCTTTTTGCATCGCATTTCCCGTCCATGCGGTCAAGTCGCGATCGGTATCCGCCCAGGTAAGCACGCTCGGAATATCAACTTCATCCTTTGGTTCATACGAGGCTATCACCTCGGATGGAGTTCGGAATATAATTCCCGGATTCTTCGCGATCTCCTGTGGCAGTTGTTCGAGGAAATCGAAGATCCCGGTGTCTTCCCACTGATGTTCGCCAAAGGTTTCATAGTCCATAAAAAGATTCACTGTGTCGCCATCCGCCTCGGCGAGCCACTGGCCATACTTTCCTGCTGTGAGCGGCCACTCCGCCCACTCGCGGGATGAGAAGCGGAACGCAACATCATCCGACAATTTGTAATTTTTCATGAGCAGCCGGATTGTGCGCGTACCAACCGGCCGGTAAACGTAATTGGGAGAGCGCCAGCCGAGTATCGGGTCCCACCCTTCGGAAATAATGCCCGCGTAGCCGGCGCTATCGGCCCACGCCGCGAGGTCATTGCGGTATGAAAGCTCGGTATTGCGAAAAACGCGCGGCCACACGCCGAACAATTTGCGTATCAACTCGCGGTGCTTCGTCACCTGCCGCTCGAATTCGGGCACGGAATAGAAAAAAGCGAGCGAATGGTAGTACGTCTCGGCCAATACTTCCGCCTGACCCGTCTCCACGACCCTCTTAAAGAGGTCGAGTGCTTCCGGCGCGTAGCGTTCAAGCTGTTCGAGTGCGATGCCCGAAAAAGAATATGAGACGCGCATCTCGGGGTGGCGTTTCAAGAGCTCGAGAATGAGACGTGTCGCGGGAATGTATGACTTTCGCGCGACTTTTTCGGCGATTGTGCGATTGTTGAGATTGCTTTCACCGCGATCATTGAAATATTCGGGATCATTGCCGATATCAAATACGCGATACTTCTTCACTCTATATGGTTGGTGTACTTGAAAATAAAAACAGAGAGATTTCATATCGTATCTATAATTCTACACTGCTCGCATAAGGGTATTTACGATCCCGTCCACTTTCTGTGCAGCGACATTCCAGGTAAGGCGGTGCGCTTCGTTCTTCGCATTTTTAGAAAGCGTTTCTGCCAATCCGGGGTATCCCGTGACCGAAAGAATTTTGTTGGCCATCTCATCAACGTCCCAGAAGTCGACTTTGAGCGCATGATTCACGACTTCCGACACGCCGGATTGTTTTGAGATGAGGACCGGCGTCCCCAATTTCATCGCTTCGAGCGGCGCAATACCAAACGGCTCCGACACCGACGGCATCACGAATAGGTCCGCGACCGAATACACTTCGTGTTTGTCGGCACCCTCAAGATGTCCCGTAAAAAAGACCCTGTCAGCAATCCCGAGCCGCGCGGCGAGTTCCATCACGCCCTGTTCCATGTCGCCCGAACCGGAGAGGATGAAGAAAATTTTCGGATCGTACTCCAATACCTTTTTCGCGGCGCGAATAAAATAATCCGGCCCCTTCTGGAGTGTTACGCGTCCAAGAAAGAGCACGAGTTTGAAACCGGCCGCTTTCAGTTTCCGCAAACGCGGCAAGCCTTTTCCTGCCGAAGGCATGGTCGATTCGTCGATGCCGTTGTATACGACGCAGATTTTGCCCTCCGGTATCCCATATTTAGTCACGATGATATTTTTTGTCAGCTCGGAAACCGTGATGACAACATCGGCCTCCTCCATGCCCGCGCGTTCGATGGCGTACACGTCTTCATTGATGCTATTCGCGCCGCCGCAGCGGTCGAATTCGGTCGCATGCACATGCGCGATGAGCGGCTTCCCGCTCGCGTGCTTTGCTTCGATACCCGCGCCAAATGAAAGCCAGTCGTGCGCGTAAATAACATCGAAATTTTCTTCTCGCGCGATAACGCTACCCATCGATGTATAGCGCATGACCTCGCTCATCAGATCCGCGCCATAGATGCCGTTTTTTGGCCGGCCGCGAAGGTACGACGTACTCGTCACATACGGCGAGAGCGCGACATTGACCGCGCGCATATTGATGCCGCCGTCGGCAAAAACGATCTTCGTGTGGGGTGATGTGATGTCGAGCTTCTTCGGCATCACGAAAATGACCTCCGTGCCGAGTTTGGAGAGCGCCCGCGTAAGGCCGAGACACGCGACACCAAGACCACCGCTATGGAACGGCGGAAATTCCCAGCCAAACATCAGTATTCGAGTTTTCATGTGTAGTACAAAATTCCGGGCATAAAACCCGTATTAATTTTATCACTCACGGAAGGCACTTTTGTGGCTTATCCCCTTTTTAATTTGGTTGTGATACTCTTTCGTGATGCAATGCCCAAAAGTGGTCCTCTTTGACCTCGATGACACGCTTGCGGATAGTTTCGAATCACCTACAAAGGAGATGAACGCGCGAATCGTCCGTCTCCTCGAGCGATTGCCAATTGCGATTATTACGGGACGCGACTTTCCCTGGATGGCACGGGATTTTCTGCCGCAGATCGCGGCCGAGGGACACATGGAGCGCTTCTATGTCTTCCCCGAAGGTGCCGCACAGTGCTTCCAGTGGGATGGTCGGGAGTGGAAAGAAATCTACGGGTGGTCAATCTCCGAAGAAGATCACACGCGCATCCGAAAAGCGGTACTCGAGAGTGTTGAAGAAACGGGGGTGCTCAAAGGATTGCCGTGTTTCGGGGAACAATTCGTACAGAAACGAGCCATGATGGCGTTCGCGGCGCTCGGCATCAATGTATCTCCCGATCTTAAATATTCATGGGATCCCGACAATAAACGTCGCGCGACATTGCGCGATGCAATCGCGGCGAAACTTCCGGAGTTTGATGTGCTCATGGGCGGCGCAACCTCGACCGATGTCACAAAAAAGGGTGTCAATAAGGCACGCGGAGTAGAATGGCTTTCGAAGCACCTCAACATCCCCGCTGCCGAAATGTTGTACATCGGCGACGCGCTCTATCCCGGCGGCAACGACTCCGTCGTCATTCCGACCGGCATTCAAACACGCCCCGTCACCGGTCCCGAAGAAACACTCACTGTCATTGACGAGCTCCTATCGGTCTGCGGCAATTAATCTCTCTGATGCCCGCGTGGTTCTGCCCAGAATACGTGCCGTACGACTTTCTTGCCATTGCCGAGATCTTGCTCATAGACCGATGCGCGACCGTCGGCGGAGCGGTGGGTCTCCCTGCCCCATGTCCTGGGGTCGTTGGAATCAACGTCAGCGCCCGCTGATACGACGAACGGGTTCACTGTCGTCGTTGTGTCAGGATGTGCGTAGATCAGAACGAGCTCATCAAAATCATGTGCATTCGGGTATCGGTTGGATGGCCCATAATCGAATGTGCCGACCCAGCCACCCGCAGGAGCATTCGTGTAATCCATGCAGGTGCCGAGATTGTAGTTGTTGAAGATCTCGTCTTGGTGGTCGAGCCCAAACGTGTGCGCAACTTCCTGGCACGCAACGAGACCCTTCCAGTCAGCTGTGTTGTATTTTGCCGTGTTGAAGTACGTGTCGTTGAGCTTCACGGTACCTTGCGTAATATGCGTTCCGCTTATCCAGATCGACGCGACGCCGAGCCATCCGGTAGAACCGTATTTGTAATTACACACTTCCACTTGGCCGCTTGTCGGCAAACAATTCTTCGGCGTATTCCTTCCCCTCGTCGCATTCGTCTTTCCGGCAACGATTATCGTGTCCAAAACTTCCGAGGGATTCCAGTCGGCAGATGCTTCCGCAAGATACACGTTCCATGAGTTGTTCACGTTGTCGCCAAGCTTCAGAGTAAACGAACTCATCGTGCGTGCCCAGTGATACCCTCCCCACGAATGATCCGCGTTCGCGTTTCCGACTGAAACTGCAAACACTGCTACCAACACCACGACACCAATAAAAGATGCCCACTCCATAGTGTGTGTATTCATAGTATTACTATTAATGCATGTATTTTGTGAACGGTCAATGAACCCCGTAGGTACTTTCACCAAAAAAGAGGGATGTAATTGTGTATTGTGAACTGCGAAATACTGGGTACACTGGAACGATATTAGGTATTAAAAATGGAGATTAAAAAAAATATGAATCAGCTGAATCAACCGAAACATGATCAGAAGTTGCTCGATCCGGCAAAGCACGGCCCTCTGCCGGAATTTGAATTGACGACAAAGTGGTTGGCGGGCGGAATACTCGCGGCATTAGTGGTACTCGCGGGCGGCTGGCTCATCGCGCGCAACAATACGGCGAACGAAGAAGTTGCCAAGACAGACAGTACAGAAAAAACCGCCGATATCGTGCCCATCGTACAAGCATCGGCCGCAGTGGTCGCGGCAGACGGCGAAGCGCTCACGGTGAGCGATCAAGCTGCAGGAAGCGAGGTGGCAGTAGCGAACATGACCATCGGCAAAACGACATGGGTCGCAATCCGTGATGCGAAAACAAAATGGATACTCGGCGCGAGGCGCTTCGAGTCGGGCATTACGACTGGCACCGTAGAGTTACTCCGCGCTACCACAGCAGGTACTGCCTACGAAGCCGTCATGTACGTAGACAATGGCGACAATGTCTTCGACTTCCATACCGATTCTCTCGTCGACGGCATCGTCTCCACGTTCACCGTGAAGTAAGCCAATAAAAAAGTTCCGCATCGCTTCACTAGGAATTAGCGAATGAGACAGTATGCTCCAGGGTTGTTCAGCGCAGCTTCATTGTAGCCGTCAGCGCAAACCATATAGCGCCCGATTGAATCAACTGAGATATCGTATCCCGTGTTATCTGCCGTTCCACCGACAGGGTCCATCGGGATACCTGTTGCGATGTATGTTCCGAGACAAGCCCCGAGATTTGAACCGCCTGTCCCGACAGATGTCGACGCTGTTCGTGAGCCAATTGCTGTGGTAAGACCAGTGCAGCTTGTGGTTGTAAGAGCAACGCCCTTGTTATCCGCGAGGTACTGACCGAGCGCGTTCATGATCGTCTCAACATTCGATGTGCGCTGCGTGTTACGAGCCTGCGCAAACTGGCGAGCAGGGTTGATGGCGATGAGGACGATAGCCGCCAAGATTGCGATCAGACCGATAACGACCAATATCTCGATGAGTGTAAACCCCTGCCTACCGGCAGGCAGGCCTTCTTTTCTCTTTTTATCCATATCTAAAGCTATTTTTTAATAATTACCCATTAATGATGTAGGCGCTTTTTACTGCAACTACCCATGAATTGCAAGGATTTTTGAATACTTCATTAAAAGCGCGCCCGCAGTAAACATATTCCACACGAAATTTTCACGATGATTGATTTCGTAAATCAATCATCAAAAAACAGTGGTTTCTTGCCATGAAAGAACCGACAGATCATTGACATTCGCTGATATTTTGAGATTCGTCACCGCACTGCCGCTCGAAGTCGCCTGCACGGCGAAACTGACGGTAGAGCCCACCGTTTTCACCTTACCAATGCGGCATTGATCGAGCGAATTGAGTGAATACACGCCACCGGTATAGAGCGGATCGAACGCCAGCTGCGCGAGCGCCTCATCCACGCAGGCATCCGCCGTTGCTGAGCTACGTTCTTTCAATTCCGCATCGAGCGCGTTGAACCGCGAGAAAAACGATGTAATGCCCATTGTGGCAGCAAAGAGTAGTAAAATTGCCGAAATGATGATGGCAGAAATTAATGCAACAAAACCTTGTTCGGGATGATGAATCATACTATTTTCTGATGTACCTCGTCGTCGACGCGCTCTCTCCATTGATGGTCATAGACGCCCGCATGCCTGCAGGCCCGTTTCCCGACGGCGACAGGTAGGTGAAGGTGAGGTCGCTCACCTGTACGTTGGGTGTGGTTATCGGATAGTACGTAACGCCGCCATCCTCGCTCAACTGAACGGTCGTGCCGCTCAATCGCATGGCCACGTGGATGCCGTCGTAGCGCGTGAGCGAGAGTGCGGCGCTCGAACCCGATGCGGGCGAATACGTTTGCGCAGGATCAATGCTGCTAAGCGCCCAGCCTATCTTGCGAAACACGAAGTTTTCCTCATCCTGCACCGTGGCGCGCCTGTTTATCTGCGCTCCGCCTTGCAATACCGAATACACCGCGGGCAGAATGCCAGCCATGAGCACTCCAAAAAGAGCAACGTACACGATGGTCTCGATCAATGTGAAGCCCCTATTTTTCATGACGGACCTACTATTTGCAACGCACGATTTGAGCGCTGGCCGATGTAGATGTAATCGCCTTCGCAATCCATAGCTGCGATCGACGTTTGTTGGATATTTACCGGTGTCGTATCGTAGCGCAGGGGAGCAGTGGGATCTGCGACATCCCATATCTGGAAACCATCGTTGGACTTTGCATTGCTCGCAAAAAGGAGCGTGCCGCGCACGACCATTCGAGTGAAGCCGGACTGCGTATCTTGCGACATTGATCCGATCGGACCTGCGGCGATGTTGGTAGAATTGAGCGCGATCAAGTCGTCCCTATTCGGGTTGAGGTTGCGTATGCGACCCAGGAAAACATTCGATGTTGTTTTCGAAAGCGCCACACTCTGCCCGCTCCAATTGGTTGATGACGGGTTGTATGTCTCCACGAGCGTCGGGTTGCTCGGGTCGCTCATGTTGATCTTCCATAGCTGGGAGGCTGATGGTGTCGCGAGATACGCAATGTCGTCTTTTACCACAATTTGATTGATCGAAGTCCCTGTTTCGAACGAACCCTGATCGATCGGCGCAAGGGGGTCTGACACATCGATAATATGTAATTCTTTGCCTGTCGATACAGTGAGACCGAGGTAGACTTTGCCTTTTGCATATGCGAGTGTATTACCGAATCCCGTGATGCCGGGCGCGGTCACGTCGAGCTGCTTCACGACCACCGGTGCGGTTGGGTTCGAGATATCAATGACGATCAATTGCACTGTCGCCGTGCCGCCGACAGAGACATACGCATATCTTCCTGCCACGCGTACATCAGTGAGCCCATCGCTGTTGGTGCCGGCTACGTCAAACCGCAGTTGCCCGCTGATTGGAAGATTGAGACCTGCTGGTTTCGGATTACTCGCATCAATAATGTAAAAGTTGTTTTTATTATCGATATTAGAAGTTAAATAAACCTTCTTGTTGAACGCGTCTACACCCGAAGCGCCGTTCGCACTGACAATATCCGTATATCCAAAACCTCCCCTCCAGTCTTGCGGCGCTGTCCAATCGCCGGTGAGCTCTTGGCTGCACGTGTCGCCGCCGAGAATGCTCGTCGGATCGGTGAATATAGTCGAGAGCACGACGCTCTGCGAGCGGCCGCCCGTTTGCCACGAAACAGTGCTTGTCGCCTGTTTGGTAAATGAATCGAGATCCATGACGTCCAATTTTTTGGTGTACGCAAGCGGGCCGCTGTATTCCACGGTAGCGACAGTTGAAACCACTGAACCAAAATCGGCACGCGAGGCCGCGCGCGCTCCTTCGAGCATCGTTTTTGCGCGATAGAGCGCGTCGCTGTTTACCTGCGTGTCGACCGAGATGGATTGGCTGCCGAAAACGACGATGATAACGGCCGAGAGCGCGAGCACTAAAATCATGAATGCTATCAAAAGCTCGATGGTACTGCTTCCCTGCTGCCCACGTTTCGTTACCATACGATAGTTCCTTCGACGTTCGTCGAAATGACCGATGTGATCGGACCTTGCGTCATGTTCACGGTCATTGCGGAGGTGTTGCCGGTCAATTGTTGGAACACGATGCCACCCGCGCTGCACAAAAATGACGGCGCGCCGGAGAAGTCCATCACGACGGCGGGATTGGCGGGCAATATGTCTTTGATAAGCGCGCTCCCGTAGCTTCCGCCGCTGAAAATGACGTAATTCGGTTCCGACGGATCGCTATTGTCATAGCAGACGCCCCACGCGCTTTGCCGCACATTGCTCATGGCGCGGCTCCGTGCACGTTGCAATATATTGACGAGCGTGTCCTGCTCGGAGCGGCGCGAGTAGCCGCGGTAGACATCCATACTCATGAGCAGTCCGATGCCAACAAGAATCGTGAGAATCCCGATCGCAACAAGAATCTCGATCATGGTAAACCCCTTACCGCTTTTTGAAAAAAAGCGGTAAGGGGTGAATCCCAACTCCAATTTGGATTTCATATCAATGCGGCGTAATACTCTGCGTGATCGAGTAGATGGGCGTGATGATGGAGATGGCGATGAAGCCGACGATGAGGCCCATGATTATCATGAGGATGGGCTCTATCATCGTCGTCAGATTTTTCGTCAGATCCCCTATCTCCTCTTCGTACATTTCCGAGAGATACGCGAATGTACCGCCCAGATTGCCGGTACTCTCCGCGATAGCGACCATCTGCACGAGCATCGGCGGGAACAGCCGCTTGTTCTGTTTGAATTGCATCGAGATCTTCTGGCCTTTGACGATGCGCTCCTTTGATGCGAGCAACTCTTCACGGTACACGAGATTGCGCGTCGAGGCTGCCACGAGCTCGATAGCGGGCACGATGCGCACATCGTTTCGCAAAAGGAGCGACATGGTGCGGCAGATGTTGGTGAGATTGTAAAAAAGCGAGAGCTTGCCGAAAAGCGGTATCTTGAGAAGTATCCTGTCTATCCAATAGTGAAATCGCGACCACCGCGTGGCGAAAACGAGTCCCACAACGAGCGCAATGAACGCCGCGAGGGTATGAATGCCCCAATGGCTCAAGTAATCGGAAACAACGATGAGTATGCGCGTTGAGAGCGGCAGCGTCGCTTTTACGCTCGTGAAGATGGGAATGATCTTCGGGAAAATATAGACGGTGAGCATCACCACAATGCCAATGGTCGCGACCACGATGACCGCCGGGTACACGAGTGCGCCGACTACTTTTTTCTTCAGCGTTTGTTTGCGTTTCAATTCTTCAGCGACGTACTCAAGATTCTCGTGCAACGTCCCCGATGCTTCGCCGACGCGAATAATATTGACGGTAAACTCTCCGAAATGTTTCTCGAATTTCTGCATGCCACCAGAAAGCGGCTGACCGTGGGCAACATCGTTGATGAGGCTCTCATAGATATAGGTAGCGGAGGATGATTGTTTTTCATCTTTGAGGAGATGGAGACCCTCCATGATTGGCATGCCGGAGCGCAGTATCATGCCGAGACGTTTAGTGAAAAGTATCTGCGATTGCATGGGGAAATGCAACATGAACGGGCGTCGGCCCGAGTCCGATCCGCCTTGGGCGAACTTCCCCGCACCGAGAGTCTTCTTTTTTGGTGTTGCTTGTGCTTTTTGTGACCGCTTCATGCGGTGGCAATACGCAAGCATCGACGCAACTACGGGCCGGAGTATCGCAGCGGTAGAATCTAGGGCCTTTTCGCGGACCTCGGCGAACGATTTCCGTTTTTTACTCATATCGCATGCGGAGAACCTCTTCAATCGTAGTCAGGCCGGCCGCGGCCTTATTGAGTCCGTCAATGACCATCGGTACCATGCCGTTCGCGATGCCGATAATGCGAATTTGGTGCGCCGGCACTTTTTCGAGGACCGCCGTGCGCACCGGCCCGTCTATCTCCAAGACTTCGTGTATGCCGGCGCGACCGCGGTAGCCGGTGCCATTGCATGCGGTGCAGCCTTTGCCGTGAAAGAATGTCGAGTGCTTCGCGCGCAGCTCCGGCGGCAGTATTTCAGAGAGACTTTTTTCTTCCGCAGCTGTTATCGTGTATTCCTCTTTGCACATCGCACAGATGCGGCGCACGAGACGCTGGCCGATGGCGATGTTTACGGTCGACGCGATGAGATACGGCTCGACTTTCATATCGAGTAAGCGCGGCAGTGTCGTTGGCGCGTCATTGGTGTGGAGCGTAGAGAGGACAAGGTGGCCCGTCAGCGCCGTATTGACGGCAAGTCCTGCCGTTTCCATGTCGCGGATCTCGCCGACCATGATGACGTTGGGGTCTTGGCGGAGCATCGAGCGAAGGCCATTGGCAAAGGTGAGACCGGAGCGAGCGTTGACCTGTATCTGATTGACGCCATCGAGAGAATATTCGATGGGGTCTTCTATCGTGATAATGGAAACATCGGGCTGGTTGAGCATTTTGACGAGCGTATAGAGCGTCGTCGTTTTGCCGCTGCCGGTCGGCCCCGTCGCGAGTATCATGCCATGCGGTTTTTGGACGGCGCGCAAAATTTTCTCTTTATTTTCCGGCGTGAAGCCAAGGGTATCGAGCGTGAATTCCTCAGCCTGATCGGAGAGGAGACGCATCACCGCATTTTCGCCGTGATACGTCGGCACGATGGACACACGTACATCAACGGAAGCGCCGCCCTCCGCAATGAGGCGAAAGCGACCGTCTTGCGCGGCCTGGTGCTCGTCGGTACGCAGCCCGCAAAGAATTTTTATGCGCGAGATAGCTTCGATGTGGATCGTCGTCGGGACTATCTGAATATCCTGCAACACGCCGTCGATACGGAAACGTATCTTCACGCCGCTATTCTCCGGATCGAGGTGAATGTCGCTTGAGCGTACGGCATACGCGTCCTGTATGAGTGCGTCAACAAACCTAATTATCGAAATGTCTGTGCTTTTGCCGAGCTCTTCGCGGAGCATACTTCCCGTTTTTCGCGCATGCGGCGATATGGACATGGCCGACGATGAATGCATTTCACCTTCCGCCTCTTTAGGAGGGTCGTTCTGTTTGTTTTTTCGCAATGATAGGTTCATAGAAGTTTTGATGACATATCTTGCCTTTTTTAGGGCTCATCGTCAATATTTTTGGTCCTTGCAGCGGCACCGTACTTCTTCGGTATGAATGGTGCATGAAATAATCAAACACTCCGTCCCGAAGCTTTCGGGGCGGAGTGTCGAAAACCTTGCTTACTGCTGATTGAGAGCCGCGCGGGTCCCGGGACCTACGTACCCTCTCGCATCGATACTGTGTGCGGTCTGAAATTTCTTGACCGCCGCTTCCGTTACGGCGCCGAAGTAACCTGTCGGTTCTTCGGAGAAAAAGCCAAGCGCTGTCAATCGTTTTTGGAGTTCGGTGACATCGGTGCCGTGATCACCCCACCCGATGAAATTTTCAAATACATAGCCACTCAAAGCCGTTGCCTCGCCCGTAAGGCTATGGCCGAGGGTGCTCGCTCCGGCAACTGTTCCTTGAGAAAGCGAATTCAATGCAAGACGCGTCGCGGGGCCAACGACACCAAGCTGATCGAGTCCATGCGCACCTTGGAATTTCTTCACAGCTGCTTCAGTCAGTGGACCGAAGTGACCGTTGGCCTCACCGGAGAAGAATCCTTCTCGCAAAAGCGTTGTCTGCAACGCCGTAACCTCTTCGCCGTCCATTCCACGGTACAGATGGGTGTGGAACGTAGCGCCCGCGACAACAGGGGTAGATGAGACAGTCGTAGCCGTGTTCGTTTTCGCGGCGGCGATCTTCGCGTTGAGATCGGCGATCTGCGCCTGGAGTGCGCTCATTGATGCAGCAGAAGAGCCGGTAGAGGCAGCAGCGGTACTGGCGCCGAGGACTGTCGGCGAAACGGGGACGCCGCCAGGGCCAAGCACGATTATCGTCTGCGACGTCGAGGCACTTTGCCCCCATGCGCCGACGATGCCCGTAATGGTGATGACGTGCGTTCCGACATCGCCCGGCATCGGAGTCCACGAAAAAGCCCCTACGGTATTGATGTTGTTGTTCGAGATTGTGGTGCCGGCGAAATTATCAATGACGGAAAATGCAGACGGTGCATAATTGATGGGCGATACAGTGAACGACACCGCTTGTCCCGGAGATACGTTCGTGCCGGGAAAAACCGAGGAAATAGCAAGCCTCGCTCCTTGACCGACCTGAACGTTCACGCTTGCGGAATTGCTGTGGCCGAGCGAATCATACGCATACACGGTGATCGTGTGCTCACCTTTGTCGGACATGTCGGGAGTCCACGAAAAATTCCCCGACGAATTGATGGCGACCAGACTGGCTGAAGAAGCGGCGGAATCGCTCACACTGTACTTAGGATCGGTAAATCCGGTCGGCGTAACAACGAAAGAATATTTGGTGCCGGGCATGACCGTGTTGCCGGGCGAGACGGACCCGATCGAGATAGAAGGAGGAGGCGCCACCGTGACCGTTTGTGCAACGGTCGCCCTCGTACCTGAAACATCATTGGCCGTGATAGTAAGCGTGTGCGTACCTACGTCGCTCGCGAACGGCGTCCAGCTAAATTTTCCGGCACTATTCAAGTTAGTTTCCGAGATCGTTGTACCGCTGAACGGGTCGGACACCTGATACGACTGCGGGGAAAAACCCGATGCGGCGATGCTGAATTCAATGGTGTTCTTGGCAAAAATGGTAGATCCCGGCGTCAGCGATTGAATGGAAATGGACGGCGTATCCGCGAATGCAAATGATGCAGAAAGAATAATAAGCCCGCTCACCGCTGTCGCAACACACGTACGATATTTCATACCTTCGAGATCATATTATATTAATAAGCATTAATGTTCACATTGTACATCAAATATGTACGTGTCGAATCGCACGCAGGAACAAAACCATCCCGACATGTGCCGGGATGGTTTTGTACCCTAATCAATCGTTAGAAACTCTTAGGGCGTTACGAGACCGGATGTTGACGTCGTCGCCGTATTATTGGCTGCGTCCTTCGAGCGGAGTGGTCGTTCCGTTATCGTCATCGCCATGGTTCCTGTCTCCGGCGCACACGCCGAGCGTATCGCCATGCGCAAGGTGCGCCTGGAGCGCCGGTGTACCGACATAGATCGTTTGGTTGGACTTTCCCGGCTTGTGACAGACCGTCACTTTGCCTACGCCGGGCGTTGTCGAAGCAACATCACGCTCACCATCATTGTCCTCATCGCCATCGTGCCCTTTATTTTTTGTTGAAGAGCCCATGTTACCGAAAAGTTCATTGAGTTTTTTCAGCGTCTTTGGGCCTACATTGCCGAGCTGCTCGATTCCATGCTTCTTCTGGAAACGCTTGACCGCTTGTGCCGTCAATCTACCGAAAAAACCGGTGATCTTCCCTTCCGGATAAATACCTGGATCGAGCGCGAGCAGAGTCTGCAGTGTCGTGACTTGATCGCCGACCGACCCTTCTTTAAGAGTCGCGACAAGCGAGACAAATGCCTGCTGTTGCTGCTGTCGTACCGTCACCTGCTGTTGCTGCAATGCGACTATTTGTGCCTGAAGCGACTTGATCTGCTCAAGAAGCGCCTGAATGCTTGTCGAGACCGTGGTCGTTTGCGCGAAAGCAAATATCGGCATGAACATGCTGATACCCACGCCGACAGCGATTAATTTGTTTACTGACATATGTATTAAAAATTACCTGTTAAAACTTCCAATAACTACCGGGCGCATAGAACTTAGACGTAAGAATATATACAATCTTACTGCTGTTCACGTGCGAGAAATGGACAGCAAGCAATCAGTATACCAAACCTACCCCGCAACGGCGGCCAAAACGGGGTATGCAAAGAAGAAATAATTGGCGGCAATGAAGAAAAATGTCATCAGGACGAGCAGTAGCGATGCGCGCCATGCCCGACGAATGTGATGCCATTTGAATTCGAGTCCAGTATCAATGGCGAACCCGAGCAGAATAAATAAGCCGATTATGTAGTAAGTGTAGAGCATGGTGTCTCTCGGAAATCCTACGATAAATGCCCACCACGGCTGGTGTGCCGAAACTTTCTCCGCGAGTACGGCGGATATTTCAGGCGGCGTATTTGTGATCGGCGCGGCGATCGCCGGTGTCGCGCTCTCTCCGAGCACGGCAGCTTGCGGTTTGGTCGTCGCTGTCGCTATTTCGGTCGGCTTTTGCGGCAATGTCGCCTTCGTTATCTGCCGCAGAGCCGCCGCCTTCTCCGGTGA
>LCQW01000015.1:17003-24220 GCA_001004345.1 Candidatus Kaiserbacteria bacterium GW2011_GWA2_52_12
ATGGGGAATAACATCAACCGTCTCTCCCGCATACTCAAATGCGTAGCCCGCCTGTTTGAACCAGTACCACGAATTAATTCCTTCTGGTGATGTGTGCGCAAAGTAGCCTTTGGCGGCCATATCGTTGGCCTTTGCTTGTGCGGCCGCTACGAGAACGGGATTCATTTTGAGTGTGCCGAGATTTCCCTGCACACGATCTATGTTGGCGAGATCCACAAGGACTGCCGATACCACTGCGGCGACATTGGATGAGCGGAGGAGCACTTCCTGCAGTCCGGTGACGCAAAAGATGGTGATGATGAGCATTGAAAAGGCCGCCGTAGCAACGCTACCGGCAAATTCAAATTTCCGCCGTGAGCCCTTGTCTTTCGGCAAGAGTTTTTTTGGCAACCAGAAACGCCTATTCATTCTCTGTCCCCTATTCTTCACCTTCCTATTGTCGCACAAAAAAATATGCGCCGGTTATAAACTTGTGCACACGTATAAGGATGGTTATACTTCAGGCATATGACAGATGACGCACTTAACGGTTTTATTGAGCAAATATTATTCGAGCGTGGAGCAGGCGCGCTTCCCGAGGACGTGCAGGCACAGATGAAACAGGATCTTATGAAACGCGCCGAGGATCGTATCAACGCCGGTATTCTCGCGGCGCTTCCACCCGAACAGCTCGAGTCATTTGAAAAAATAGTAACGAACGGCAGCCGTGAGGAGATCGAAGCATTTACCCGCACGCACATCCCCAATCTTGACGAAGTCATCGGCAAAGAGTTGGCAGATTTTAAGGCGTTGTATTTGTCAGCATAGTTTTGTATGTCTGAACGGGCGCCAGACTTTAAGAAAAAGAAGTTGTCCATCGCTATCGTCGAGACGAGTGCTACGGCAGAAGCCCGCGCACGGGATATCGCGGAGGATACGCTCAACAAAGAGGTTGCAGAAACGAAGGGCGTCAGAGGGTTTCTTGCAAAGATTTGGAAAAACAATCTTGCGTACGATTACTACCACCAAAAAGCGCTCGGGGAAGCGCGTGAAAAAATCAATAAAGACGGCGGCAATCTCTACGCCGATAGAGGCGACGATCGTACAGCGCATGAGGAGGCTATGCGCGCCGTGGTGGCGCAATTCACCGACGAACATGCCGAGCATACCGTGCATGAAATCGCCGGCGAGAAGCGATCGGTGCTCGGAGAGAGTGTTGAAGAAAAAGGGTTGCGCGACAAAATAAAATCGCTGGTGATGAAGTATGCCGCTAAAGATTTGGGCAATCAGCAGGTCCTCGAGGCGTTCAAGATGGAACGTAAAAAAATAATCGAAGATCAGGTCGCGGTCAAAAAAACTGACGCGCTCGATGAAAAAGTCGGCAACCGGCAACGGATGTTCGCGGACAATCTGCTCGACGTCGCGCGCTCCGTGCAAGAGAGCATACGGCACGGCGAGGCATTGAGCGAGCTCGACCTCGACTTTGAGGTAGTGGTGGGCCGCGCGCGGGCGGGAGTGCGCACGGAAGCACAGCTCGACAAGGTTGATCGTCTCGTCGAAAAAATGCAGTCAAGTCGGATGGTCGAGGGGCTCAAAAAAAGCGTCATCGGTCCGTGGGTGAACGAAACGACAATTGCCGGAAGCATTGCGGTCGCATACCTCATCGGTGCCGGACTCTCCAAGCGCATCGCATCCAGCCGTGCAGCGGCAATCGGTACGTTTGGCGCGACGGCACTCTTGGCCGGCGGTTTCGCGTGGGGCAAAGAACGCCGGCGAATGGAGAAAGACCGAGCGCTCCATGCACGCCAGCGCGCCGAGGGAAAAGAAAAACCGGAAGCGGGCCAGAAACGCCGCGAGGAGATTGAAGAGAGTAGGTACGAGACGATATCCGCAGGGGAGCTTTCCTTTACGCTCAATGAGCACATCCAGTTGCTCAAGCACGAAAAGCCGGAAGGGATGACACCGGAGGCGCGATTCAAGCAAATTCGTGATGCATACATACCCTTGAATGATATCGAATTCCGCATAGAACAATCCGACCGCGACCGCATTGATCTCATACACTTTAGCGACGCGACAAAAGTAGTCGAGGAGCGCTGTGAGCTCGATGTGCTGCGTACAACACTGAAGACAGAAATACAAAAAATAATGAAGGCCGAACCGGAGGTCGCCAAGCTCTTTGAGGCCGAAGAAAAGACGTTGCTGGGAGAAGTTCTTGGAAAAAAGACTGCGCTTGAGGAACACGTGGAGAGGAAAGATCGGCTGTTCTCAAAACTCAAAGAGAAAAAAGCGTTCCGGGCCGCCATCAAAGCGGCGAGCATCGGGCTCGTTATCGGCGCGACAGCGCAAGAAGGCGTGTCGTTGCTGCGAGACGACCAGCGCGGCATCGTAGAAGGCCTGATCGAGCGCGTACGGACGGGTCATTCAGTAACGCCGCCGGAGCACGTGACCGGGCTTGAGTGGATCCGGATGAAAGCGTTCGCGGAAGACAGCTATGTACAGGATGGCGGCCCGGTAAAGCAATGGATAGGCTCAAATCGGATCGCGATGCCGGATGGTTTCGCGCTCGAAAGCACTTTACAGCCAGGGCCGGGCGGCGGCATCATCGAGACGTATACGTTGCAGCGCAACGGTATCTCCGTTGCGAGCGGACTCACCGTGGACAGCGCCGGACTCTTTACGCCCGAGTCGCACGCGATACTAAAAGCCAACAATCTGGCGCTCTCCGTGCCGGAGGACAAAATGGCGCCCGGACTACCGGCGCTTGTCGCCGCAGTGACCCCTGCGGGACCCGCTCACCCCATGTCGGCATCGGATTATCTCTCGTCCCGCAGCAGCGAGATGCAGACGATAAAACGCGTGCTGTGGTACGACAACAACACGCCTGCGCCAAAGTTCGATAAGAACGAATTGCGTCTCTGGCAAGGTGGCGTCAATGACACCGGCGTAGACAAGAATGGTAATTATGCATATAGCGTGCGAGCGCTCATGGAGAAAGGCTCGTATCACGGAAAGCACCACATCAACGCGCGGGAACTCATGCGAGGCGGCAAGCTCAAACTTCTCTTGAGCCTCACCAAAGGCACGCAAAATCAGGTGTTCGAGGTCCCTATCGATGCAAAAGGGAACGCAATTATTGATCCGAGGAGTGAGGCGGGGAGAACGCTTTTTAGCACTGTGAACGGCAAAATGCAATACATGGGCGGCTTTGCCGAAGTGGCGCACACCGTCGGGACCAAAGATGGCATCGAGCAGGTACGGATTCTAGCTACCGAAGTTGGGAGAAACGAACCGATGTTGCCGTACGTGCCGCAGCCTCCTGCCCCGATCATTGAGGAAACTCCCCCAATCCAGTGGACCGAAACACGCTTGCAAACCGGCGAACCTATCGGAGACCTGCCCCCGATCATCCCGATCATGGGCCGCCGCCCGCTTGAAGAAAATCGCCGCCGCTGGATTGACACACGCATCGACACCATCGCCGATCCCGCTATCGATGCTCCACCGTTCATTCCAATCGCAGAACGAGAACCACTTAATAAACAGGTGACACCTGGATACGGGTATGGCTATGAAACCTACGGTGGTGCAGGCGACTTGGGTCTTCTTGAGCGCACAGACGAAGTTTATAATGCTCATTTGCTCGAACAATTTCGCGGCAATCCTGGACTCGATTTTTCAAAAGACGACAGTGTTCTTGTAGAGACGTATCTGAACAGACAGGAGCCGGCGTATCGAAATGAATTACGGGAACTCGTGAAAAGTGCGCCCGCAATGCCACAATCGACAAAGGTTGTTTTTGCCGTGCCAGCGTACAAAGAACAAGACAACATATACAAAACACTCCGAACGTATGCAAAAATGCCGAACAAGGACGAATTTGAGATCGTTGTGTTTGAAAATCATCCCAAAGACGCGATTCGTGATCGCACTGGTGCTGAAATAGAACGGTTTATGAACGATTATCCTGACGTGCATGTCGTACATCTGTATAAAGCGTTTGATAAAAAAGAGCCGATCGGTCTCATTCGCAAGTATCTCAATGATGCAGTTCTTGAGCGCAAACAACAGGCTGGCAGGAATGATTCAGTGATACTCGTCAGTAATGACGCGGATCTCGAGGATATCAATCCAAACTATGCATCACGACTTACCAGTGCATTCGAGAGCAACCAAACCCTTGATGCAATAAATGGCAAGGATGATTTTCCGGCCGAGGCATATAAAGCATTTCCTCTTCTGCATGCCCTAGCCCGTCTACAGAAGTATTTTGAAATAGGCATCCGTCGCAATTATCGTAGGGTGCCCGAGCTCATCGGTCGGAATGCCGCCATGCGCTCGAGTGTATACGCAGCAATCGGTGGATACAATCCGAATGCGCGGGTCGCGGAAGATCTGGAGATGGGGTGGCTGATACGTCATGCCCGCGGATGGAATGACAATCGCAGAGTTGCATATTTGAACGATGCTTGGATAAAGACTAACCCGCGTCGCGCACTAGATACCCTTCAGGACGGTGCGCGTCTCTCGAATCAATATCGCGACTTTCATAGCAATGAGAAGGTGAGGGATCTCTCTGTCCAAGAACGATTGCGCAACGGTGAAGATTTCTCACTTGATGAGTTCGTGCACGAGGTACAGGCTATCTACGATACAGAAGTGGCAAAACTTCAGTCACGAGGCCAATGGCTGCCCGATAAAGATTTCAATAAAAGTTTTGACCGCGCGATGCGTTTCTTGGGTGTGAAATATCGCATCGAAAATGACCGCGTCATAATAGATGACGTATCAAAACTCGTCGCCGGTCTGGAAAAATATAAGCAAAAAAATTAATCGCGCAGTAATGGGGAGGCCTCGCCTCTCCATTTAGATTGTCGTACGAAAATACATGCACAAAATCCACCGTACGGTGGATTTTGCGTCTTGCGCGTCGAGCCGATGATCGGGCTCAACCGATCGCCAAGATGTATCTTTGTTAGTAGGCTCCGCTCGCCCTCAAAGCCGCAATGCGTTCCAGTATACCGTTGAGCTGCGCTTGGAGACTTAGAATGAGGGCCGCACGCTGTTCATCCGACATCGTCGGCGTCGTACCTTTATTGAGCGCGGCGCGTGTGAGAGGCCCAACGTACCCGCTCTGCGGCGTGATGCCGTGCGCTTTTTGATACGCCTGAACAGCCGCGCGAGTGAGAACGCCAAAGTATCCGGTCTGTGAATCCACATTGAGGAAGCCCTCGGCGATAAGAATTTTCTGGAGCTCCTCTACGTCAGTGCTCCGAGAGCCGATACCGAAATCTTTTGTGAAGTTATACACCGCCGCACCCAAGACCTCACCCGTGCTACCGGGAACCGCCGTCGTGTTCGCGCCCAAGACCTGTCCACCGAAGCCGCCGATGAGTCCTACTGGTGCGCCATTATCGCCGCCAGACGGAGCTGGTGTTGGAGCCGGAGTCGGGCTCGATGTCGTTCCGCCGAATTCATCACTTACCGTCTCGGGAGAACCGCGGGAAACCGTACGGAAGAAGTACCCCGTACCACTAGAAAGGCCAGTGATATTCACACGGTGACTGGTTACGTGCGTCGCATCTTCGATCGTTGAATTCGCATATCCATAATTCGGCGCTGCACCGAGAACTGCGTGCGAGACCGTGTCGTAGACGACGCGGCTTGTCGCGGGATTATCGGTCGTCCATGTGACGGTGAGAGATGTCTCCGCTGGAGATGCCGAAGTTTGCGCCGTAATAACGGGCGCCGCGTCCGGTGTCACTGTTATCGTGAAAGTCTGCACGGCACTCGTATCCGTGCCACCGCCATCGTCATGGAGTGAGACAGAGACGGTCGCCAAGCCGTATGCGTCGGCAGCGGTCGTGTAGGTCAAGTCACCCGTTGTGGTGGCGACCGACGGCTGTGCCGAGAAGAGTGTGTTGTTGTCGTTGGTAACGATAAAGTCGAGAGCTTGGCCGGATTCATCGACGGGACCGGCGCTCATCAGCGTCGCCCATCCGGCGACAGTCTGCGCGCCCAAGTCTTCAGTGATCGTCTGATCTGCACCTTTGGTGAATGACGGTGCGTCGTTGACCGCACCAATGGTTACCGTGACGGTCCCCGCGGACGAGTTGGTGGTTTGATCAAAAGCTGTGTAGGTGAATGAATCAGTGCCGTTGAAATCGGCATCAGGAGTGTACGTGAACGAGCCGTCGGCATTGACGTGCACCGTCCCATGAGCGAGCACGACATCTGTGTCAACCTTTTCGCTGTTACCGTTGACCGCGCTCACCGTGAGCACGTCGTTTGTGTCGATATCTGTGTCATTCTCGAGCACGCCAGAGGCCGCATCGACATTCAGTGTCGCGTCTTCGAGGACATCATACGCATCGTCGATCGCGACCGGACCATCGTTGACCGCGTCTACGGTGATGTCTACGGTAACAGTATTACTGTCGAGAGTGCCGTCGCTCGTTTTGTACGTAAACGAGTCAGGGCCGTTGTAATTGGTTGTCGGGGTGTAGGTGAACGATCCATCCGCATTCAGAGTAAGTGCGCCGTTTATCACGTCATCGACGAGTGTCGCCGTGATGGTGTCACCATCCATATCAGAGTCGTTCGCAAGCACACCCGAAACAGCATCCACGTTTAGTACCGCATCTTCATCGACAGTATATGTATCGGCGACTGCGACAGGCGCATCATTCACCGGGTTAATTATGATAGTGACAATCGCTTCTCCGCTATCGATTGCTCCATCGTTCGCTCTGTACGTGAATGTATCTGTGCCGTTAAAATCTGCATCCGGTACATACGTAAACGAGCCGTCGGCATCAAGCGTTAGCGTCCCATTGGCCGGGTCGTCTTCCACAATCGCAGTCAGTGGATCACCCTCGGTATCCGTATCGTTGACGAGCACTCCTCCGGGCGTGGCAGACACTACCAGTGTTTGGTCTTCGTCGACAGCGTACCCGGAGTCCGGATTAGCAACAGGCGCGTCGTTTACATTACTGACGTTGATGGTGACGGTTGCGGGAATACTCGCCTCTGAATCGTTAGCCGTATAGGTAAACGTATCTGCGCCGCTAAATTCGGCATTTGGTGTGTACGTGAACGAACCGTCCGCACTAAGAGAAAGTACTCCATTGGATACGTCCTATAATAGGCGGGGAAAAATAGACAGTGTTTTGAGTTGAACTCCCCATTGACGGCGCGGTGTAAAATACGCCGCATATGAAGAAAAAGTTCACGTCAGC
>LCQW01000016.1 GCA_001004345.1 Candidatus Kaiserbacteria bacterium GW2011_GWA2_52_12
AAACACCTCATGTATTGCTTTCATGGTCATGAAAGCGACGGTAACCTACTTTTGATCTATCCACTGAGCTTTCGGTAACCTTATTTATGATCTATATCGACAACTTGCTTATTGCACGCACATCTGTAGTATCAACCAGTGCATCCACATGAGAGGGTCTTTGACCCGCTCGGTGACCCAAAAGATGGTCATATACTCACGCAGGCGATTATTGACACCATTCACGAGCCACTGATAGTACTGGACGAGGATTTGCGCATCATTGTCGCGAGTCGCGCTTTTTATAAAAAATTTAATCTCACGCACGAGAATACGCGCGAGACGATGTTTTATGACCTCGGCAACGGACAGTGGAATATTCCTGCACTACGCACGTTACTTGAAGACGTGATCCCAAAACATACGGCTGTCGAGGATTACGAAATAGAGCACGATTTTCCATTTTTGGGGCGGCGCATCATGTCCGTCAATGCGCGTGAGATTCGCTCCGACAACGACAGAAAGAAGATGCTGCTTTCCATATTTGACGTTACCGATCAACGCTCACTTGAAGCAGATCGAGAGACACTCTTGTTGCAAAAAGACCTCTTGCTTAAAGAAATGCGTCACCGCGTTGCGAATAGTTTGCAATTGATCGCGAGTATTTTGCTTTTGAAGGCGGAGATGACAACTTCCAAAGAGAGTAGGGCGCACCTCGAAGACGCTCATGAACGCATAATGACGATTGCAACAGTGCAGCAACAACTTGATCCTGTTGCGCACGGTGAAGATATTGCGGTCGGTGCCTATTTAAACGCACTTTGCAAAAGCCTTACACGCACGATGATAGGCGGCAGGAAGCCGATTACGATTGAGGTAAAGGCGAGCCAGGGATCGGTATTGTCTGATGTTGCCGTAAGCTTCGGCCTTCTTACGACAGAACTCGTCATTAATGCCTTGAAGCACGCATTTATTGATGGTCGTACCGGCACCGTCACTGTCAGCTATGAAGCTCGCGGATCTGACTGGACGCTGAGTGTGGGCGACAATGGCGTCGGCATGTCAGAGAGCGAAGAGGTAAAGCGCGTTGGGCTAGGGACCAGTATCGTCGGGGCGCTGGCAAATCAATTGCAAGCGATCATACGAAAAGAAAGCTCATCCAAAGGCACCACGGTTTCAATCATTCATTCCCAAATGTAGGTGCCCACCCTGTTTAATCATTCTTTAATGAAGCACATATACCATTGATTTCTATGAGATTGATCATTGTCGAAGATGAGAGTGCATTTGCGCAAAATCTCAAAAAACTGCTTGAGTACAAGGGATTTGCGGTCGACTGGCTTCCCAGTGCCGAAAAAGCATACAACAGGATATTGCTGTACCAGAATGAATACGATGCCATCATACTCGACCTTGCCATGGATGGTATGGGTGGAATGGATCTCACAAAAAAATTGCGGGCAGAAGACGTGAAAGTACCGATACTCATTCTTACCGGCAATAGTGAGACAAAGAGCAAGATCGCACTCTTGAATAGCGGTGCCGATGACTATATCGTAAAACCATTTTCAGTAGATGAACTTGTCGCCCGCATCAATTCCATCATGAGGCGTCCGTCAACGCCATTACCCGTTACACTTTCCGCCGGCACCATCACGATGAATACCTCTGCGCGAAGTATCAAGATCAACGAGAAAGATGTCGCGCTCTCGCTCAAGGAATATGCACTTTTAGAATGCTTCGTGCGACACCCCGGAGAAGTAATGTCTCGAGAACAACTTTCAAACAAAGTGTGGGATTTTGCGGCGCTTACGCTTAGTAATGTACTCGATGTTCACATGGTGAGTTTGCGAAAAAAGATCGCAAGCGTAGGCGACTCTACCCGCTTTGAGACCATTCGCGGTATCGGATACCGACTCGTCATATGAATACTACGGAGCAAACAAAAGAAGAGTGTCTTTCCACTCTTGCGCACGAACTCCGCAATCCGCTCGCTTCGATCATGAGCAGTGTTGAGTTGATGCGGGCACAGGGACAACATTCAGAAGAAATACCTCATCTCCTAGAGGTTATAGATCAGAAAGTAATAACGATGACGATGGTGCTCGACAATTTTCTCAGCGCATCAACGGCGGGGCGAGACACACCTTCAGACGAGCACACAGATACATCGGAACGAGTTTCTCATACAGGGTTTAAAGTCTTGGTCGTCGATGACAATGCGACGGCGGCGGATTCCTTGAGTAAGCTTCTTATACTACGTGGCTATGATGTGCGGGTGGCCTATGGCGGAGCGGAAGGCTTTAAAGAAGCACGTACATTCTTGCCGCAGGCCGCAATACTTGATATCGGTATGCCGGGCATCGATGGCTATCAGCTGGTAGCCATGCTCAGAAAGGAAGATCTTTCCTGCTCCTTCATCGCACTTACCGGATATGGACAAGACAAGGATAAGCAAAAAGCATCGAATGTGGGTTTTGATTTTCATCTGACGAAACCATCGCGGATCAAAGACATAGACGCAATACTCCAACAAGTTGCGTCCGCAACAGAGAAAGAAGTCGTTTGAATACTCGATAACGCTCTATTTTCTCGTTCACAATTGTTTAATACTCGAGATGTAGTCTTCTCTACGGGAAGGAGAATCCCTCCATGCGCTTGTAGCTGGGCCCATCTTTCAAAGGGTGGATCCAGGGTCGCCTACTCACGCCACATTATTCGTTACAGACATGATCCCGTTATTACAACAACATAACAAATAAAAAAGTATGAATAAAACAATCAGTCTTGCGGCATTTTTTGCGACACTTATGGTCGTACCATTTCTCGCGAGCGCAGCCACAGTCATATCCATCCAACTCGATCCCGGCATGACCAACAGCGATGTATCCGCGCTGCAGACCTTCCTTGCGAAGGACAGCTCGATCTATCCGGAAGGACTCGTCACGGGCTTTTTCGGACCGCTCACGGAAGCAGCTGTCATCCGCTATCAAACCGCACACGGCATCTCGCCAGTCGGCCGTGTAGGTCCTGTCACACTCGCATCCATCAATGGCCTCGGTGGCACCGGCGGCTCCGACGATGTGAATGCTCCCATTACATCTGGTGTTATGGCATCAGCGAACCTGACTTCAGCCATGATCACATGGTCAAACAATGAGCCGGTCTTCGGACGCGTCATGTACGCGACCAGTTGGCCGTTCCTCTATTCGAACGCGCCATCCGTCACCAGCTCGTCCGGCTTCAGTTCGGCGCAGGCAGTGACGCTCGGTGGATTGCAATCGCACACGACCTACCACTACGTCGTTGAATCAACTGACGTAGCAGGTAATCTCACATGGACGATCGGCAACACGTTCACGACAGCGCAGTAAGCGACGCCGTGCCAACGTACAACCGTCCCGCTCGCATGTGGGACGGTTGTGAAATGCCGACCGCGTTTTAAAAAATAATTCAACACCATGGGAATCATCCGTGACAACGCCGATGCGCGAAATTCATATTGCGAACAACGGACTGATGCTTTTGCGCGGCGCTACGGTAGTCTCAAACTCTTTTGGTGTCATTCGTGTATCAATGAAGTGGGGTTTTGCTGATTTCACGTGGCAGATACATACAGCACCGGGTACAAAATTCTTTACGTCAAAAGGTGAGAAAGAAACAGTGGAGGACATTGCGGCCGGTGACACTGTCACCGTGACCGGCATGCTCACTGGTAATGGCGAAGAGCCGACTATCGTAGCGGAGTTTGTGAGCGAAAAGTGATTTTCACGTGATCCGCACCGTCCCCGGCCACAAAACTTTTCGCAAACAACTGAACAAATTCGCCGCGATGTATTGTTAAACTCCCCAATGTATATCTCCGAATAATACACACTCTTTTCGTAATATGGCGTGTGTTCATAAATATGAAAAAGAAAACCGCTCGGCTGTCGTCGAGCGGTTCGGCCGTTCACTGTGTTGAACGAACATATGCGGCGTTCAGCCGACGATCGTGCAGTCGGCACTGTGCGGCAAGGTAGCTCCACGTCATCATTGCCGCATTGAAGCCGTCCATGCCACGGCCGTCCTTGAATATTTTTCGAATAATAGGATGCGAGCATCGGGGGAGGGGTCCCGACTGCAAAAGTTGCAGCATTTCCCATGTACGGACCCTACTCCGCCCGATGTACGGCTTGACGTACTTTTTCCACAGCTCATACGATATCCGGTCGATCTTTTTCATCCTCTGCGGACTGATACCTTTTATCATCTCAACATCTCCTCATGGTCGTGCTGTGGGAAATGTATCACTCGCGGATAATGAGTCAACCAGTAGCCGCGGTGGCGCTGGGAGGTGCCGGTTGGGACGCCGGGACGTTGTGGATTATCTGTGCGACACGGTTGAATAGGGAATCCGGATCCGCCATTTGTTTCTCCGCTTCCTGCCAGTCGAAAGCGCCGCGAACGTATTTTCTCGTATCGATGATGCCCTCTGCGAGCGGCAGATTTTTCATTCCTATTTCGTCGCCGTAGTACATGATGGGAGAACCGGGCTGCGAGTACAGTATTTCAAACGCGACCGCTATTTTTTGCACGTCGCCGTTGAATACGTTCGCGATGCGCACCGATGTATATTCACCCTTTTTAAAGGGATACAGGTGCTGCGGGTCGAGAAACGCGACAAGGCGCGCACGCGCTTCGGGCTGGAGTGTCGAGAGCGATATTTCGTCGTGGTTGCGCAAAAAGGTCGCCCACCCACAATTCTCTGGAATATTGAATGATTCCGCCACCATCTTCTCGACGCCGCTCCTCTCGCCGATAGCGAGCGCGATCCACATCGCTTCCATGAGTGGGAAGTGATACGCCATGTGACATTCGTCGCCCTCGCCGAAATACTTTTTTGTGAGGGCGATGCTCTGGTGCGCTTCGGCAAGAAGAATGACTTCGGGGTATTTCTCCTCGATGTACTTCCGAATGAGCTTGATGATCGCATGCGTTTCCGGCAATCCCACCGATGTCGTGCCCTCGCGTTTGATGAGGTGCGGTGCGGCATCGAGCCGGAAGCCATCTACGCCGAGCTCTGCCCAGAAATCCATATTATCGAGCATCGCGGCCTGCACCTCGGGATTGTCCCAGTTGAGATCTGGCTGCTGCGGATAGAATGTCGCGAAGTAGTAGTCACCGGTTTGTGGATTCGGTATCCAGTTGTTGGACTTGATGTCGGGAAAGGCGTTGACGGATCCTTCGAAACCGAACTGCACGTCGCGCCACAAATAATAATCCCGTTTCGAGTTCGACTTCGAGGCGCGCGCTTCCTGAAACCACGGATGCTGCTCGGAGGTGTGATTGAGAACGATATCAATGATGATGCGGATGTTCCGCGCACGCGCTTCTTTGACGAGCATGCCAAAATCCTCAAGGGTGCCGAGCTCCGGCCGTACATTGCGGTAATCCATGACATCGTAGCCGTCGTCGACCATGGGAGAAGGGAAATGCGGCAGAATATGCAAACAGTTGATTCCGAGCTTCGTAAAATAGTCGAGACGGCCCGTGAGGCCTTTTATATCGCCAGCGAATTTATCGATATACAGCTCGTATATCTTCGCGTTCTTCCACCAGTACATTTTAGTATCCGCCATGAAAAGCACCCACTACATGCTAACATGCGCAGTATACGCTTTCTTTCGCACGGACCGAAACAAGATAACAGCGTGCCCCACTGATTTTAGGAGCTTTGAGAGCGCAATTCATCATTACTTCATCATGAAGGATTTTGTTGACAGCATATACAGCCGACATGTATGGTGCGTATGGTGTGAGCTTTGACATCTTAAAAGAGTTCAAAAGCCATCCAGAGATTGAGCATGGCCAACACAGGAGTATGCACCATGAGACATCACGTTCTGGCATTGCTCCTGACATATTCGGCCGCTTTTTTGGGCGGCGCGAATACGGCATGGGCACAGACACAGAATACGGTGATAGCCCCGCAGGAGCGCGTTGTTTCGCGCGACGAGTTCTATTACTACGATGAAAACAAGCTTCGCAGGCCCCTCAACCTGTCTCGATCAGTCGCGGTGCGTTTTCCGACTTGGAAACCTCTCGGAGAGAGAGAGCAGTACCTGAAGCAATTCGGACCTCTTGAGGTGCGACAGATCGCACAGCTGTATTCGCGTGTGGAATTCGCGCTCGACTACATGCCGACGCTAAGTCAAGACGCGAGAGCGGCGACCATCAAACGATTGGCCGCCGAACAGGACATCGAGGTTGCGCCGATCTTTACCGTTGATGGCATGGATGCCGTTGTGGATGGGATCTATCTGCAAACGGTCACGCCCATGTCGCGCGAAACAATCGTACGGGCGCTTGGAAAATATTTCGGCAGCGGCATTGGGATTCACGAAGTGACTCCCGAAGGCGATGTGTGGCACGTTTCGTTCACGCGGTTGTTTTTTCTCGATAGTGAAAAGCTCCCGCTCACGGTGCTTTCGGTCGCGAATCTGATGCAGGCGAGTGATGCGCTGCCGTGGGTGAAGCGCGCCTATCCGAAATTCGCATTCCTGAACACTCCCGTCATTCCCTCTATATCGGTCTTCCCCATGTCGGGAACGGTCGGAGAAGAGCGGACGGTCGTGCTTGGGTTTCGGATTTTCGGAAAAACATCGGCCGACGTAATGATCGAAGACTCGGACATCCCCGAATTAATGCAGGGGTCGTTTGAGCCGAAGGCGAACGGATCACCGCCACAATCGTCTTTCTGGGAAGTCATCGGGACTCCCGTGAAAGAGAAGCTCATGCAGGTGGGACCGAACGAGTGGTACTTCGAACATCGCTATACGCTCGGCCTGTATGCGCCGGAGCCGGAATGGGTGTTTTCGTCGCTCACGATCCCATACATGTACCGCGGCGTGCGGAAGCAGATGACTCTCCCGGCGACGACGTTTTTCGTCCGGCCGCACCTAGACGCGAAGTTCGCGCTCCAGGACATCCCGCGGGCGTTTTCACTCCCGGTCGCAAAATTTCCGGGGTTTACGCAGATGGAACCGACACGGA
The DNA here is from genome assembly GCA_001004345.1 of Candidatus Kaiserbacteria bacterium GW2011_GWA2_52_12. GTDB lineage: Bacteria > Patescibacteriota > Minisyncoccia > Phycocordibacterales > UBA2100 > UBA10103. The sequence goes on from LCQW01000016.1 coordinate 7,015, forward strand.
TCCGTTCGTGGTTTGATCCTGCGGCGGATATGATCGGACGCGAGAACGTGGCAACTGCCGCGAAGATCGCATTCGGTCTGTCAGCCGCGATCGCGCTTGCGTGCTTCGGCACCTTCGCGGCCCGCATAGTTGCAAGGAGACGGTTGGCGCACAAGCGGCGCGGCATTGACAGAATGCGGCTTGCTGCGTTACTGAAACAAGCCGAAGGGACAACGGATCATCACGCGGCAATTCAGGCCTACCACGGGACGCTCTCGGAAGTGCTCCATGCGTGGGACTCGAAATTCCCGCGACGCAATGTGACGTATCAAGACGTGAAAGATTGCCTCGGCGCGTCCCTGGAACACCTGGAGAGGGCACTCGATCTTGAGGACCTGTTCGGCGACATCGAATCGCGCAATGAAGCATCCTTCAGTGCGCGAGATGAGAATGAAGTGCGGATACTCCGCACCAACATGCGCCTGAAAATCGAGAAACTCGCCGCAGAACTTGAAGCTCTGAAAAAAGGAGCGGAAAATGAACTACTCGGCCACGCTCTTCGGGATTGAGATCGGCTTCTGGCCGGCACTCGCTTTCCTATCGCTGCTTCTTTTCGGAGGATCCTTGATCCTTCTTGGGGTAGTGGAAGGTCTGCATAATAAACAGGGCGTGCTGAAAGCCTGGAGCGGGATGAGGGAGTCAAAACTCTACTCCCGCTTCAGGATCTTTTTTCCACAGCTCTGTTTCTTTTTCGGGATCGCTTTCTCTATAGCGGCGCTTGCCGACATTACGCGTACCTATGTAGTTGTCTCTGATGTGTACGCGACCAATCGCCTGTTCATCGATATTGATAATTCAAGTTCGATGTACAATTTCGGCGGCGGGCCGCCTATCCACTGCACCGACACCGGTTTGAAACGCGACTACCCGCGCATATTCAATGCGTGCCGGGCGCTCTTCAATATCGTTGATGCAACGGAAAAGTACGCCAAGACCAAAGGTGCCGGCAACCAGGATCAGATCGGGCTTCTACGCTTTGGGCTCCACTCGTTCGTCGAGATCTACGGGACGACGGATTACGAGCGCGTGCGCAAACGGACGCGAGAGCTTAATTGGCGGGACTCGCGGACTGGCATCATGACAGAGATTCATCTCGCGCTCTGGGATCTTATCCAGGTGGCGCTCCAGAGGAATTTTCGGGGGGAGAAAGGTGTGGTGGCGCTCGACGAGGAGGATCGGCTGACGATCGCGCGTTCGCTGTACCCCGAAGGTCGCTCTGTTCGCTACCACGTGCCGAGCATACTTCGCACCAAACTTGAAGCGATGCGCGCCGATTTGCGCGACACGGCATTCATCTTCCTTACTGATGCCTACGAGGGTCAGTTTGACAGCCGCCTCGACAAATCACCGGTATCGTTGGTGAAGATGATGCAGCTGGCCGAATTTCTTGAGCTTCCGGTCTACGTAATCTCAATTTACGCCGATCACGAAGTTGTCAGAAAATTGGCGGAGCGCACCGGGTCGGGTCCCCTCAAAGGGAATAATCGCGGCGCGTTTTATCTCTTAAAGGGTGAAAAAAACTACGAGGATATCGACGTGATCGTGGAGAAAATACTTTCAACACGATTCCGCGTCGTTTCCACGCGCAGTGAGTTGCTTCGGAAATCGTACACGACGCTCTTCGCGTTCCTCGCGATCTGTTTCGTGTCGGCGGGGCTCATCTTGTCACTTTCGTCCTTTGGGCGAAAGATCACAAAAGGAGGCATCACATGAGACCAATGAGAAATCGCACACTGGTCGTCGGCCTCGTGCTTTTTGCCGCGCTCGCGGTAGGCGCGTTTGCGACACTGAACAGTGTCGCGGTCGTCGAGAGGCAGGAGGAAGTCGCCAAGGAGCAATACCAAAATGCGCTCAAACAGCACGAAGAGACCGTTGGTATGGTCGAGAAACTCGCCGACACGGCGAGCACACTCGAAGAGTGGAGAGACGTACTTGCTCGTACGGGCGCGCTTCCCTTACAGGCGAAAGAGTATTTCACCGCGCGCGTCCATATCGGCATGCTCGAGACGCTTGCCACAGAGCGTGACCGCTTGTTCGTCAATGCAGGGGAGCTCTTTGCGGCGAACGAGAAGGATCCGGATATCCGGAAAATCCTCGACAAAGCGCGCGAGGTTCACAAACTCGCGGAGACATTCATCCAGAAACTCTCGAGCGATTCGGATGATCCGACGTGGCGTCTCGCGCTCCAGTACCGAAAAGCGTACGAGAAGTATCGCTCGCTCGCCTTTCTCGCAGGAAACGAGCATGACGAAGCGCTCGACATCATCGCTGATGTCATGTCGAACTTGCGGCTCGCCAACAAGGTCGAATCGAAGAACAATCGAGTCGAACTTTTCATGGAGTTCGTCTACAAGAAGGCCAAAGAGGAAGAGTCCAAACGTGGTAAGGAGGGAGCTTCCGGGCGACCGCGTGCGCTTCCGTCGCGAGGGGGTCCTCATGAACCCGGGACGGGCGGTTCAGATCGCCCACGACGGCACTAAACCCGTGTCCCGGTGGAAGCACAGCTTTCATCGGGACATTTTTCTACTTCGCCATAGGCGAAGTAGTCCCGCGAAGCCTTGCCGTGCCCGTCCATAGCTTTATGCGGAGGAGGGGCGTAGTGGGGTAGAATAGCCGCAGGTATTTCCCCGCGGCTTGCCGCACAGATGAAGGCGATGTAGAACTGAGAATAGCTTCATTGGAGGTGAACATGCTCGAAATGCTTCCTGACATCGTATTCCAGCATCCGATAAGACTCTGGGCCATACCTGTCGCCATATTGATCGTCGGCGCATTGTTCGTATGGAATTTTGCGGCCACGAAAGCGGTGCTTGAGAATGCGTTTCTGCGTCTTCACGCGGATGAAGTACGTCCGCAGTGGCGCGCATACCTTTGGCGCACGTTCGGATTCTCCCTTCTCCTCGCACTCCTTATCGGAGTAATGGCGGAACCGGAGCGAAAGACGTACACTTATCAGCCGGTCTATGGCGGGGTGCGCATAGCATTCTTGCTTGACGTTTCGCTCTCCATGAAGTACTCGCACGATGTCGCTCCGTATTCGGATCGGCTCCTCGCCGCAAAAAGCGTTCTGGGTGATTTCGCAGCCATGACAGAGCGTGATCAAGGGCTGCTCGGCCACTACTGGCGCGCGATCATTCCATTTGCCGGTTCGGCAATAACATACCTGCCGTTCTCGGCCAGTTATGAGGAGTTTCTTTCGGCGATTGATGTCATTGACGAGACAACCGTCAATGACACGGGAACAAATCTTCTAAATCCGATCCGAGAGTATGAATTGATGCTCAAGAATTATCCGCGGAAAACTCCTGACACCGTTAATATCCTCGTTCTCATCAGCGATGGGGGAAAAGGCGAGGGAGCTCACAAGGATCTCTCGCACATCAAAGCGGCGCTTCTGCGGATGAGCAACACGGTCGCGTTTACCGTCGGCATCGGGAGCGTGAAAGTCACGAAACATCCTGATGGTACGGAGACGCGCGAGACTCTCAAAGTTCCACTCGTGATACAAGATCGCAATGGCAAAGTCGTGGGGCGTTTGTTTGAGGATCAAAAGAATCCCAGAAGCGAGCCTCTGACTACCGAACTTGATGAGCGGATACTCACCGAGATCGCGGGCTCTCCCGAGCGCTATATTTTCTATCAAGGAAAGGAGGCGTTCTTGCAGAAGCTCAAGCAGATCATCATCGAGAACCGAAAGCTCGTGGATACCATTGTGCACACGCGCACGGAGCCTGTCGCAGAATGGTTTCTGATTCCGGCCATCTTCATTGCGTTCCTGATGTTCGGGTACGCACGACGGCTACTAGCTCTTTTGATGTTCTTTCCCTCGAAGATTTTGAATGTTTTCAGGTCCGAGAGGCAAAGCATCTAACTTCATCCCCATCCGCGGAGCGCGGGTGGGGATTGCTTTTTTCTTAATACGGCATACGTTTGAGTAAGACTATAGCTAAGATAAAAAGGGAGAGACGATCATGAGGTATGTGAGGCGGTTGTCCGTCTTTTGCATACTGCTGTTTGCGGTCTGCATGTCGAATCCACCGATTGCGGCATATGCGGCGAATGTCCCCAGGGATTTCTCTGAGGGTTTGCGACGCGTAAATACGGAAAGTCAGCGGTATTTAGTGCAAGTGTTTTCAATTCCAAATCCCGAAAACCCCAAAGGTATGGCTGGCGGCTCGGGAGCGTTGATCCGCTCGGGCGGCGGTGTCGTGCGCATCATTACCAACGCTCACGTTGTAGGGCAAGCGCAAAAAGTGATGGTTCACTTCGAGGGCAATGGGTTTGCGCAGGAAGTTGCCGTTCTGGGAATTGACACAGCGGTTGATCTCGCGCTTCTCGAAGCTCCGTTGCCGCTACCGTTTTTTGCACAACCGATCGCGATAGCGAAAAAAGCGGTTAACGTCGGAGACGCCGTGTACACCGCGGGATATCCATTCGGGAACAAGAACTTTACTTTCGGCGCCATTACCTCGCTTTCTTCGCCGTTTGCGCAAACAGGACTCGACATGTTCAATTCACACCAGTCTCCCGTGGCGCCGGGAAATTCCGGCGGCGCACTCATCCGTTTTACGGACACGGGGGAACAGGAACTTGTCGGTATTAATACGGCGATCATCTCACAAAGCGGCGGTCAAGTGTATCTCAGCATCAGAGCGTCGGTCATCGACCGAATGCTGGTAAAACTCGAACAAGAACGTTCCGTGAGTCATCCCTTTATGGGCATCGCGCTCGCCGATTCCGATAAAGTCAATCCGTATGCCATCAAATCTGCCGGCGGCGTATATCCTCCGGCGGTGCACGGTATTACGGTAATCGGTGTAAAGAAAAATTCTCCGGCGGAGCGCGCCGGTATCCGTGAAGGCGATATCATCAGAAAATTCGAGGCCCTGCTCGACGGACAGTGGTTTGAACTGCCTGTCGTGAAAGCGGAAGACTTGGCACAAACGGTCTTTTTCGATCTCGCTCCCGATATCAAGGTAAGGATGCAGACGAATCGCGGCAGCCAAAGTATCGGGCGTGAATTCATTCTTGAAATCCAACCGAGCTTAAACGCGGCGCTCGGTGAGGGGTAATAAAAACTGAAGGGCGGTCCAAAAGGCCGCTCTTTCTGTTTTTGTGTTCTAATATCACATCCAATTGACAAGGTGTCTCTATTTCATCAGAATCACATCTAGATTCCTTGACAACGCAGAATAATAAAGGAGAGAGGCCATGCGTCCTATCGAATATACCGCGACGCCTCCTCAAGGGGCTCGTCGGCCGATCAGCTGCGCCGAAGCGGAGAAGCTTTTGCCGAAGGCATGCGAAGGGGAGATGGATCCACGGTTTCCGCCCCGCGGTTCGACATGCGATCCGGAATTTATTCGCAACGTTCTCAAGGCCCATTGGGCACTTCGCCAGGCCATTAAGAAGCGGCTCGTGGGTCAGGAATCAATGATCTACTGGCTGATTCTGGCATTTTTCGCCTATGGCGAGCGTCAGCCTAAGAATCTCGGTTTTGGTCATCTTTTGCTCACGGGCCATCCCGGCTCTGGCAAAACGGTCCTTGCGGAAACGCTCCGGGAACTCTATACGATGAAGACGTCGCGCATCCAGGGAGGTCCGGATACTATGTTCTCCGATATTACGGGCAGTTATGTCCTTCATATCGACGAGAACGGCAAACGCGGCTTCAAGTTCGTTCCCGGAGCGATCTTCGGGGACTTCGTGAACGTCGATGAGATCACCCGCATTACGCCGCGCGTGCAATCGGCATTCCTTGAAGTCATGTCCGAAGGCACGGTAACGGACTCAAACGGCATAACGCACAAAAATCCAGCGTTCATACTTGGAACGTCGAATGACGAGCACGTCTGGAAACTTCTCGACGCGCTCTACGACCGATTCATGCTAACAGTGAGAGTCGAACTGCCCACAGCAGAAGACTTCACGGAAATTCTCTATCGCACGCAGGACTTCCATAAAGTGAAGCTGGAGCCGGTAGGCACTGCTGATGATGTGATGAAGATTCGCAAATTCTTTCACGAAGCGGTCACTGTGTCGCCAGAGATCCGCGAGCTGATGGGCAGGCAGTTTACCGGTCTGGGAAGGAATTTCGCGTTCAAAGGCGGCAATGGAATATCGCGATTACGTGACGCTGGGCGACATAAAGCAAACGCTGCTGCCTGTCGTTCGGCATCGACTGCATTTCAAGCCCAACGTGATATCGCAAGATGCCCGCGAGTGCGTGCAAAGCAAATTGCGCACGCGATTCCAGGGTACGGGAAAGACCGAGATGGCCGAATATCTTACTCAGGAGATCATCAGGGTCGCTTGGGACCACGCGGGTTTGAGAAAGGTCTAACGCATGTGGGGCATACGGAGGAACGATCGCGGCCAGAGAGAACTAAGACTTGCTGTCGGTCGGATAGTGACTGAGTTTTCGTCGGGCATGCATCAAAGCGTGACAAAAGGTCGTGGTATCGAGGTTGTCGGGTATAGGCAGTATGACCATTCCGATACAGCTCGTGATATCGCGTGGCGGGCCTCGGCCCGCCTACCCGACGATGACGATATATTGTCGCAGAATTTTGCACCCGAGAAACAGATGCGGATACTCATGGTAGTTGATGAGGGTCACTCCATGCGTTTTCCGCGCCTCAAACCTCTCTATGCTGATGCGCTGGTGCGGATCTTCGCATCCGCTGCACTCGATGCCGAAGACCTATTTAGTGTTGTTGGTGTCGAAGGGGACGGAATGATCTATTCGGATCAACTAACGGGTGAAGGCGATCTCAACGACTTTCTGAAGGCCGCTGACGAGCAAAGACAGAGAAGGGTTTACCGTGCGGATGTACGGCTCTTGCCGGACCTCCTCAACGAACTCGATCTCAAAAACACGCTCGTAATCTTTCTCACAGACTTTGTGAGGACCGAATGGATCCCATTCCAGGCGATGCGTGAGATCGACCCCCTGCAAAACGTCCGGTTCGTTGCGGTCGTACTCGACGAATGGAGCGGCTTTGCGCCGACTTCACATTCGATCATGTTCGAGCACGTCGAAAACGGCATGACAGCGGTCCTCGACATGCGCAGGGGCGGGGGAGTCGAACGCGAAGTACACGCATTTCGCGAACGCCTCCGAGCACTTCGTAATCAAGGAAACGCGCTCGGACTCTCTGTAATCACGGTCCCGCTTGCGGATGAAAATCCACTCCGAATGTTCTACAAGCAGTGGGAGCGGCTCTTTGAAGAAAACTAAACCCCTCGACATAGAGTCGGGGGTGTTTTTTCATGTGTTGATATAAAAAAGAGCCCCTACGTGGGGCTCTTATTCTCCCGTATGCTTTTCAGATATTCTTTATCGAATCACAACAATGACGGCTTGCCTTGACATTTGTCGCAGCGCATCACCAGCTCGGTGCTGGGCGGCGGTTCATCGACCATCGCAATATGTGATGAACAAAACCAATTTTTGCACTTCTCGCATTGTTGCAATAGTAGCGGAACGAAATTATCTCGGCACCGATGACAGTACCCATCCGCTTGCGTATTACTCCTGAAGATGCCCATAATTCTCTTCTCCTTTGGTATCTTGCGCGATAATACCACCGCGCATGAATCGCGCAAGAAAGGTATCGCAAACATTATTGAACGACGTTCGTCGGCGTCCCTGCGGTGAAGGATTTTATATTGTTGAGCGACGTTTGCAGTATTTCCTGGTATGCCTCGCGTGAGAAGAACGCGATGTGCGGCGTGATGATGACGCGCGGCATGTCGATGAGCACATGGTCTTTGATGAGTACTTTCAGCGCATTGATCGATTCGATGCCTTTGACGAGTTCCATCTCATCCTTGAGCAAACGCTCTTCCTCCAAGACGTCGAGGCCGGCACCGGCAACCTGCCCGACCTTCAGGGCTTCGACGAGCGCATCGGTATCAATGAGCTCACCGCGGGCCGTATTGATGACAAAAACGCCTTTTTTCATCTTCGCGAACGAGTCGGCATTCAAGAGATGATGATTTTCCTTGGTGTACGGCGTATGCAGCGTGATGATATCGGACTGCGCAAGAAGTTCATCCACACTCACATACTGCGCGCTCGCATCCGCGAGCTTTTGATCGGGGAAAAGGTCGAACATGCGCACCTGCATGCCGAATCCTTTTGCAATGCCGACGACGGTATGTCCGATAGCGCCGGTGCCGATGACACCGAGCGTTTTGCCATAGAGATCGAATCCTTCGAGGGCGCCGGTCTTGAAACTCCCGCTCTCGCGTATCTGGTGGAATGCGTCAAAAATGCGGCGCGAGAGCGAGAGCATGAGCGCAAAGGTGAATTCCGCCACCGTCCGGGCCCCGTAACGGGGCACATTGCACACGGGGATGCCTTTTTCCTTTGCCGCCGCGACATCAATATGATCGACACCAGTCGAGCGAGCCACTATGCATTTGAGAGAAGGCAACCGTTCGATATCTTCCTTTTTTAGCGATGAGGTCGTGAACAGCGAGACGACTTCAGCATCAGTATTCGCGGACAACACTTCTTGTGAGACAGAGCCATCGACATATACCAGCATGTTTCCGGCGAGCTCGGCATCGTACAGCCTCTTGACGGCCTCGTCGCTATTGAATACCAGTATTTTCATGACCGTAGTATATCAAAAAAAGAAGCACGTCTTGCCTTGAATCTTGACGGATAGGAATACAAATAGTCAAGAATCAAAGCGGCATCTGATGAGTGATACCATCTGCGTAGCTCAAAGTGAACAAAAGGAGAGCGACCATGATCCGTGCGCTCTTCAAAAGAGTGCGAGCATATTTCGACCGCGGCGTTTTTCGCGCGTTTTTCTGCAGAGAACACGCACGCTTTGCGTATGGCATCGGATCGCTACTCATCGCACTCATTGTCGCAGAAACGATCGTCGCCCTCTACCTCAATGTTGTGTTCGGACAAACAGCGGATATCTTGGCAAATCATACCGCTCATACTTCGGAAGAATTCTACGCGGCAACACGGAAATGGATATTACTTTCGCTGGCCAACGACGTCGTCATTGTGGTCGCAACGTCGTACCTATCAAAGTGGTATGCGCTTCGCTGGCGTGTCGCAGTCACCAGGTATTACATAGGAGCAGGAAACCTTCCCAAAAACGCTTCACAGCGGGTCGAGCGTGACCTCGACAGCTTCATAGGTATTTTTCTGATGCTGGCGACGGGCTTCATGAGTTCTGTTATCACTCTCATAGGTTTCCTGCCGATGCTCTGGATATTAAGCAGGGGCGTCGATGTGGGATTTCTACCGAGGGGGTGGTCGGATATCGATGGAATTATCGTGTGGGTTCTTGCTGTCACCTGTATTGTCGCAACGGCGATCGCATGGGCTATCGGATGGTTTCTCAAAGAAATAGAGGATCAAAAACGAGAGGCAGATGCCGGTCTGCGCGGCGCACTAGTTTTATCGGAAAATCATGGTATCTATCCGATTCGCGATCATATACGCTTTTCGCCGATTGACCATATTCCGCGAGTCTACCGCACACAAATGCGCTTCTTTAAAAATATCGCATTTTGCGAGAGCTGGACGACTCTGTACACACTGACCATCGAGGTTCTACCGTACTACATCGGCGTCGAATCGTTGTTTGCCGGGGCCATTCTCTATGGAACGATTATTAGGATTGCCGACGCCTTCGGCAATGTGAAAAAAAGCGTCTCGTTTTTCATCGAGAACCGACCGAGTTTTGCCGTACTGCAAGCCATGCACAAGCGACTTGTGGAGCTCGAAGATAACCTCGATATTTCATCTTGAAACCACCGCTTCACATCGGTGGTTTTTTATGCAAACGCATATACCTCTTGCGTGGAGGGCCGTCGAAACAAGAGGTATCTCTGCGCGGCATGGCACTACTTCGGAAAGAAAAAGCCCGCCAAGGTAGGCGGACTTTTGCAGTATCAATTAGTGTGACGCCTTCACGGGCGGGAATGCCGGATTGGTCGCAGTTCCGCGCAGGAGTCCAAAGGCCATATTAAGCGCTGCATCGTTTGCCGGATCTGGCGGAATGTAGGATTGTGACCCTGCTTCCTCTTTGTCGCCAGTCTTGAGATGACCTTTTAGCGACGATTCACCCTTTGTGTCCGTCTTGCCCTTCAGTTCCTCGGGCTCGACCTGGAGCACTTCGATGTCAGGCGTGATGCCCACTGCCTGTATCGTGCGGCCCGACGGCGTGTAGTACCGAGCCGTCGTGAGCCGCAAGGCTCCGAAGTCTCCGCCAAGCGGAATAATGGTCTGTACGGATCCCTTGCCGAATGAGCGCGTGCCGATGATGGTCGCACGTTTGTGATCCTGCAGCGCGCCGGCAACTATCTCCGAAGCGGAAGCGGAACCGCCGTTGATGAGAACGATGAGCGGCTTTCCGCGCGTGAGTGTATCGAGATCGCCACGCCGCGCACGAAAGCGCTGCGTTTCTTCAGCAGAGCGCCCGCGTGTCGAGACGATTTCCTGACCGCCTTTTAAGAAAACCTCCGATACAGTAATCGACTCAAGTAAGAGGCCGCCAGGATTATTGCGCAAGTCGAGCACGAACCCCCTGAACTTCTTCGCGGAGATTTTTTCGGTAATGTCCTTGAGAGCTCTCTTCAAGCCGCTCGTTGTCGGTTCGGAGAATAGCGAGATGCGTATATAGCCGATGTCGTTTTCAACACGTGAGCGAACGGACTGCACCTGGATCTTGGCGCGAACGAGAGTGACTTCGATCGGCTCCGCCGTGCCCTTACGGATGATCTTCAGTTTGATCTTGCTGTTGACCGGACCGCGCATTTTGTCGACCGCCTGTGCGAGGGTGAGACCCTGTACTGGCTCATCATCGAGATGGGTGATGACATCACCTGCCAGAATACCCGCCTTGAATGCAGGAGTGTCCTCGATCGGCGATACCACTTTGATCAGACCTTCTTCCATGGTCATTTCGATGCCGAGGCCGCCGAATTCACCGCGGGTCTCCGTTTGCATCTCGCGATAACTCTTCGCACTCATATAGCTCGAATGCGGGTCGAGACCGCTCAATATGCCGTTGATGGCGGACTCGATGAGATGCTCGTCATTGGGTTTCTCGACGTAGTATTTCCGCACGATGTCGATAGCATTCCCAAGCAATTCGATCTGCTTATAGAAATCGGAAGCAGGTGATGCTGTCGCCGTATCAACGAAACCTATCCGTGGCTCGGTTACGGAAAAAACGAGCGCCACACTTGCCGCGATGCCAATGAGAATTGATCGCACGGTACGCATTGTGAAGTCCTCCGCAGGTCTTCTTTTTGGCCACTATTGGCTACATGGACAGTACCAGAGGCCGGAGATTCCGTCGAGCTGCAGCAGCGTATCCCCACAAACTCTATCCCCACAAACTCGGAGGGAGGATAGGAAAGGATGATAAAATATATGTATCGACGACTCACGCATCCAGCTTCATCCAAGCATCCTCGACCCGCTTCTCCGTTTTCGACAAAGCGTACTTCGGCGGCACCGCGACCTCCACCTTTGATAGCGCGGGGAATCTCTCCATCACGGGTACGCTTGGTGTGACGGGCGCAACGACGCTCGGCAACTTCACCACGACGAACGGCACCACTACAAATGCGACCTCAACGAATCTCGCTGTAACGGGCACCGCGTCCACATCAAACCTCATCGCCTCAACCGGCTTCACGTTCAAGACCGTGACCGGCTTCCTCAAAGCAACGGCGGGAGCCGTCGCAGCCGCGCTCATTGATCTTACAAACGACGTAACCGGCATTCTGCCGGTCGGCAGCGGCGGCACGGGCTGGGCAAACATTGCGAGCGGCGCCATTCCGTACGGCAATGGCAGCTCGGCACTCACCACCACAACGGCCGGCACGGCAGGCTACGTGCTCGCCTACCTCAACGGCGTGCCAACGTGGACGGCAACTACGACACTCGCAAACATCTCCGGCACGCTCGCCGTGGGAAGCGGCGGCACCGGACAAACATCCTTCGGCCAAGGCTGGCTCAATTCCGACGGCACGACACTTTCCGCCTCGACAAGCCCCACAGTGAATTACATCGTCGCCACCTCCACAACCGCTACATCCACCATCGCCTCCGGCGGCTTCACAGTCGGCAGCTCGTGTCTCGTCGTCCAGCAAGGAAGCGGCAATGTCGGCATCGGGACGACGAGTCCGGGCTCAAAACTTGAGGTCAATGGCGCGGTTACAATCGCCGGCGGTGGGCTTCTCGTAAAGGGGAATCAGATCAGCGGTGCTGTCTTTGCTGGCGGCACAGGCCAGACCGCGGCTATAGCAGGCCCAGCAACCTTTTTTTTCGATGGCACAAATATCTCCCAAGGTCTCTATATTAAAGATATTTCGGCAACTAACGGTGCTGCCCCAATCAGTTTTTACTCTACAACGAATTTAGTTGGTTCGGTGACTCAAACTCCAACAAATGTCGCCTACAACACTTCCTCCGATCGCCGCATCAAGGAAAATATCGCGACGACCACGCTCGGCCTCTCAACATTGATGCAAATTCCGGTGGATGATTTCGATTTCATCACAGACCCCACGCACGCAAAAACGACGGGCTTCATCGCGCAGAAACTGCTCCCCATTTTCCCTGCTGCCGTGACGACGAACGGCGACAACGGCATTGACCCGCTCGGCGCATCGTCTACACCGTGGCAGGTCGACTACGGCCGCATCACGCCCCTCATCGTCAAAGCGGTGCAAGACATCGCCAACTTATCCGAAGCGTTCAAGCAAACGCTCATCGCGTGGCTCGCTGACGCCGCAAACGGCATCACAAAGTTCTTTGCTGGCGAAGGACACTTCGCCGATAAGCTTTGCGTCGGCGACACGTGCGTCACGCCCGCGCAATTCCAAGCGATGGTCGCCGCGGCAAGTAACGCCGGAGGAGACACCTCCGGCACGACAGACACCAACCAGCAAGGCGACGCCTTGCTGGATACAGAGCCGCCCGTCATCACCATCAACGGCAACAACCCCGCGCACATCAACGTCGGCGATACCTACAGCCTGCGACCTACCACATCAACTACGTCGCCACCGACGCCGCGGGCAACACCGCAACCTCCACAAGAACGGTTATCGTTCGCGCACCTGATTCAGCAGATGATTCAGCAGAATCACCTACTGGGGTCATCGTGGAGGCCGCAGATTCTATCCCCACGGCACCGCAACCCGAACCGGAAATTGTGGAAACTCCGGCATCAGAACCTGCCGCTCCACCTGCTCCGGATGCACCGCCGGAAGAGTGAACCAGCAAGGCGACGCCTTGCTGGTTTCAGTGTATACTGACTGGCATGGCATACCGAAGGACACCATTTCAAATTGACGAATGGTTCCACTGCTACAACCGCGGGATCGATAAGCGTGTGGTGTTTACATCAGAAGATGATTCGGAACGCTTCCTGCAACTGCTGTATCTTGCGAATTCGGCCGGTGAACTCCGAAGGGACAACATCTCCGCCCGCCGGACTGAAGAAATTGTCCTCCGGCCGCGCGGACGGATCCTCGTCTCAATCGGCGCATATTGTCTTATGCCCAACCATTTCCACCTGCTTCTCAAGGAGATCACTGAAGGTGGTATCACGCGATTTATGCAGAAACTAGGGACTGCATATGCCATGTATTTCAATACGAAGAACCGCAGAACCGGAAATTTGTTCGTGAAGCCCTTCCGATCGCGGCATGTCGGAGAAGATCGGTACTTTCAGTGCGTGGTCAATTATATTCACTGCAATCCAGCGGAGCGGTTTGAGTCAGGTTGGAAGAAAGGTGTTGTAAAAAGCATGAGTCGGCTCGAGCGGAAGTTGCGAAATTATAGGTACTCGAGTTTTCCGGACTATGCCGGCGAGCGCCGCGCATTGTCGGCCATTCTCTCGCGCGACGGTTTCGATGTATACCGGAATCAAACGTCGAGAAAAATGCTTGAAGATTGCCGTGTGTATTACGCAGATATTGCAAAAGATGATCCGGATCTGCATCCACAGAGAACGAACGAGGTATGAACCAGCAAGGCGACGCCTTGCTGGTTCGCTAGCGGGCCCGCACCCGCTTTTCTGTACTGCAACCCCAACTTCCTCCTGACACAATGTTCGACTTACGAAGTCGAACATTGAAAAAGCACGTGATTTAGAGGGTACGTTGCACTTTCTTCTTCTTTCGCACTGGCTGCATCATTGCTTCCTTCACTTTTCCTTCCATGCGCGGCGGACGCGTCACGTGTGTTTTCTGCCGTATGTCCCGCTTGTCACTCTTTGATCGCCGTATGTTCATATTTCAATCTTGAACCATCACGATAAATATTTGATGAATGTTAGCACTTTACGGACGACGTAGAGCGAGTGAAGCGCGCGAGCGTAGCTCGCGCGCTTCCGAGCCGAGGAGTTCGAAAACCGACAACGGTTTACCTACGCATTCTTTTTTTCTCTGACGAAGAGGAGAATGAGTATTGCCACGACGGTGAGGAGCGCGGAAAAATAGAACGGCGCGGCAATACTGACTTTGTCCCACAGAACGCCCGCGATGAGCGATGCGGGCAATGCTGCGAGCCCCACCGTCATTTGAAAACTCCCGAGCGTGGAGGCCCGCAATTCCGGTACGGCGAGCTCGGAAACCAAGGCGCGTTGTACGGGGTCTATCGCGCCGAGGTGCAAGCCGTACAGAATGAACGCGATAACGATGCCGACGAAATTGTGGAAATAGATAAAGACGCCGCAGGCGAGCAGCCAAAAGACGAATGACAGTATCAAGACCGGCTTGCGATGTATCTTGTCGGCAAGTTTCCCGAAGGGCAGTGATACGAGTGAGGCAATGGCGCTGTAGAGCAAATACAAGACCGGTAGCGCGACCACGGCGAAACCGAATTGCTGCGCGTAGACGAGCAAAAAAGAATAACTGAACGATGATAGCGCAAAAATAGTGCTTAATAGCAGATAGAGTTTGAGGTCGCGGTGAAAATCTTTGAATGTAATTCCTTTGAATATCTTTCTGTCGGAGCCGACATGTTCCTTGATGGAGCGGAACACGAGGAATGCGCCGATGAGCGATGGAATACCGGCGATGAGGAAGAGATTTTGATATCCGAGACGGCTGAAGAAAAATATCGTGAAGAGCACGCCACAGACCGCTCCCAGATTGTCCATCGTCCGGACGTAGCCGAAATTCCTCCCCCTGTTCTCGTCGGTCGAAATATCGGCGATAATGGCATCACGCGGCGCGCCGCGCATTTTTCCGGCACGATCCAGTATCCGGAAGGGGATGATGAAGTGCCACGTCGGGGCGAGCGCATAGCCGATGCGGGATATACCGGCGAATATGTACCCGACCCACACGAATATCTTCCGCTTGCGGGTTTTATCGGCGATATATCCCGATATCGCCTGCGAAATGGAAACAACGGCATCGCCGAGCCCGTCGATAAAGCCCAAGATCTCCATGTTGGCGCCCATCACGGATGTCAGAAAAATCGGCCACAGCGGAAAAATAATGTCCGATCCGAAATCATTGAGAAATGACGCCCAGCCGAATATCCGGAGCGTTTTTTTCGAGTCATTGTTCATGACGTTTGATTATACCAAGTGCTTTCGTTGAAATTACGCGCAGTATGTAGGCGTCAATAAAAAACGTCCCGCCGTGGCGGAACGTTTCGTTTACTGTCCGTAGGCTTTTTTGAGGACATCTGTGATTGGATTTTGTGTCCACGCTTCGGTTACGAAGTCGTAGTGGAGGCCGCTCGCCTCGATCTTTTTTACAACGACCGAGCCGGGCGAAAGGCGGCCGTCCTGAAAGTGCCATGTGAACGGCACACCGGCTTTTTCGAGCATTTTTTCGAATTCTTTGCCCCGCTCGCTCGAAGCATACATATATGAGCTCACAAAGAATCCGGAACGTTGGCGCGAAAAACGTATCGCTTGCTCTGCAAATATCTTTTGCGAACCATAGTGCGCGTCGAGAAGCACGACACCATCGAGAGCGATGCCTCCGCGCGCGATGGCCATTTTCACGGGAAGGTGTCCGCCGCTGTATGCGACGATGACGACGCGTGCATGTACGAACACACTCGGCGATACGCGCGTTGCCTTTGCCATTGCAGCAGTCGCTTCCTTCAGGAATTTCTTGAAAGAATCTCGTTTCGCAAAGAGGGCTGCACGCTTTTTCGGTCGAGCTGCAAGGGAAGGTGCGACGAGCACCGCGTTCACCACCGCCGCCTCGACTTGCTCGGCTACACGCTGCCGCGCGAGCACTTCCTCGAATGTTTCGTCCGTGAGCAGGCCGTGGAAATACACAACTATCGTTATGGGTTTTTGCGCATCGAAATCCCGCGGAACAGAAAAGAACATCTTTTCGCCTTTTTGCGTCATGTACACAGCCGCATACGGAGCACGTACCTCGTCAGCTTTTGCGAATGAGTTCACCGCCGCGAGTGTAGCGAAAGCGAGCGCGGCACGCGTAAAGAATCCGTTCATGGCACCGTTTCCTTTTCTCATATCACATTTGAATGTCCTTACGAAGTATACGACGCATCTTCTCTCACGTATATCTGAACCGTTGTCTCTTTTCGCGCGGGTGCTACAGTTCAGAGCATGTCCAAACACCTTGATGTCATGTCGAATGGTCCGAGAGCCGACAATAATCGCGCTCTTTCAGAAAGAGACCGCAGCGCGGCCCTACATGCGGTGAAAGAATTGAAAGAGAATGGGCACGAGGTCGGGTACGAAGAGACCCCGAACGAAGTTCTTATCACGCACGTCGTTGATGGCGAGAAGCGCACGACTCATCTGACCGCTGTCAGTGATTTTGAAGGTTTGTTCGGCCAACTCGTCAAAGCGACGGTCCTGCACCCCGAAGCGATGCTTCCGCATAAATCGTCGGATGAACGTAATTACAAAGACGACCTGCGGGGTTTCCTCGATGGATTATTGACACCGAAGAAATAATCGGCACGAGAGCGCACATAAAGAAAAACCGCCTCATGGGGGCGATTTTTTTGTGTACCCAGAAATCCCCTTATTCCCAAATCCCGTCATTTTTTCGGTATACAATAAAAGGATACGAGATAATAATAAGAAATAATTATGAATAATAATGTACTGATGGGGATAGGTGCGATCGTGCTTATCGCGATAGTGGTTGCGGCATTTATATTATGGGGAAGCAGATCGCAGCCTGTTCAGGGTTTAGGTGATATCGTAAACCAAGGCGTCCTTCCTGCCGTCGACGGCGAGGTAAACGTCATGAAAAATAAACCCGACGTTAACCCCGTGGACGCATCGAATCCGTACCGGTCGCTTAAAACAAATCCATTCGAATAATATGAAAACGATCTATATTCAGGCAGGTATTTTTGTGGCCGCACTCGTCATGGTAGCAGCCGTAGCCGGTTTCGTTGTGGCATCTGAAGCTGACATACAATACCCCGTGCCGGAGCTCGGCAATTGTGCGGATAAAGACGCTTGCAAAGCGTATTGTGACACATCTGCTCATATGAGCGCATGCATTTCTTTTGCCGAAAAAAATCAACTGATGTCACTCGAGGAGATCAATTCCGCCAAAAAATTTATGGAGAACGGCTCGAAAGGCCCCGGCGACTGCACCGGCAAGGATTCGTGCGAAACATACTGCAACGACATAAGCCATATAGATGAATGTGTCGCGTATGCCGAACAAACAGGCATCATGTCGCCGCAGGATCTGGCGGAAGCAAAGATGGTCCAATCCGCCATTTCAAGAGGTGTGAAGCCGCCACCGTGCAAGAACAAAAAGCAGTGCGATGCGTATTGCGAAGATCCCGCCAACATGAAGGTGTGCATAGCATTCGGCGAGGAAGCGGGATTCTTGAAGGGAGAGGAATTGAATCAAGCTAAAAAAATGCTGACCGCGATAGATAACGGCGCTACACCGCCGCCATGCAAAGGCAAAGAAGCATGCGATGCGTACTGTTCGGCACCGGAGAACATGGAGGTGTGCATGAATTTCGCGAAAGCGGCCGGATTTATGTCCCCGGAAGAGGCGGCAAATTCTGAAAAAATGCTGAACGCTATACGACAGGGAGTAAAACCGCCGGCCTGCAAGGGCGATGCAGAATGTCGCACCTTCTGTTCCCAAAAAGAACACGTTGAAGAATGCATCGCCTTTTCGGTCGCAGCGGGAATGATGTCGGAAAAAGACGCGCAGATGATGAGAGAGACGGGGGGAGTAGGGCCCGGCGGCTGTTCGAGCAAAGAAGAATGCGAGGCATTTTGCGGTACGCCGGAGAATCAAAATGCGTGCGAGGATTTCGGAAGAGAGCACGGGATGATGCCGCCCGAAGGTTCTGGTCCACAGGGATCCGGTGAGCAAGGACCGGGCGGAAGACAAGGGCCGACGACGGGACCGGGAGGATGTAAGGGACCAGAAGAGTGCCGAGCGTTCTGTGGTAAACCTAAAAATCAGCAAGCGTGCGCTGAATTCGGCAGACAAAACGGCGCGCCACCGCAAGGACAATCGCAAAACGGCGTTCCACCACAACAGCAGGGTATGCTGCAACGATCGGAACCCGGCGATTCAAGAATGACGGGACCGGGCGGCTGTTCGGGTAGGGAAGAGTGTCAAGCGTTCTGTAGTCAATCCGAGAACCAGCAAACATGCGCGCAATTCGGACGCCAAAATGGCGATAGAACACCACAGGGAGATGGACAACCGCCTCAATCGGGAATGTATCAGCAACAACCACCGCAGCAGCGGGATGGAGCATATCAGCAGATGCCGCAGCAAAGAGAAATGGGGCAACCACCGCCATTCGGCACATATGAGCAGATGCCGCAGCAAGGACAAATACAACTTCAGCCGCGACAAGAGATGCAGCAACAGGGGGAGTATCCGCAATTGCCCCCGGGAGATTATCCTCCTCCGCCGACAGGTTCGTACATACCACCGACGGGTTCATATGAACAAATACCTCAAGAACCTATTCAGCAGATGGCTCCGCAACAAGAGATGATGCAGCTGCTCCCGTCTACGAGCTTGTCTTCGATGCGTTTCGTCGCCGCTGTTTCCGCCATTGTCGCGCAACTGTTTCGTGGATTCTAAAACATTTTCTAGTCAACAACAGGACGAATAATCAGATTTCGCCCTGCACGAGCATCGTTACGGTGCGGCTGCGGTCATGGTCGAGCTCGACGAGAAGGATTTGTTGCCATGTTCCGCGTACCAATTTCCCGTTCGCGATAATAAGCGTGAGATAACTTGGAATGATCAAATTGTGAGCATGCGCGTGGCCGTTGATGCATTCTTGAATGACCCCGTTTTCATCTGGTATGCACAAGTGCGTGTGTCTTTTGCCGTGTGGATTTTTGGCATCACGAATGTCGTTGTGGTGATACTCCTCTTCCGGATCCGCAAAGCGATCGAGGACGCGCTTCAGATCGGGCACATAGCCGAGAGATGCGTGGGGTCCTATGAGGTTCTGTTCATCCTCATTCACCCATACGCCGCAGGTAGTGTGATGGGTTTGCAGTGTCGCGGTACCATTTTTTATTTTGGACTCTGATACGAACGTTTCAACATCATGAGTGATGTTGATGAATTCCAAACGTTCATGGGTCTGATACGTGAGCGTCTGACTCACTGCTTTGTATGCCATGAGGTGTAGTATAAACTAAACTACAGTGGGCGCATGTCCAGAACATTGATGCCTTTGCTATAATAGATCGAATGGAGAAATATCGAAGCTTGGATCAGCCCTATGTTCAATGGATAATCAAGGAGTATCAGTACTGGACTTTGCTACTGAATGACGACCAGCGATACCTTGGTCGCGCGTATGTATGGCTAGTGCGCGAGGGCGGGATGCAGCGATTCTCAGAAATTACCGACGTGGAATATACAGAGCTTCGAATCATCATGTGCGAATACGAGAACGCTCTCAAAGAATTGTGGAATCCCGACTTTATGAATTATGCGTGGCTTGCTAATCTCATCAGTGAACACGGCGGACACGGACACCTGCATCTCATTCCGCGATATCAAGATTCGCGCACATTCGCAGGTATTGATTTTGTTGACGGAAGGTGGGGTAAGAATTTTTCTCCACACGAAACGTTCAAGCCATCCGAAGAAATTCTCATTCAGCTTCGCGACGTATTGAAAGGAACCATGCGCTAAATCTAAGCTCGCCCTGCTCAACGATTTTCGAACTTTTGACTGGGCTGAGGAGTACAAATATCCTACCGTGGTTTTAGACCAGATGAAAGGATTGCTGGCCAAGTACGAGAACCTGTAACCCCTGATTTCCCACTTGGTTGCCCTTGTGGCGAGCTTTGTACCGAGAGTAAGAGTTTGCCACCAGTTGAACCCGGTCCGAGCCGTAAAACCAAATTTGAGAGCGTGGGACGATTTGCTTAACTCGAGCAATGTTAAGCAAAGTACACCAAGTCATAATTGCTTAACTAAAGACTTTCCTCGATCTCAACGGCGTCGTCTTCGTCCACGCCTAAATCTTCCATGATCTCCTGAACACGTTCGGCCGTGTCCTTATCAAGGTCATGACTTTCCATAAGCTCCTTAACATCTTCGTCGGGAGCTTCTTCGGCTGGTTCGTTTTTAATTGGATCGTTGATATCCATTGGGAGTGGTGATCAAATAATAATATTGCTTACATTTAATAACTTTGTTTCCTTATATTTTTTAACTTCGTCATGGCTATACTGTCTTGAACGGTAGGTGCTTTTCAATAAGTAGCCAAGCCGGAGATTATCACCACTAAGCCAGCTGTTTAAGAAATCTTGATCTAAAGTCAAAGACTGTCCGTGTGGGAGTGGCATATTTCGATCGTATCTTTCTTTTAATCCCTCGAGCCAGTCTTCGTACGTTGCCACTATTCGTTCATCTTTATTTTTTAGTTGCCATTTATTTTTGCCTAGTTCAATTTTTAATTCCTGTGAAAGTGAATGATTTAAATTGAATGCCATATCGTAATCTCGAAAATACTGCCAAAGTGCAATACAGAGATCACGATCACGGGCAACTATCGGGTAAATTACAATATCCTTAATGCGAATGCCTTCGCTTCCTACCGGCAGATGGTTTTCTCTATCTTCAAGAAAGTTAAATGGTCTATTCGTTCGTGAAGGAATAGTAACTAGGGTTGGAGAGTAAGCAATTTCTTCTGCAACTTCCTCTGGTGTTGGCATCTCTGAGCCAACGACTTTATAACCAAAAGCTACTAGCAGGAAGGAATGCATCGGATCGTCTACCCATCCGTTTGCAGTTTGAATAGCTCCCTCCGCGGCTACCAATACTTTCCCATCCGAATTTTTAATCAAGTCTTCCGGAGAATTCTCAAAATAAATGGTTGTTAGCGGATCATCTTTTTTGGTATCTAGAGTAGAGATAGGTGCTAGTTTGGGCCACCAATCCGGAGCACGGTTTAGTAGAATCTTCCATTTTGATAATTCAATAGGCAGGGTCGCATAAGCATACTCAAGATAAAAATCTTTAGGAATGTCGCCATTTTGATAGAAATGTTGCAGAACCCTCAAAAATGCTGATCTGTAGACTTCACTTATTTTTGAGGAGAAACCCAGTAAAAATTCATCATGCTCACTACGAGCATAGTAATAAACCTGATTCGAGTTTAGCTGGATTCCGGTATCTCTTATTATGTTATCCGCAGTGAAAACCCATTGCTGGATGAATTGCTTTCGTGAACGCCGTTCAATTTCTTCGGCTCTTTGCATATAAATGGGAGCAAGAAAAGTCTTGATGTATTTTGCAAAAAATGGATTCGATGAATACCCAGTTGGTACAAGCTCGATATCGATCGGTGAGGGTAGTTCCGGTTTATCTTGAGTCGTTAGGAGAGTTAATTCATCGAATAGTTTTTCTATGACTTCAGAGTTAATCGAAACAGCTTTTGCTAAAGTCTTTATATCTATATATTTCAGATCATTGGGATTTCCAATAATAGAAAAAGCTTTTATTATCGGGAGAAACCCTATGGCTACCGCAGTTTCCAGCCGTTGTTCCTCAATCCAAGATAATAAAATCTTAAGCACATCTTCTTTTTTTGTGCTCGAACAGAGCAGATAAGCCAAGGCGGTAGCCGCCCTTTCTCGGACTAAAGGACTTGGCCAGATCAGTCTTTGAATCAAAATATCTAAAATATTAACTTCCGATCGACTTTCTGACCATTCAGGCAGTGGGATATTTGAGTCGGTTACAAGCGATTTGGCAAAACAAACGCTCGCCTCAGTTATGGATTCCGCTTTTGCCGAATCACCAAATAAAAGCAGATACTCAACTCCTCTAGATAAAGGCACATGGTAATCTGTGCTTTTCTGGAAAAATTCCAAATAACGTCTCGGGTACTTTTCTTTAATAAATTGCCACCTTTTTTCAGCCTTCTTTTTATCAGTCCAATATCGTTGCCATCCATGATCATTGATTTGAGCCTTGCACAACATATCAAAAGCGGTTCCATTATCAAATTCAAACGCCAAGGGGTACAAAGTATCAAGAAGTTCGCCTGATATAGCTTGTACGCCGAATTTATCAATAATCTGTTTTAGAGTATTGTAAATTTTCTCCTTACCACTTTTATCGAGCCAGTATCCGATCCACCCTATTAAATAATTATTCCATTCCCATCTGTTCTCAAAATTTGTATCTAGGTGTTCGAGTAAATGTTCGGGATCAATTTTTGAGTAATCTTGTGTCGGTTTTTCTATCCCTGTATAAGAACTTCCTTTTTCAGTAGGAAAATTAATTTGGCCAAGATAGGATTGGATTTTTTCGAGTGCCGTTGAGGCATCGGGATTGCTTTGAGCTATTGTTTTTAGTTCTAAAAAAGCATCTTTTTCTACGGCGGTACTTGCTAAAGCAATAGCCTCCTCTTTAGAAAAAGAAAGAGACTTAATCACATACTTAAATAAATCTTCGGCATGATACAGTTCTTCTTTATCAGCGGAGTGATAATAGTATTTACGCAGTAACGCCTGATCTTGCGTAGCCAAAAGGTCGGCCAGTTCATATGGTAAATGGTTTGTTTCGTCGCCGTCGGTATACTCTCCGACACTTTCAATTAAAGGGATAATTCTACTTGTCCAGTCATCAATTTTTGTTTTCTCTATCCCTGATTTAGCGCAAAATTCTATTGCTTCAAGAACATCGAATAAATATGTGTCCTTGTGATACCCGTACCCAAGAAGATTATCAGAGGCCTTTTTCAAAAGGGAATGAGATAACTCTGTCTCCCCGTATAAGCGAGTAATTTTTGAAATAGTACTATAGTCTCGAGCTCTATCGGGGAAATAATTTACAGTTTTTGATAAAACATCAATATCTTCGTTTTTAATTTTTTCATACACGTCCCGTGCCAAAAGTGGCTGATAGGCTTCGAGCGTTAAAGATGTCAGATCACTCTTACTAAAGAAAGGTGGATTTTTAGTAATAGCTACGTAGTCCGCCAGGGTAATTTCTTGACCATTACCGAAATATTCCTTGAGGACAATGATGTCTTCTAAGATTGCTTTGACAGAATCGCTAAACGCGCTTTGAAGACCTAAAATATCTCGATCTTCATGCCATTTCAATATATCTAAGTCAGCCCAATAGCTAAATAAAGCTCCGTAATTGATTTTAGATTCTCGTATACCTGTACTAACGTATAAACTTGCTCGGAATAAACCAGTCATTGCCCTTGCAGACCAAGAGCTTGGAGCCTTTACGATCCATTCTTCTACATCTTTTTGTTTACCGGCAATACCATAAAGTATGCCGATGAGAAAATTGTCATAGTAAAACCCTCTCCACTTTGCTCGCTCTTCTGAGTCGTGTTCTCTGATCTTGTCCGGGAAAATATCGTATTCGGGAAGTAATGGTAGATCAAATTGGCTACCCTTTATGGCTTTAAATAGCGAACAAATTAGTGGTAAATCTGGGCTACTATTCAAGTAAGTAGAAATATCATCACCTTTGTTTTTAAAACCATACCTTGCACACTCTACTAGCACGGCTTGTTTTTCTGTTCCCGTAAGATCGAGTTCAAATAATTTGGTGATCTTTTCCTTTTGTCCAAGTGCAAACAGTTGACGTGAGTAAATACCAAATAAAAATTGTGTAATATTTAGGTCCCGAAACTGAATTATGTACTTATAAATATTTTCTGTTTTATGGGTCCGATCATAAGGTAGTACGTTAAGAAGCGCGGCTGTCGCACTTGGAATTGAATTCTGACGATACTCCTGTCTACTCAACCTCTCAATCAATATTTCGTTAATTTCTTCCACCACCATATCTTTACCAGTAGCGTTGGCCGTACTTGCAAGTTCAGGAAGCAAGGTTGATGGCAAAGATTCGAAATCAAGATAATCAAAGACGTTAGGGTTCCGCTGAAGAGCTTCCTTCCATACAAGCTCTGTTGCTTCTTCAACAAAATCTTTTGAGTTTAGGTAGTACGTATGTAGATAGGAAATTTGTAGCCCTTTTCCAAAATCTTCTTTCTCGCAGGCAACTCTTGCGGCTAATTTCATCTGCTTAGAAATTTGACTGGAATTAGATGGATAGCAAATAGCATTTATAAGCCATTCCCGATCTATCTCAAGAATCGGATTACTATTGCCAAGCTCATGTTCTATTATTCTTAGCTCTGCCCACTTTAAATATTCATGACTTGATTGTTCCAGCCATTTTTTGATGTTTGTTTTTATTACAATTCTTTGTTGGGTCATTTCCGGCCGGTCCCTCAAAAATAGCTCGAAGCTGTTGTGGTACACGCTCATCTGATCACGAAGATTTTTAGAAATCAGATGAGAAATTTGTTTGAAACCATTTGTCACATCTTCTGGGCTAGTCGTAGAAAAAGAGATGCATTCAATAAGCTGTCTCTCCGTGAAAAGAAAGTTAACACTAGCCATTGCAAGCAGGAGCTCCTTTGCTTTATCTGAAATCTGGTTCCAAAGAGAATCGTAATATTTTTCAATCCCAGCACCGTATGATATGAGATCATTGCACGAATAATCTGTAACAAGACTATTTCCGGAAATATTCTTTAACTGTTGTAAACTATAACGCAAATGCAGAGGATTACCTTCGGTGATTGAAAACAACTTTTCTACCAGATTTTTAAATTGCTCAGCTTGATCTGGTAAATGTAAGCCTATTTTATTTGCTTGGATGAGTTTTGAAACAGCATCTTTGCTTAGACCCTTTATTTCTGTCCATTTAGTCTCAGGACATTTATCAAAAACGATTTGTGGCAGATGTGGCTTGGCAACTGCCTGCATACCAATAATGATCCAGACACCTGGCTGTGGTAGGCATATTTCCTTTAAAAAACTCTCTAATTCATTTTTTTCACCATAGCGCAAAACATGGTCGAGTCCATCAATGATTACGATGAGGGACTTACTCTCTGAATTGAGTTTTGTAGCTATTGTTGTAATAAATTCTCCAACAGGTATTTCTTTTGAGTTCTTATTCGCCAAATCCCCAAGCTCCTCTTTGTGTGATTTTAATTGTGACTTGATAGCCTCAATGACTCGTTCCGCGTTCAGGCGTTCTTGAGGGTTAGAATCTTCAGGAGATATGTGGTAATGATGTTTTATTGAGATTAACTTTTTTTCGCTCAACTCTTTATCAAGTTTTGATAAATACACGCTTTTACCGACACCGGGTTTACCAAAAATTACCTTTATACCGCCTTCAGGCTTTTGCAGGTCAGATAAAATTGACTGATGGGTATGATCATCAAAAAACTCAAAATCAGCTGGAATATCAAACTGTTCTTCCAGTGGCCGCGGTAGATCAAATTCACACCACCTGCGAAGGGTTTCGATATCCAACTGCCTAGTATTCTGTTGTCGGCATTCCTTGTCTATTTCGTGATATAGATTAGTAACACCGGATTCAGTTGCACTTAAATTTTCATAGAAGCTTTTTCTTATCGTAGCTTCTAAGTCATCTCCGGAAAGATTTTCTTGATTGAACCGAAAATGAAGTGTCTGAAAGATACGAACAGCGTTATCTTCGTTTCCAATTTCTACGATAATTCGATTATAAAGATCAAGAGTCTCCGTTTTAATTCTTTGGATATCAACTAGTTCGTTGCTCAGATATTTAGTAATATCATCTTCAGCTTCTCCGTTTGTAATAAAAAACGCCTCCTTAGTTTTATCGAGGCGAGTCGCTAAAGAATTTGCCCACTTTTTTATAAGAGAAGTGCCACCGCTTCTCTCTGTATTTAAAAGACTGTTCCAAGTCCATTTATTTGCAGGGTCTTGTCTATGCTTTGTCTGATAGAAATGATAAAAATCGTCTGAATCAAGACAGACAATATCATCGAGATAGAACTTGCTAGGGTCTTCTTCGTCAGGACACGTTTCAAACTGAATCCACTTATATTTTTCCGGGGCAATAAGCCACTCACCGCACAACCTTAAACCCCAGAAATTCTGGTAAGCAAATCCGCTTCTGATAGAACTTGTGCGATTAGTGTGTGACATAGCATATCATTCTCATTTTTTGATCTTGTCGATATTCGTAGACATTAGTGCTTCCACTCCTCATGCGAAAGGACGAAGCGGTTCAGTTCGTCTTTTATGCTTCGCCACTTGGGGACGTTCTTCGTCATTAGACTGACAAATTTCTCTGTGTGTTTCTTTTCAATCAAATGCAAGAGCTCGTGGACGACAACATATTCCACGCAAGTGATCGGCTTCTTCACCAGCTCGAGGTTGATCAAAATGCGAGCACGTTTGTGATTGCAGGTACCCCAACGGGTCTTCATCTGCTTTATCCCCCAGTAGCTCGTTTGCACGCCAATCTTTTTCTGCCACTTCGTTATCAAGTTTCCCACCACCGGATGCAACTGCTTGCGATACCACTCCGTTATTACCTCGTGCCTTTTTGCTATCGTGCTCTTTGGACGAACCTGTAAGATGATTTTGTTTTTGCCTTTCAAAAAGACGGCTGGTACATCATCCTTATAAACCAGCTCAAGACGATACCGCTTGCCAAAAAAGTAATGGCTTTCGCCGGAGACATAAGTACGCTTGGTCTGTCGTTCCTGTCCGGCAAATTTACCTTGCTGACGTTTAATCCATGGGAGCCGAGTAGCTATAAGAGTCCGGATAGCGTCGTCTTTCATATTCTCCGGAGAGGTTACCCTGACACGCCCGGCCGGTGGCAATACCGAGAGATGCAAATTCTTGATCGGCTTGCGGACGACCAAGACCTCGACACTTCCGAGTTGTAAATATGAATTAGTACTCATTTTGATTCTTGATAATCTCAAAGAGATTTTTCAGCTCTTCGTCTGAAATATCCGGCAACGCCTTTTTGATTTCAATCTTGATTGCTCGCTCTTTCAGATGATTACCACGCCAGTCGGACTGTCTCGCGCCCAAGACCGCTTTGTCCACGACCAGAGCTTTTTCAACATCCTGTCCCAAGTTATCGTAGAGAGCACGCTTGGCCGATGTGTTAATTTCCAAGCCTACCGACTCATCCATCGGATTTTTTACTTTCTTGGACAAAGCCACGACCTGCTTGAGATATTCCTTATACTCCACGTCTGCCTGTTTTCGCTTCTTGACCAATTCATCCAAGAGCTCGGACATTCGCAAGTAATACTTCGGGTTAGTCGGCATTTCATCAATGATCAGCTTGCGGACGTTGTTCTCAATCGTCTCCGCCATTGCATCCTGACTTTGTTTTATAGCGTCCGGCAATTCGTTAAGAGCGTCCTCACCCTTCTGCACAATCAGATCAACCAGCGTCATATCATCAAACGCTGAAAGCTTCTCGCTTTCTTTGGCTGTGATATAGCGGTCAATAAGCACGCGCATTGCTGGCTCGTATTTCTTGAGATCAATGTAATCACCACTGGCGAGTTTTACTTCCATTCGCACCCGCTCAAAGTGCCTGACCTCTCGCTCGATGGCCTGCGCTTGGTCTTTGGTATATCCGGCACTGGCCATGTCATTGGCGAGATCGGCATACGCTCGAAGCAAGTGACTAACTGTTTTATACAGCTTCACTCGCTTAACTTCGTTCTCCTTGAGTGAGTACGGATTTTCTACATCACCGCAGAAATAGCGAATGTAGGTGGCCGAGTCTTTTGGGGGAGATACCGGTTCGCATAAAGCTCGGACGATTTCCAACGCCTCGTCCAAATCCTTTTTGCCTTCTTCCATCCGATCCTTCAAGAGGCCAAGTACATCCTCCTTATCAAAGCCCTCAAGAGCACCGGCGGTATAATCACCGACCGCTTGCTCAAGCTTTTTGAACAGGTCCCGATAGTCCACGATATAGCCGTACTCTTTGTCTTCGCCATCCAAACGATTTACACGGCAAATCGCTTGGAACAGCCCGTGATCCTGCATGTTTTTGTCGATGTAGAGATATGTCGCCGGTGGTGCATCAAAGCCGGTGAGCAATTTGTCCACCACAATGAGAAGTTGCATCTGGCCGGGTTGCTCAATAAACTTCTTTTTGATTTCTTTCTCGAAATCCTCCGTGCTTTTGCCGTTGAGCATTTTCTGATAGACGGCATACTCACGTGTGTCGGTAGAAAGCGCGCCGGGTTCATAGGAAGTTACGACAGCACACTTGGTAAAGC
>LCQW01000017.1 GCA_001004345.1 Candidatus Kaiserbacteria bacterium GW2011_GWA2_52_12
AAATCGCTCAGAATTTGAAAAAATAGAAAGTCATCCGTTTGTTTATGCAAAAAAAGATGGCAAACCAATTACGATGTCATACTGGCTTGTTCCTGAAGAAATTATGGAAGATAAGGAAAAATTTTATGACCTAATGGAAAAGTCGGTTATCATCGGTCGAAAGCAAAAGTCATAGTTGCTATTGTGGATAAAAAAATAATTTGATATACTTATCTATATATGAAAAACTTTGATATACAAAATACTCTTATTAATGCCGATTTTCAAAAGGTATTTGACTACATCGCCGACCCGACTAATTTACCAAAGTGGACAAAAGCATTTGCTTCTGCCGATAGCAAAAAGGCCGTTTTGTCTACTCCAAACGGACAACTTGAGGTCGGACTTGAAGTCAAAACATCAAAAGAACTCGGTGTTATTGATTGGCACATGACTATGCCAGACGGAAGTATCGCCTCGGCATATTCGCGAGTTACTCCCAATGGAAAAGCAAGTGTGTATACATTTGTTCTCATGGCTCCGCCAGGACCGATAGAAGAGGTTGAAGGAACTTTGAAACAGCAAATGGGAATGTTGCAAGAAGAACTACAAAATCTGCAAAAAATTCTTGGGGAATAAATGAATTTACAGGGAGCAATCCTCGCCGTTTTATAATATCTCCTAAAAACGGCGGGGGTTTGTGCGCGCACAGGGCGGGCGGGGACCAGTTATGTCCCTGTCAAGAGTCGCGCCGGATCGAACACGCGGCGCTTCTTGAGGAGCGCAACGGCAATGCGCAGAATCTTCCGCGCCAGAATACAGAGTATTGCGTTGTGATGGAGTCCACGGTCTTTGTATCTCTTGTACACGCCTCGCATCAGCCCTTTGGAGAACGATCCGAAGGCGGCGAGGAACAAAGCTTCACGCAAGGTCGGCGAGCCTCGTTTTGAGATCGGCCCGTGCGTGCCTCTCTTTCCGCCAGTTTGCTTCACCGACGGGTCGAGTCCGGCAAAGGCGATGATCTGGTCAATGCGCTGGAATCTCTCAAGCGGCATGAGCTCGGCAAGAATCGTCGCCGCAAGAAAGGGCGTGATGCCCGGAATGGAGTCAAGATACTTCACATCGTTGCCGACACTCCACTCCTGCACGATATCTTTCTTCAGTTTCTCGCATCGCTTCACGAGGAGCGCGGAAATGGACGCACGGGATATGTGACGATACTCCTTGAGATATCGCTCATGGATCATGAGATTGGTCGCCGTCCTCCGCAGTTTCCAAAAGTGCCGCACGAGGGCTTTCTTCTTTGCCATCTCCTCCGTCTCGATGAAGCGGTATCCATACTGCTGCGACGCGAGAAACGCAAGATGCGATGCGTCCACGTTGTCAGTCTTGCGTTTCCTGATGGAGAGCCGTGCGATCTGCTTGGTGTGCAGAGGATTCGCAACTTTGACGAAGAAGCCGGAGTCGGCGAGCGTGCGAGCCGCTTGCCAATGGTACGGGCCGGTTGATTCAAGCAGGATCGGGTCGTCAGTGCCGATGCCTTCCGTTTTGATATGGACAATGAGTTTCTTGAGTCCGATACTGGTGTTGGGAAAGGGAGCTGGCATCGCCGTTTTTCCATCAGTATCCCTGATGCATGCGACCAGCTCCTCCTTTCCCACGTCAATGCCAACAGATTGAGTCATGGTGGTGTTTGGTTAGCTATTCAATTGTCAAAGAAAGAAGAGAAAAGAGAAGAAAGAAACCGAAACGCAGGCCTGTTTGTGTTTGGCGCTCGAAGCGCAACCAGCAATCGGCGTTCGGTGTATGAACGGAGCGATATTCCCCGCCGGTCGGTCGAGCCGAAGGCAAGCATGATCGTCTCCGCTTCCATTATCGCCTCTCTAATTCAAGGATACAGGCAAGCACATACAGATTTGTTTGTGCTTTGCACAATCCATATTCTTGATTCTTGAGAATCACCACCGTACTCTCTCGAAGCCATCAAGCGAACACGCACAACGCCAAAGCAGCCAGCGCGAGCGAATGCGAGCGGGCTATGCGAAGGCGGTTGTGTGTGTTCGCGGAGGTTAGAGCTACCACCAAACGCGGATAGCAGGGCGCCTCGGTCGCCGTGAGGACGGAGAAATGAACAACGCTAAAGAACCACAAATGCTATAATACAAATGTTCATTTTGTAGTCTGAAACGGCGAAGCAAAACCAAAAAGCGCATTGGTTCGCATCACCACGCAATCCGAGCGTACGATTCAATCCAGAGCCACCACGCGCTCCGCGCGTGCGCATCATTGGTCTTTCCGCTCAAAAAAGGTTCGCGCAAAGGCTAGCATCTCACCGCCATCTATATTTTGAACAAAAAAACCATGACAAAGATAATGATATTCGGGACGTTCGACATGATACACAAGGGACATGAGGATTTTTTCCGACAGGCGCGGGCATTGGGCGAGGAGCCGCATCTCGTTGTTTCCGTTGCCCGCGATGCCAACGTGCAGCGCGTCAAAGGTAAGGTGCCGCGATCGTCCGAAGAAGTGCGCCGGGAAGCGCTCGGGGCTCATCCGCTCGTCGACGTGGCGATACTGGGTGACGAAGAAGGGTACATTTCACACATACGAGAAGTTTCGCCCGACGTTATTGCGCTCGGGTACGACCAACAGGGAGAATATGTGGCCAAACTGGAACACGATTTACGGGACGCAGATCTTGCGGTCACCGTCGTGCGTCTCCAGCCGTTCAAACCCGACGTGTATAAAACGTCGCTCCTGCGAAAAGCGTCTGGTACACTCGAGCAATGAAATACCTCGGCATCGATTACGGTGCGAAGAGAGTCGGGGTCGCGGTCTCTGACCGCGATGCGACCATCGCATTTCCCCGCGCGGTCTTAGTAAACGATGGAACAGTGATTGCTCAACTCAAAAAAATAACGGAAGAAGAGCGGATCGAATCGATCGTTGTCGGTGACACGCGCTCGCACGGCGGAGCGGAGAACCCGGTGACGAAAGAAGCGGAAACATTTATTGAGACACTCAAGACAGAAACAAAATTACCGGTCGAAAGCGCATGGGAAATATGGAGTTCAGTCGAGGCGAATCGCTACGCGCCGCAAGGCGAAGAACACAACGACTCCGCCGCCGCAGCATTCATTTTGCAGCGATTTTTGGACATGAAAGGGTAATATATGAGTATGGATCAGATATCGTACGACGATTTTGCGAAGCTTGATATACGGATCGGCACCGTAATCGTGGCGGAACTTATTCCCGAAACCGACAAACTTATCAAATGCACGGTTGACTTCGGGTCGGAGCTCGGGACACGCACCATCGTTTCGGGCATCGCGCAGTGGAAAAAACCGGAAGAACTTGTTGGAAAACAATTCCCGTACATCGTAAATCTCGCTTCGCGCGTATTGCGCGGGGTCGAGAGTCAGGGAATGCTTCTCGCCGCGAGCGATGAGAGCGGGGTGGTGCTCCTTGTTCCTGAACAAAATGTACCTCCGGGTACGAAATTGAAATAGCGTCTCTCTCCGCTAGGCTATAATGTACCTGTGACGCAAACAGGAACCGTTCGGCGTGCGGAGAATGCGCTCTCGCGTATTTTTTCGAGTTGGTTTCCGGTGCCGCAACTGCTCTTGCCTCGCACGCTTGGCATCGACGTTTCCGATGCTTCCATCAAATGGCTCGTGCTCGGAGCCGACAGAGGCAAACAACGCGTCGTCTCGTATGGAGATGAGCCGCTCCAAAAGGGTATCGTTGAGCAGGGGATCATCCAGGATATCCCGGCGTTCACCGCAGCGCTCACTGGTCTCAAAGAAAAATGGAACGGCATCGAGTGTGTGCACGCTGCGCTTCCCGAGGAAACTGCCTACGTGTTCAACATGTACGTGCCGGTGGGCAGCGGACGTGAACAGACCCTTCGCATGATCGAATTCGAGCTTGAAGGACGAGTGCCGATCCCGCCGAGCCAAGCCGTGTATGATTTCAATATCATCACCGAGCATGACGGGGACAAAGGAACAGAGGTAGGGGTCGCGGTATTTGCGCGCGAGCACGCGCAGAGTTATGCAGAAGTATTTCATGGTATTGAAGCGAGGGATTCCCATTTTCACCTCCACCGTAGGCGTGGGAGGTAATGCTATCTCACGAGTATTGCAGGAAAAAGCCCATCTTTCAGAAGAGGAAGCGGTTATCTTCAAGGACGAACAAGGTTTGTTCGCCGAAAAAGAACCAAAATCACCGGAGGTTGAGGCGGTCATCGGCAGTGCCTCCGCGCTCGCCGACGAAGTTGCGAAACACTATCAATACTGGGACACTCGCCGAAATGAGCGAGGCGAACGTATGACGCCTGTCGAGCGCATTATTTTGGTGGGCGGAAGCTCGAACCTCAAAGGACTCGACGATTATCTCGCAGGTCGCGTGCAGACCGATGTGTACCGCGGAAATGTATGGAGGAACGTGTGTGAATTTGACGAGTATATTCCTCCAATCGATTTCCACACCTCACTGCAGTACGCGACGGCGATCGGTCTCGCGCTCCGCGGTATATAGAACACCATGACAAATCTTCTACCACCCGAAGAATTGCAGGACGTACGACATTTTTACCGTGCCCGGTTATTGACCGTGGGATCTTTTGTCGCAACCGCCTGCGCCGCGATCGCATTCATCGCGCTCGTGCCGTCGTATCTCGTTCTGTGGCTCGACTCATCATCGGTGAGCGTACTGCCGGAAACTGCCACTGATCGGCAATCAGATCAGGCGGAATACCGGAAAACACAAGATCTCATGAAGCAGCTTGCCCCGTTTGTACATGCCACCTCCTCGCCGACAGGGATTCTGATGCGTGCAGTCAATGTGCGCCCAAAAGGTATTTCGATCGACCGCATCAGCTATTTGTTCGGAAAGGGGGGCGTTCCCACCATCGTTATTACGGGCGTGTCGACAAAACGAGAAACCATCAATGCGTATTACGATGCCCTGAAAGGTGACAGTGCCTTTAAGAGCGTCGTGATACCGGTCGAGGACCTTGTCGGCACCAATGGCAGCACGTTCACCATGACCCTCATGAGTAAATAATATGAACACGATAAAAAAAACATCGTTTGCATGGATGGCACTCTTGATCGCGATCCTTGCGTGGTGCGGCATCGGTTACTTTGCGTGGCTCATTACGGAAATGCGATCGGAGCAAGCGTCGAACATTGCCGGAGTGACGGTCGAAGCTGCAAAGCGCATCGCGGACAAATATTTGCACTCATCGCTTCAAAGTACGACACAAGAGCGAGGAGCACTGGATGCGCTGACGGAGACCGATATCGTTCCCATCGTTGATATGCTCGATCAGGTGGGGAGGGAGGCTGGCGTAAAAATTCAAATAGTGAGCACACAGCCGGAATCTTCCGCGTCAAAATCGACGCGTGCTCTCATATTTGTGATGCATGCGGAAGGGACATTTTCGCAGGTCGAACGGGCGGTAGAGCTATTCGAAACATTACCGATTCCATCTACCGTAGAGCAGATCGATATGTCACACGACGCGGGCATCTGGAGCCTGAATACGCGGGTGCGCGTTCTGACAACGGCGACCATTTAATGTATGTCACTTGATCCACGAACATGGTTTAAAGTTCCTCATCACGGACGATACGATCCGGAATCAATACGGAGTTTTACCGAGATCTACTGGCGCACGCTTCTCATCACGGGTGTGACGATCTGCCTCGGTGCACTCGTGTATGGGTGGGAACAATTTTTGGCCATTCAAGGAGACCGTTCCCCTGATGCACAGGGAAGACCGGCATTACAACAAAATATCGATCGCGCGGGGCTGCAGGCGATACTTGATACGTTCAAAGCACGGTCGGCGCGATTCGATGCGATCGGGGCGAGCAAAGAGACAATCTCGGACCCGTCTCATTAATGATCCGGGCAGACCCGTCGCGCTGACACGGTAAGGCGTTCGGCAAAAATAAGAATATGCGATATTCTTATTTTATCCCTCATTAGCTCTCGTAGTTCAATGGACAGAACAAGGCTCTTCTAAGGCTTTAATGTAGGTTCGATTCCTACCGAGAGCACCAGACAGGAAAGCGCAAGTGTTCGCTCGCCGCCTCGCAGAGCGAGGCGGCTCGCACGTACTGCGGTTTGGCCTCGAATTCAAATTGGCGATTTCGTCAGCATTTTAGCCTTTCGGCACCTTTTATTAGTAGCCACAAGGTCTTGTTTACAGGTGCGTTTCTGATATGATACACTATTGTCATACTATGAAAAGCAAAAGTAACCTTATAGAACAGCTCAAATCCTTACCACATTTTGGGAAAAATACTGTATTTCAGCTTGGCAAACAGTTGGGGCTTAAGGACTCTACGGTTAATACCTACATTAGCCGGTTTTTGAAGTACAAAGAAATTATCCAGCTCAAGAGAGGGTTGTATGTCTCTACTGATTTTTTCGATAAAAACAAGAACGACGTTTCCTATTCGTTCTATCTTGCCAATGTCATCCGTACACCCTCATATATAAGTTCATGGGCGGCGCTCCAGTATTACAATCTTGCTACGGAGGCGATCCACTCTATCACCTCGGTCACGCTTAAAGTGACAAAAGAATACCAGACAAAGGCCGGTAATTTCTCGTATCAGTCGATCAGCAAATGTTTTTTCACGGATTTTTCTTTAGCAAAGGGAAAATTTGATTTCTTCATTGCCTCTCCCCCTAAGGCATTGTTCGATTTGCTCTATTTGAGGACCCGTCAGTTCAATAACCTTTCAGTAGAACAGATAAAAGCAATAATTTCAGAATTACGAATAGATATTGATGAGATGAGTAAGGAAGAGCAGGATAAATTTTATTCAATGATTAATAAATATTCCCATGAGTGAACAGATTTCAACAATTCTAAAACGTAAGCTTGATGACCTTTCTACCTATGGCTTTAGTATTACCGATTCCGAACTACGGCTCAATGCTCTTAAAGAAGAATTGCAGTTTTATGTTCTTGACTTCATTTACCATCACCCGGAATACAGCAAATGGATAATGTACGGCGGCTCAGCGCTTCGCATTTGCTATGACCTTGACCGCATGTCCGTTGACTTGGATTTCGAAGTAAGTGACGATGTCGACAACGATTTTCTCAACAAACTCAAGGAGGCGGCGGAAAAGCATTTCTCGAAAGTGTATGGCGTTGATTCCGAATTTTTGAAAGTTACCATCACCAACAACAGGGGCATAATGTTTAAATTTCGAGTTGGCAACCTGATAGAAGGCCATGCTTCCGAATGGGTGCACGTAAAAATCGATCTCAACGCGTTTATCCCAGCTTCAGGGGTAGTAACAGAACGTATACCGCAGAATCATGGGCAGCTGTCATTCGTAATACTGACATACAATCTCTCTTCTTTGATGGCGAGCAAGATTGCCGCTATTTTCCTGCGTGGGACACGCGGCGTAGGCAAAGCGACATACGAAGAAAAGGGGCGCGATATTTACGATTTGCTTTGGTATATGAACAAAAAAATTGTGCCTGACCTCGACTACCTCAAAGCAAAAAAAGTTGAGGAGGCGAAAGATTACCGGACACTGTTTACTAAACTCGCGGTGAAGATGAATAATGTGAGCGAGGAAAATTTGAAAAACGACCTTACGCCGCTCTTCCTTGACTCTCGGTATGTAGCCAACTGGCTCAAAAGTTGGCGCGACACCTTCTTTCAGCTTCGTGATGCGTACAAAATTAGAACGGTATCAAAGTATGAGGGAGTCGAAGTGTTTGAGGATTTTCGCACCGATGTATTTTCTTTCATTTTTGAGTACAGTACGAAAGAGGGCGACCGTGCACGCATTATATGCAACTTGAGCGAGTACTGGTTTCTGTTTAAGGACATTGAAGTTTCGTTTCCAATCAACAACACAGTGAGCGATACCATCAAGTTTTCATCAAATGGTTCTAGTAGACCGACATCGGAGAAAAAACAGACAGAGTATGCCTCACTATTCTACGAGAAAATCGAAGCCTACTTAAAGAAAATCAACTACGAACTTGTCGGCGACACGTTGACGACAAAACTTATCCGTGTGACTGCTGACAATTTGAATCAGAAAGAGCAGATCATTCTCCGGAAAGAAGACTTGATAAGATGCGACTTCGACGACTTGTTGAAATAAAATTTATGTCGACATGACGTACTGCCGCACGGCCCGCGCAGTCATTTCCGGAGTTCTGCAAAATATGGTATACAGTACCTATGGGCTTTGTTTCGTCCGACAAAACAGC
Source organism: Candidatus Kaiserbacteria bacterium GW2011_GWA2_52_12 (assembly GCA_001004345.1). Lineage (GTDB taxonomy): Bacteria > Patescibacteriota > Minisyncoccia > Phycocordibacterales > UBA2100 > UBA10103. The sequence goes on from LCQW01000017.1 coordinate 8,249, forward strand.
TGTAAAGATAGTCTTTCTACTGACCGCAACGATGCTTTTGTGGTTCGGTACGTTCGGACTGCTGCAGCACATGAGTGCGATGAATATGGGCGGCGAAATAGGAGGCTGCTTGTTCAATAGTCAACAAGAAGTGTGTATTCTTAGTTTGTCGGATCATGCCGCATTCTGGCAACAAATGATCGCGACCATTCCTTTCATTGATCTTTTAATACTCGCTTTTCTGTTCGTAGTTGTTGCTTTCTGGCTCAATCCTCTTCGCGAGTTCAGGGAAGGCGCAGCCTCTCGCTGGCGATTCTACGTACGACAGCATCCGCGCATTCGCCTTTTTAATTCTCTAATGGAAGCGTTTAGAGCGGGTATTCTCAATAGAAAAGTTTTTATTTCAGCGCGAGTGTAAGGCCACGCGGGTTTGTCAAAGCAGTCTTTTGACAAATGCTAACCGCAGGGCTTTTTCTGCGTTGTTATTCACTCACTGAAATATATGAACCCCGTTAGAAGTAACCGTCAGATAACTTCTAGTGAGGTTATAAAAAACCAATGTATATGTTTAATCAAACTTCTAACGGGGTGAACAAAAAAATTATTGTCATCATTCTCGTTGTAGTCGGTCTCCTCGGCCTCATGTGGTGGGGCAGGGTAACACAAAAGCCGGTCGGCGCTGCTACCGGAGAAAAAAGCACGCTCGTCGCTGTGGAAAAATTCTATGACTTTGGCACCATCTCGATGAAAAATGGCAACGTCTCAAAAGATTTTACGGTCACGAATCCCGGGGAGACAGATATCTTCATTCCTTCTCTTGAAACGTCATGCATGTGCACCAGGGCCTACATCGTTGAGTTGGACGGTTCGACGAGGGGGCCGTTTGCCATGAAAAGCATGGGCTATGTTCCGCCAGCCAATGAAATGATCAAGGCGGGAGAGAGCCGTACCATTCGCGTCGTCTATGACCCGAACGCGCACGGCCCTGCCGGTGTCGGGCCGATAGATAGGTTCGCCATTCTTACCGACCGCTCCGGTGCCCAACTCGAGTTAGAAATAAAAGCTATGGTTACTCCGTGATGCCCATGAAAAAAACTCTAACATTGCTGACCGTCATAGCCATCGCTATTGTCGGAGTAGTGATCCTGAAGAATAGCCAGGCGACAGCCACATTTCTCTGGAGTATAAGCAACCAGGGCGTCTGGCTCCTACCTCTTGTCCTAGTCTCCGCACTACTCGACAGTGTTCACCCGTGTTCGTTCTCGATCTTGTTGATCACGATTGCATTTCTGTTCGGTATGCAGATGACGCGAAGGAAAATTCTGGAAGTGGGCGGGGTCTACATCGCGGGAATTTTCTCGGCGTATTTCTTGATTGGTCTCGGCATTCTGCAGGTGCTGCACCTCTTCAACACACCCCACTTCATGGGCAAGCTCGGAGCCACGCTGCTCATCGTGTTCGGCGTGATCAATATTCTGAACGAATTCTTTCCGGAGTTCCCAATCAAATTAAGGATTCCTGCCGCGGCACATACGGCAATGGGGCGGCTGATGGAAAAAGCCTCTCTTCCCGCGGCCTTCGGACTAGGGGCTCTCGTCGGCATCTGTCAATTCCCGTGCATGGGCGGCCCGTACCTCATGGTCATCGGACTGCTCCGCGACCACGTCACGTACGTCACCGGCTTCGGATATCTCGTGCTCTACAACCTCATTCTCACCGTGCCTCTTATAGCGGTGCTGTGGATTGCGGCGGACAAAACAATTGTGGACAAAGTACAGGAATGGAAGAAGTCGAACATGAAAGGATTCAAGGTGTGGGTGGGTCTCGCGATGATTAGTATCGGCATCTTAATTTTCTTCATCTAACGGTATGACTACAAAATTACCGACAATTGACGAGTTCCTGAAAAAAATAGAATCGCAAAAAGAAAAGGCAGGGGTTGATCTCTCAATGTCCGAAGATCTCTCGTTGGCTGTCATGAACTTGATCAGCTTGGAAGAACACTTTTTCTTCACGGGTGTAAAGACAAAGAACGATGAGTACTTTGACACCTCACAGGAAATTCGGGATTTACGAAAAGAGCTGCTCAAACAACTCATGCTAAACCACGAAGGAGAAACGTGGTGCATCTCCAAGCACTTGCTTTCCGCCACAATGCGACTCATCGAAGTGGGCAACAAACTCCAGTCAGAAAACAAGAAAAAAGAAGCTAAGCAGATGTTCGAGAAAGCCTACAAGGTATATTCCATCTTTTGGGCCCTGAAACTAAAATTAATAGACGCCAGCAAAATAAAAGACACGGCAACAAACAGCGCGCAGCTCGAAGACCTGGTCGGCAAGCTTGCTGATTGTTGTGATGAATGATCAATTATGGAAAACGAACACGAATGTATACAAGAAATAAATTCCGGCGTTGCCCCGAAGCTTCCGGTGAAAAGAGACCACACTATCGCCGCAAGTATTTTGATCTCCTCGATCATCCTTGCCGGTACGTGGATATATACCTCTGCGATCAATGCGGGGGCGCGCCAGGCGGCCACGGCGGCGGTATCGTCAGAATTGCAAAAAAAAGTTCTTCCCTCAGGTGGAGTCATCTTGCCGGTGACGTGGGGGGACCTCGGAGCGAAAATGGTCAATGCCGGCGTCATCGATGCGACAAAATTCGAAGCGATCTACCAACAGCGAGGGTTTACGGATGAATACCGGAAACTCCTCCTCGGGAAGGATAATGGCCCCGTCACCATGACGGAAGAAAATTCGGGATATCTCCTCAATTTATTTTGGGCACTTGGACTCTCGAATAAAAATCCTATTCTCGAAAAAGGAGAAATGTCGGATCCGAAATACGGTGGCGCGGGAAGCTTCGCTTCGACCGGCGGTTGGACGGTTTCGAAAGGCAAACCAATGGATCACTTCAGCCGTCACAGCTTCGTTACTCTGACGAAAGCGCAGCAAACGCTCGTCGACAAAGTTTCAAAGGGTATCTATCGGCCATGCTGCGGCAACTCGACCCATTTTCCCGATTGCAACCACGGGATGGCTATGCTCGGGCTTTTGGAGCTCATGGCGTCACAGGGCGTGAGCGAAGCGGATATGTGGAAAACCGCGCTCGCGGTAAATTCGTATTGGTTCCCTGATACGTACGTTACGATAGCAACGTATCTGAAAGACAGGGGCGTCGAGTGGAACGATGTTGATCCGAAAGAAATACTCGGAAGTAGTTACTCAAGTTCTCAAGGGTATGCCAGAATTGCCTCACAGGTGGAGCAGCCGCAACAGCAAGGGGGAGGCGGAAGTGCTTGTGGCGGCGAAGGAGCGGAACCCGCTGCACAGCAGAGGTCGCAGGGGGGTTGCGGAATATGATCGAATAACAGTAATACGTATGGATAATCCTCAAATAAAAAAATTAAAGCTCAAGATCCACGGCATGCACTGTGCAAGCTGTGAGGTTCTCGTAGAAAGAAAGATAAAAAATATTGCCGGCATCGAAAAAGTACACGTCTCCCATGTGAGCGGCAAGGCCGAGATCGTGTGTAAGGAAGAACCAAATTTGCGTCAGCTCAATAATCTTCTGAAGCCGGACGGGTATTCCGTGTCACTGTGGGAAAATCGCCACAGCGCACTCTCGGCTGCACACCAGAATACAGCAATTGATTACATGCAGATGGGCTGGATGTTTCTCGTGGTGGTCGTGGCGTATTACATCCTGAAGCAGTTCAATTTTCTGCCCAACTTCGGCATATCGGAGCACATGAGCTACAGCCTCATATTCCTCATCGGGCTGGTCGCTGCCGTATCGTCATGTATCGCTGTCGTTGGCGGACTGCTCGTCGCCATGTCGGGCACGTATAGCGAAGCGCACCCGGAGATGAGCGGTGCCGAAAAATTCAGGCCGCACATCTACTTCAACATCGGCCGTATCATTGGATACACGGTTTTCGGTGCCGCAGTGGGAGCGCTTGGGTCGGTGTTGACCCTTTCACCGAGAGCGAATGGTTATCTCGTCGTGCTCGTCGGCGTGATCATGCTGATGCTGGGCTTCCAATTGCTCCATCTCTTCCCGACACTCCGGCGATTCAGTCCGAAAATGCCAAAATTCATCAGTCACAAGATCCACGACTTAAGTACTAAAGACACCAAGAGTGCGCCACTCGTCCTTGGCGGGCTGACGTTCTTTCTGCCGTGCGGATTCACGCAGGCGCTACAACTGTATGTCCTCGCGACAGGCGATTGGCAAGTCGGAGCACTGACCATGCTTACGTTCTCGCTCGGCACACTGCCGGCACTGCTCTCGCTGAGTGCTGTTTCGAGTTTCGCCAAAGGAATGTTCCAAAAGCAATTCCTGCGGTTTGCCGGAGTCGTTATCGTGCTCCTCGCGGTATTCAACATCAATAACGGACTCACGCTCGCCGGATACAATCTGAATTTCGTGACCGCTGCAGTGGATGCTCGAGTGCAGATAGTCGATGGAAAGCAGATCGTGAAAATGACCGTCAACGGATACAATTATCTACCGCATACATTCACCGTTGTCGAAGGAGTTCCCGTGGAATGGCAGATAGATGGGCGTAACGCCGCTGGCTGCGGCCGCGTCATCGTCATGCCCACCATGGGAATCAGCAAATATTTGTCGTCTGACGACATCACCACGCTCGCGTTCACCCCGACAGGGACTGGCAGCATTCCGTTCAATTGCAGCATGGGCATGATGACGAGGGGCTCGCAATTTAACTTAATCCCGAACACAACAGGCATCATCGGAGCGACCGTTAATCCCTCGGGTCAGTCAGCGATATGTGACCCGACTATTTCAAGCTGTCCGGAAAAATAATAGAAGTTAATGTCCACAACTAATTATTAAAACAACGTCTACAAAGTAGAACATAATGCAAACATATGAGTATCGATAAGATTATTGTTTTCATTGCTGGTGTCGTTGGTATAGGGCTTACCTATTGGTTCTTTCTTGCAAATAAAGAAAAAGAAATCGAGGTTTCTGATTCGGTAGACATAATTGTCGACGGCGGATACTCCCCCGAAGCTATTTCGATAGCGAAAGGGAAGACCACCAAACTCAATTTTATCCGCAAAGATCCGCAGGCATGCCTTGAAGAAGTGGTGCTCGGCGATTTCAGGATACGCAAGCAGTTGCCATTGAACCAAAAAATTACGGTCGAGCTCACGCCGCAAAGAAGCGGCGAATTCGTATATACCTGCGGCATGAACATGTACCACGGAAAAATAATAGTCAAATAATATGCAGACGAAAAAAACGTTCTCAATAAAAGGCATGCATTGCGCCTCATGCGTCATGGTGCTCGAGCAATCGCTCAAAAAGGTGGAAGGCGTGTCCGAAGCCACGGTTAATCTCGCGACCGAAAAAGCGACCGTCACGTACGATTCGCAAAAGGTGACCGATGCCACGTTAAGCTCGGCCGTTTCAAATGTCGGTTACCAGGCACTCATCACCGAGGAGATACGGACAGAGGATGACGAGCAGAAAGAAAAACAGCAAGAACTTCGCGCCCTGCGGCTGAAGGTCATCGTTAGCCTTACCCTCGGCGGCCTCATTTTGTGGGGAGCTTTTCCCGGTCTTATGAAAACAGCGCCGATGTTTTTGCAGAATTTCTGGGTGCAGCTCCTTTTAGCCGTGCCGGTGCAATTCTGGGCCGGATTTGGATTTTATCGGGCAACGATTTCAGCACTCAAGCACCGGACGGCCAACATGGATACGCTCGTCGTTATCGGCACGACAGTCGCGTTCGCCTATTCCGCGTTCGTTACCATATTTCCGCAGTTGGTCACGAATATCGGTATTGAACCCGCGCCATATTTCGATACCGCCGCCATCATCATCGGACTTATTTTGCTCGGAAGATATTTTGAAGCCCGCGCAAAGGCCGGCACATCGGAAGCGATTAAAAAACTTATCGGTTTGCAGGCAAAAACCGCCCGCGTAGTTCGGGACAACAAAGAAATGGATATACCGATCAGCGAAGTAATTATCGGCGATGGTATCCGCGTACGCCCGGGAGAAAAAATCCCGGTCGACGGCATCATCATTGACGGCGAATCGTCCATCGACGAATCGATGGTGACTGGCGAAAGCATGCCAGTAGATAAAGTGGCAGGGGATACGGTCGTAGGAGCGACCATGAACAAAACAGGGACATTCACGTTCAAAGCGACGAAGGTTGGCGGAGAAACAATGCTCGCGCAGATAATCAAATTGGTGCAGGAAGCGCAGGGCAGCAAAGCGCCGATACAGCGGCTTGCCGATCTGGTGTCGTCGTATTTCGTGCCGGTTGTCATCATGCTTGCCTTTGCCACATTTGCCGTTTGGTACATTTTTGGACCCGCTCCGTCGCTCCTGTATGCGCTCCTCAACACCGTTGCGGTCCTCATCATCGCGTGTCCGTGCGCGATGGGACTTGCCACGCCGACAGCCATCATGGTCGGCATCGGTAAGGGCGCCGAGCATGGCATTCTCATCAAAGACGCCGAGAGCTTGGAGACTGCCCACAAGATCAATACGATTATTTTTGACAAGACGGGGACGCTTACCAAAGGACAACCGGAGGTGACCGATATTATTTCTTTTGATGGCAGAGCCCAAGACGAAGTATTGAGCCTGGCGGCGTCAATAGAAAAAGGTTCGGAACATTCGCTGGCGGAAGCCATTGTCAAAGCGGCCGAAGCCAAGCACCTCTCTCTGTCTGCGGTTGAGAAATTCAAAGCAATTCCTGGGCGCGGCGTGGAAGGCACGATAGACGGAAAAAGAATAGTTTTTGGCAATAAGCGATTGATGAACAAAGAAGGTGTTGATGTTTCTTCTGAAGGCGACCGGATCGGTGAAATGGAGAGCAGTGGTAAAACGGTCATGATGATCGCCCTTCGGCAGGCTCATGGCGAAGCATTCAAACTTGTCGGACTCATCGCGGTCGCCGACATCGTCAAAGAGAGTGCGAAAGAGGGACTGTGTGCCCTGCAAAAGCTTGGCATTGAAGTTGTGATGATAACCGGAGACAACCAGCGGACGGCCAGCGCCATCGGACAAAAATTGGGCATTTCGCGGGTGCTCGCGGAGGTGTTGCCCGATCAAAAAGAGGCGGAGGTACGCAAAATTCAGGCGGAAGGTAAGGTAGTGGCAATGGTCGGTGATGGTATCAACGACGCGCCGGCGCTCGCCGCCGCCGACGTAGGCATTGCAATGGGGACCGGCACTGACGTTGCTATCGAAGCGGCGGACATTACGCTCATCAGTAAAGATCTGCGCTCGGTGGCGGCCGCGGTCGTGTTGTCGAAGAAAACAATGAGAACGATTCGCCTGAATTTGTTCTGGGCATTCGGCTATAACGTCATTCTGATCCCGGTCGCAATGGGCGCCCTCTATCCATTTTTCCACCTGTTGCTGAACCCTATCTTTGCGTCGGTCGCAATGGCGACCAGTTCCGTGTCGGTCGTCACGAATTCGCTGCTGTTGAAGAGAAAGAAGATCAGTTGATCACAGTGGGCGGAAGGTGTTTTCTCTGTTCTCCCGCTCGGCGCGCGTCACAATGCGCTCCATTATTGTCACGACTTCGACTGGGTGTGCGCCGAGCGCCGATTCTTCCGAGAGCATGACAGCATCGGCGCTCAATATGACGGCGTAGGCGACGTCGGTTACCTCCGCGCGCGTCGGCGCGTCACTGTGCATCATTGAAAGCATCATTTGTGTCGCGACGATGACCGGTTTGCCTACTCTTTTCGTGCGCGCGATGATGTCGCGCTCGACGAAAGGAAGTTCCTCGATGGGTAGTGCTTGCCCCAGATCGCCGCGTGCGACCATGATGGCATCGGCCGAGGCAGCGATAGTATCGAAATTGTCGAGCGCTTCCTGCCGTTCGATTTTGGCGATGAGCTTTTGGTTTCCGCCGCGCTTCGTTATTTCAGTATGCATTGCTTCAATGTCGGCGGCATTGCCTACGTATGACTGCGCGATGTAATCCACTTTGCATTCGATACCGAACGCAAGATCAGAGATATCTTTTTCCGTGATGACGCTACCACTCTTGTCGAAGGCATGTCCCGTATCGGTTGTCTTCCGCGGACCGGCGAGATCTTGAATGATGGGGATGCGTTTGCCGGCTCTTTCGGCTGCTGCCCGGATGTTTTTTATGTAACTACCGTCCGTTTCGTGCGTCCCGTGTGAAAAATTGATGCGCGCGACGTCCATGCCAGCTGCTATCAACTTGTCGAGTATCTCGGGTGTGCCGCTTGCGGGGCCGATTGTAGCGATAATCTGTGTTCTCGACTGCATAGGACCTACAAATCGGCGCATTTCATCGTTGCGCTGCGTAAAATATCTCTCACCATACAAGCGTATGGCTCACGATATTTTGCTTGCGTGCCTCGAACTGCATCCGATTGTGTAGATCCTATCATAATCTTTTTTTACTGATATGTGCGAGTCGCTCGTATTTTACCGCACGTTCAGGCTTGCGCAGCGCACCCGCTTTGAGGCCGAATACGCCAAAGGCGTATGCCAAATCTGCGATAAAATCATCGTTTGTCTCGCCGCTGCGGTGGCTGACGATGCAATCAATGTCATTTTGCCGCGCGAGCTGCATTGCATCGAGTGTTTCGGAGAGCGTACCGATCTGATTTGGTTTGATGATGACGGCCCGAATACTTTTCTTTGCGACCGCCTGCTGTATGCGCGATACGTTCGTCGTCGTAAGATCATCGCCGATGATAGTCGCGCTACCCGTCGCTTGCAGCCGCGCAAAATCATCGAACGCGTTCTCTTCAAACGGATCTTCGATTGAAAGCAAGGAGAACTCTTTCGACAGATCGCTATACAGAGCGAGCAATTCATCCGGCGAATGGGGCTTGTCGCCGACGTCGTACGTCCCATTCTTAAAAAAAGATGTCGCCGCCGCGTCGATGGCGATATGCATCGGTATAGGGGCCCCGGAATCTTTGATGGCGTCCCGCAATAATTCGAACGGAATGCGCGGCGACGGGTCTTGCAGTACAAAACCGCCCTCGTCACCCATGCTAGCCGCCCCCTCCGGGCCGAAACGATTCTCGATATGCGTGGCGAGTGCGGAGCTCACTGTTTTTGCGCACTCTATGGCCGCCCCTATCGAATCCGTCTCCGGAACAATCATGTGCTCCTGGAACGAGAGCGGCGATTTCGCGTGCTTCCCGCCGTTGATGTAGTTGAGGTACAGGTAGGGAGTAGTGCGCGACGGCCGTATGCCGCGAAGTCCTTTCAGATATTGGTACGTCGGCAGTGATTGCGCCACAGCAGCTGCTTTTGCGCATGCGATGGACACGCCTATTAGCGCATTGCCGCCGAGGCGCGACTTATTCGGAGTGCCGTCGAGCCCGAGCATTTTTTTGTCTATCGCCGATTGGCCGCATACATCCATGCCCCGCAGTGCCGGAAAGATGATGTCGCGGATGTTCGAGAGGGCCGCGCTCATATGTCCGTCCTCGTCGCGCAGTTCATTCGCTTCGCCTGCGCCGGTCGATGCGCCGGATGGTACCGCAAAAGTTCCTTCGGCAGTGCCGCCGGAGTCTCTCGTTTGCACCGTAACCGCGATCGTCGGACGCCCACGCGAATCGAGGATTTCTTCGGCGGTTATGTTCTCGATCGATATCATATCTTCTTTTTTAGCGCGAGATAGAGGTCGGAAACATTTGCGTCCGTCGGACCGGTCATGATGAGGTCGCCCGTTGCTTCAAAATACCCGTTTGTTTTGAAAGAATCGAGCGCCGCTTCGACAGATTCTCCGAGCGCGTCAGCTTTTTGCCGTGTGGAAGCATCGGCGATCACACCCGCAGCGGGGCAATTATCGATGCCATCGGAGGCAAAGGGTACGAAGATCTCGTCGTCTCGCAAACACTTCAGGGCTTCGAGACCCATATATTGACAGCGGCCGCCGGAGCCGCCTCCTTTGGTGACCTTAAGCCGCACTTCTCCGCCGGCGATGACCGCCACGCCGCTCTCAAGAGCTTGCTGCATCGCCTTCACCATCTCGAGCGGCGTATCGTACCGCGCCGCACCGATATTCACGACCGCGTAGCCGAGCGATGATGCACAATCTTCCATTGCGCGGAGGGCCGCCGTGTTGGAGATCATAGGGACATTGTGAACGCGCTCAAAAATCGAAGCATCTTTCGGCGTGTCGTTCAGTGTGTAGCCGGTGAGCTGGTACCTATCGAGAACGGCCTGCGCATCAGCGACGGTGGTGGTGTCATAGTACGTGGGACCGGAGGCAACTTGGTCAAAAAGATCGCCCGGCACGTCGCAGAAAATAAGACCGATCACTGTCGCTGGCTGCAGGAGCTTTGCGAGTCCGCCGCCCTTAACCATCGAAATATGTTTGCGCACTGTGTTCATCTCTTCGATGGTCATGCCCATGCGCTCGGATTCGCCATACAATCGTTCTCCCTGTCCGCACTCATCAGCCGGCCAGCATAGGAGCGATGAGCCGCCGCCCGAAACGACGGCGATAACGAGGTCGCGCTCCTCGCTCCTTTCGGCTATCGCCACGATACGCTCCGAAGCGGCAACGTTTTGTGCGGATGGGCGCGGATGCGAACCCGTCGCTATATCTACCAATTGGCACACGCCGCCGCGCACATCGATGACCTGTCCCTCTTTGATGTGTGTGCGCAAAATTGATTCGACGGTTTGGATTGCTTTACACGACGCTTTGCCGAAGCCGATGAGCCGAACCGCGTCAAACGCGCCAAGGTCGTATGATCGTCCGCCGACGGTGAGCATGTTTCCATCGAGCTTGAGCTCACGACGGATGACGGCTTCCGTATCAATCGCGGCAAAAGCAGCTTCTACTATAGAAAGCGCATCGCCGCGCAGCGCGCTCGTGTTCAAAGCATCAAAATTTTGTATCCGATGAGCCACGCAGCCATTGTATACCGTATTCTGCATTCGTTCCCCCGACTTTACGTTGGGGCTCGGATACAATAGTGTAGTGTATGCATGCGCGGTTAGCTCAGTTGGTAGAGCGCTTCGTTTACACCGAAGATGTCGCAGGTTCGAGTCCTGCACCGCGCACCAGAGAAGAGACAAGGTCGGTTTCGGATTGGTTTTCCTTCGCGGCAGCGACGGAAAACCAATGATTTGCGGGCACGCCGCGCGCTTCGCGCGCGTGGAGGGTGAGGTTCG
>LCQW01000018.1 GCA_001004345.1 Candidatus Kaiserbacteria bacterium GW2011_GWA2_52_12
ACTGCACTGTACGGCGACTCCGCGTGGAGGGGGCCCTTTGGGCTCCCTTTACGCTGGAATCGTCCTCGATTTCAGCACCATCTTGCGTTGGACTAGACTACAGCTTGACAAGGGGATTTCATTTGATATACTGGCGAAATCAATCCAGGGCTGATCCAGAGAAGTAGGGATCGACCTCCGACTCCAGCACACTGCAATTGATACCCACCAAACTGACATAAAAATCATTTTGTAGGGTTTGTCTGTCGAGGATAGCGAGAGAAATGCGAACATTTGTGTTCACATTTCCGAGCGTCGCAGGCAGCAAGGTCGAAAGACCTTTTATCAAGTACATTTTTTCCAATTGCTATGCAAACAGGAACAATTGCCCGTCTTACCGACAAGGGATTCGGGTTCATCAAGCGAGAAGGACAGGAAAAAGATCTCTTTTTCCACTCCAACGAGCTCGTCGGCGTTTCGTTCGACGAACTTCGCGAAGGTGATACGGTGACCTTTGAAGTCGCAGACAGTCCGAAGGGGCCGAATGCGGTCAAAGTCAGCCGCGCGTAATCTTTACGCCAACAAAAACGCCCCCACCGGGGGCGTTTTTGTTATTGTGAAAAACAGTATTACAAAGAAAAAGCCCGCGATTCCGGTGTGCCGGAATCGCGGGCGATAGATCGTTTACTCCCTATCAAGTTCAGCTGCAAGTTCGACAGCCGATGGAGTGATGGTCATGAACTTCTCGAGCCGCTTCGCAACGGCGACCTTCTGCGCTTTATTGTGGCCTTTTGAAAAACGGTACGCGACGTTGTCCTGTGATACATAATTCATTAGGGCACCGAGCGAACTTGCTCCCATCCCGTTCCCCGACGAGCCGGAGAGTGCACGGCCGCCGAAGGCGGTACCGACGGTCGCTCCCACGACGCCGCCGTTGATGTATATTTGTCCTCCGCAATCCACGTCGCGGATGAACCATTCATGCATTGATACTTCTTCCGCAAAGAAGCCGCAGGTGAGGCCGTAGATGCCCGCTTCGCACAGTTGTTTCATCTCGTCCTTACTGTCGACTTCCCAACACGTGACAACCGGGGCGAAGATCTCCGCAGAGCGGACTTTGTGCATCCATTCAGGCAGATACGCCTTCGGAGTCGCACGCAGAAGTCGCGGCGCGAAGTCGCCCACAGACTTTTTCTCGATGGGTTTTTCGTACGCAACTTCGACCAGCCCGTTGTCGATGAGCCATTTGACGGTATTCTCCGCATCCTCGGCATTTTGCTTCGAGATGAGGGCACCGCACTCATTGCCCTGATTCTTCACGTCGCCGTAGTGCATCCCCGCAAGCTTTTCCTTGAACCGCAACACGAATTGCGGCGCGATCTTGCGATGCAGGACGAGATCGCCGAGATGCGAGCACGTCTGCGCGTTGTTGTTGATCGTCGAGGCGTACGCACTTGCGAGCGCGAGATCGAGATCGGCATCTTTCCACAACGCGAGAGGATTTTTGCCGCTTGTCTCCGCGGCAATTTCCTGCACTCTGCCGCCATGCGGCCACGGTTTGCAATACTTCTCCCGCAGCCCACAGCAGACGTCATAGCTGCCGGTGAACGTATACGCATTCACCACCCGCTCTTCGAGCAGAAAATCAACGATAGCGCCGCCCTGTCCCGATAAGAAATTGACGACGCCGTTGTTCTCGATACCGACCGCATCAAACGCATCTTGAATGGTCTGATACAAAAGATATCCCAAAAGCGGCGTGTGCTTCGATGCCTTCATAGTGATGACGTTGCCGGTCAGAAGCGCCGATGAAATCTTGTCCATCGGAATGGCTATGGCGAAGTTGAACGGCTCGATGTCAACAATGGGGCCTTTGGGAACCCACTGGAAACCATTGATATCACCTATAAACGGCGGCACGCGTGGCGAACGCATCGCGTAGAGTTGCCGCACGAGCTCGATGTTGTGGAAACAAAATTCGATCGCCTCCTCCATACTCGCAACTCCGTTGGGAAACGGCCGTTTACCGCCCTCGAGGGCCATCAATGCGATGAACATCCAATATCGATCACGCAAGAAAGAAGATATCGTTTCCACGAGTTTGATGCGCACCTCAAGCGGAAGCTTCCAAAATTCGTGCTGGGCGTTCTTCATTTTTCGAAGAAGGTTGAGTAGCCGTGCCCGCTCCTCGGGATTCGTGAGGTCATGCTTTGGAAAGCGCGCGATGACGTATTCCGGATCATTCGGGTCAACGGAGTCATACGTTTCTCCGGAGAGCGCGTAGATCTCTTTCCCTGCAATTACGTGCGGATATTTCCTATCCGGACCGCGCGGACATATCTTGATGTCGCGGAGCGCAGCGAGGAAGAGGTCGGTTTCCATCCCACTTTTTCCGCTCGGGTAGACTTGCCTGTTACGGAACATTCTGTTTTTCTCCTTGTCAAAGTCCATTTCCTGTCCACACGAAACCACGTGCCGACAAAAAAAGCAATCTTTTTCTTTCGCATCCGGCGTTGTATAGTTTCGTATAGTTCAAACCAGAGAGGACACCAATGGGATCATTCACGGTCGAACTAACGAGCGCTGCAGATAAGAGTCTGGTACCTTCGAGGTTTTGCGGTGGCACTATCGTCCGTATAGAACGCGGCTCATATATCGTCGGGTCGCGGAGTATCTCATTTCTCGGCGATACGTGGCACTTCTCATTGCCTATCTCTGCTGTTCTCTCCATTCGCGATCAGGGTGGCACAGCCTTGTGGCTCAATCCGAATCACGATGAGATGCAGCGGCGAGAGATCCTTGCCGACGTTTTCGGGAAGTGAAGTCCCGCCACGAATGCGGCCCCGCAGTACTTATGCTGCGGGGCCTGTTTTTTTCGTTCTGAATATCCTTGCGTTTTTTGCCATCCCCTGCTTGAATCAAGGAAGGAACCTTCACATAGACCCGAGGAGAAGAAGGCCATGAGAGCCCGCGAATACGCTTGCACTGAATTGACGGACAAAGAGATCGTCGCAATGCGCCTCAAGTATGGCGCGAAACACTACATTACGATACCCGATTTTGTTCCCGATCACGCAAAAGGCGTGTGGATATGGGATGTCAACGGAAAGAAGTATCTCGACCTGAACGCCACATACTCGGCTATTGCCGTCGGTCATTGCGACCCCGAGCTCATCGAAGCGATGGTGGAACAGGCGCGCCGCCTCACGAGCGTGCAGAACAAATTCCCGACCGCTCCGCAGGCGCAACTACTTCAGCTCATAGCTCAACTTACGGGTATGGACCGGACCATCTTTATGAACGGCGGCGCGGAAGCTGTCGATACGGCGACCAAGGGCTGCTTGCGGTGGGGGTACGAGGTCAAGGGTGGTGTACATGAGAACTCCGCGGAGATCATCGTCGCCACTAACTGTTTCCACGGCCGGACGCACAACGCGACCGCCATGTCGTCGAATCCCAAGTATCGCAGGAATTTCGGTCCGTTCGCGCCGGGATATATCCATATTCCGTTCGGCGACTTTGACGCATTCAACAATGCGGTCAGCCGCAACACGGCGGCTTTCATCGTCGAGCCCATTCAGGGCGAGGGCGGCATCATTCTCCCGCCGCCGGATTATCTCCAAAAAGTGAGGGCATATTGCACGATATATAATATCCTTCTGATATTTGATGAGATCCAGACGGGATTCGGGCGCACTGGCAAACTATTCGCTTCGGAACACTATGGCGTAAAGCCCGACGGCGTGATACTCGGCAAAGCGCTCGGCGAAATATACCCGGTATCCGCGTTTGCGGGAACGAACAGGCTCATGGATGTATTCGACCCCGGCTCGCACGGAAGTACTTTCGGCGGCAATCCGCTGGGATGTGCTATCGCCCTCAAGAGTCTCGAGATGATACTGCGCTATGATCGCGCCCTTGTCCGGAATTCAGCCGAAGTCGGCGCATATTTTCTCGAGCAGTTGAAAAACGCGGGATTGAATGCGCACGGTAAGGGCCTTTTCATCGGCGTACAGATCGAAAAGAGTGCCGAGGCCGCGTGTCATAGGCTGCTCATGTGTGAGCCCGGTATCATTGCCGGCGCCGCTGGCCACGACAACGTCGTGCGTCTCACTCCGTCGCTCCCATTCACAAAGGCGGACGCCGATATTGCTCTGCCGCATCTGGGTGCCGTTCTTCGATAACACAAGAAGCGCCCGAGTACATATACTCGGGCGCTTTTTTGATTAACGGTATACTGATGTGAGTCGGGAAACGGAGGCAACAATGCCCAAGAAAAAATGGTGGCACCTTAGTAATGCACAGAAACGCTCGTTCCATGCCAACTGGCTGAAAGATCTTGTTGTGGTGCCGCTCCTCTACCTCATCATTCTCACCACGCTCATGCCGCATGTTTCGAAGCTTGTGCGCTGGCTTGGTATGGTCTGGTAAAAGACACCCCGCATATGGTGCGTGGTGTTTTTTCTGTATCCCGATACTTAACTTATTTGTTAAGTATCGGGATTGAGATCAAAAGACACCTAATTTCTTGAGAATACAAACATGTTTATTTTCCCATTCTTCGCTCGCGCGCCGCATATTCTCCGAGGATTTTTTCAAGATCTTTTTTTGTAAATGCAGGCCAGTAGGTCGTAATAAAAAATAATTCACTGTACGCGCTTTGCCACAGAAGAAAATTGGAAAGCCGCTGCGCCCCGCCCGTGCGAATAATGATATCCGGATCGGGCATCCCGGCGGTCCATAGGTGCGCAGCGAGCGTTTTTTCGGTGACACTCCCATCTTTTGCCGCCTCGGCAGCAGCGTGCACTATTTCCGCGCGCCCGCCGTACGAGAGACATATCCACAACGTGATTTTCGGGTCGGCCAGACTTTTCTCTTCCGCGGCACGCATCGCGCTTTGGAGCGACGGTGAAAAACGCTCGCGTTGTCCGACGAAACGTACCGCCACCCCTTCTTGCGCAAGCCGCGCCATATTTTCACGCGACATCTTCTCGAATATCTCCATCAGGTAGGAAACTTCATCTTTCGAACGGTTCCAGTTCTCCGTCGAGAATGCGTATACGACAACGTGTTTGATGCCAAAGTCGCGTGCCGCGAGCACGATGATCTCCACATTATTCATGCCGCGCCGATGCCCTTCAAAGCTCGGCAATCCCTGCTTTTTCGCCCACCGTCGATTCCCGTCGAGGATAATGCCGATGCATTCAGGGATTTTTTCCATCTTTCAAAGGCTACTAGAAATACCGAAACAATCAACCGCGTTGGCCGGGCTTGACGAATTCTCTTTGTTGATATTTACTCCTTATAGGAATCAAGGAGGGAGAGCAACAATGCATATTTCCGAAGGTTTTCGTCGACAACTCGAGGGATACGGGTTGACGACCGCAGAAATCATCTACCGCAAACCGGATCATCTGTGGCTCTTACAGTCATATGTCTGGCAAGAATATGACCTGTACCCGAAGTTTCCTATATTGATGAAATTTCTGAATTTTTGGCAGGCGAAGCTCGATGGCCCACTTTATTCGGTGATGGTGTGTCACTCGCGGCTCATCCGTCCGGCCGAAATAGAGACGATAAGCAGCGAATTCCGCTTGCACTGATGTTTCCAAGCCCCGGTATTCGCCGGGGCTCTCCTATATTCAAAGGCGTACCTCATGGGAGCGCGGTATACTTCACAAATGAGCTCTCCAAGAGATGTACGGATCATTTCGCTCAACATCCAGCATGGGTGGAACAACGGCAATTCTATGCCTTCTTTCTTTATGGCGGAGAAAAAAATGATAGACAACCTAGACCGCATCACAAAGCTCATACAGAACTATCAGGCAGACGTAGTCTTGCTGCAGGAAGTGGACCAGATATCACCCCTCACGAGAAAGATAGATCAGCTCTCGTACATTCAGGCCCGTACAGGCCACCAATTTTCCGCCTATGGCGCTTCAAGCGAGTTGAGGCGTCGTGGCAAACCGCTCTACTCCGCCGGGTGCGGCATTATTTCGCGCTACCCGATGACAGACATCGAGAACGTGAAATTCGAGCTCTCCTTTCCAACGCCACGCAAAGGGTTCCTCTCAGCTACCATTTCGATACCTGCCTACCGGCAGGCAGGACCCCCAGTCGAGCTGACCGTGGTATCCGTACATTTCGTATCATTTGATATTTTAAAATCGACATCGCGCATGGATCAGATAGAGCGCATGGAAACGGTCCTCGCTCACAAGAAAGCCGTCGTCATCGGCGGCGACCTTAATATTTCGATGCGAAGCCGCCACATGAGTACCCTCATGTCGAAACTCAATGTGACGACCCACCACCTCGGCCCCAATGACAAGCACCTCCGCACCTATCCCGCCATCAAGCCGCAGCGCCGGATCGACTGGATATTCGCATCCCCCCATCTCACATTCAGCGACTACCGTGTCTTCCCCGAGCGCGTCTCCGACCACCTCGCAGTCGGTTCGACGATCTCCCTGTAATGTTCGACCTCGTAGGTCGAACATTGACTTAACATTGCTTTTTTGGATATTTGTGATTAAATGCTGTCCGGACAATTCAGGTACCGACTTTGATACAATGATACGATGTTTGGCATCTTGCTCGCGGGATTTAGCAGCGGCCTTAGTGAGCTTTCCGATTTGATAGGAAAAAAAGAAATGCGTGCCCGGGTTGCAAGCCACTACACGATCGGGTTTCTTAGTATTTTTTTCGGCACTGTTTTTTTGATCGCGTCGGGAATACTGCGCGATACCTTTGTGTTTTCCTTCGCCTCGCTTCCGACCCTGGTTCCACGCATTCTCCTCGAGATCGTACAGGCGCAGATCACCATCATGGCGCTCAAACGCGCAGATCGAAGTGATTTTGGATTCGTACGAACTCTCACCATTCCACTTCTCCTCATGGTGGATCTCACACTGGGGTATGCGATAACAACCGGACAGATGTTCGGTATCGCAGTGATTGTTACCACCGTTTTTATTCTGTTTTCGTTTGAGAAGTATCGCACGAAAGGTTTCTGGCTGCTCTTAGGAAGCGCTGTAAACGCGGTCCTCACTATTTCCCTATATAAGTACGACATCACGCACTTTAATTCAGTCGAATCGGAACAAACGATCGTTTCTCTCATCATCATGCTGTACTTTTTCGTCTTCGCGGTCAGTCGGGCGAAAGAAAATCCATTCTCATATCTCCTGAATCCCCTATTCGCAATTCAAAGCATTTCAAGCGGACTCGCGGTCGTCATTGGCGCGTTCGCCATCCTTTTTGCCCCCGCATCCGTTATCACAGCAGCATTTCGAGCACTCGCCGTCCTTTTTTCCATTATCTCGGGAAAATACTACTTTCATGAGAAGAAATTCGTATTGAAATGTGCACTGTTCGTCCTCATTGTTGCAGGACTCGTGCTTCTCGCTCGTTAACGTTGTGGGCATATAACAAAAGCGGGCGCCACGTCTGACGTGGCGCCCGCTTTTCGTATTTCGCGTGGAAACCGACTATTTCATGTGCGGCGATACGAGTTTGGTCATCTCGAACATCGTGACCTCGCCCTTGCCTCCGAACAGTACTTTCAGTTTGTCGTCCGCCAAGATGTTGCGCTTATTCTGGGGATTCTGAAGATCATGCTTCTTGATGTATTCCCAGAGCTTCTTGACGACTTGCCCGCGAGGCAATGGGCCCTTGCCTACGACTTCCTCGAGCTCTGCTGATAGATCGTACGGCTTCAATAATGCTGGATTGGCTTTTCTTACCATAGGTACCATTTTCTTATTAATTAATAGTAGTCCCCCTACTCTAGCCTGTATTTCACCAAATCGCCATAGGCAAGGACCAACACTGTGTATAGTAATCCCCCCGACAAAATCTCGTATGATCGACCATGTCACGCCGAATGTCAGTAATGTGGCTTAAAATAAGGCTTTTCTAGCAAAAATATTCGCTCCTACAGCGCAACACCAAATGAACAGGAACGAACGGGCGCGATTATTTTCATCGCTTTGTCACCAATGCGCCCACGTTGACGACCGTATAGCACATGCCGACACCACCATCTCCTTCGATCGCGAGAACTAATGCGCGAGTCGAGACGACATTGCTGATGTCGTAGGATCCGCGGAGCGGTACCTCACCGACGTCTTGCAAAATGGCGTGACGTGCATTCAATGTCGTCCATGAAATAGTGGTCTGTCCTCCATAATCAGTGTCTGGTGGCGTGGCGGTAATGGTGCAGCGGGGAGCCGAACGTTTTTCCGGCGAGTCGGCAGTGCCCCCGCTATTCATTCGCAGCTGGGGAATAAGGTTTTCTACAAGTGTTCCCACGCCGGGGAGTACCAAGTCATACCACGGTTTCGATAGAGAGACAGCGGCCTTCCCGTCCCCAAAAGAAACGCCCTCCTCCGATTCATTGATCGTCACCACGCCGGCAAAAATCCAGAGCAGTACGCCAAGCATCGCCAGATACATAAGGAGCCGCTGCATATGACAAGTATACCCCTTACCACTTTTTAATGAAAAGTGGTAAGGGGTATATCGAAAAATATATGGCCCGAGAAGCTCTATGTGCACAACCGATTTTTCAACTGAATGACAGCGGAAATCCAAACAAAAAAAACAACGCCGCTCGTGTGGTAGCAGCGTTGTTTTTTGTTGAAACGAAGATTTACTGGCGACGTAGAGTGAGTGAAATGCAAAAACTTGCTTTTGCATTTCCGAGCCGAGGAGTCAGAAAACCTGCTCCTTGACCGGGGCAGGTTTACATCGCACCCATACCTGAAGAACTCATACCGGAGGCGCAATTTTTGCAGAGTTTCTTATGCATGACGATCTCGTAGACGGCCGAGAGACCGACCAATACATAGACGAGCCATTCCAAAGCTGGCATTCCTCCAAGAATCGCATGAACAAGATTCCAATCGCTGCCCATGAATCCGCCGAGACCGACGAGAAGCCAGTTGAGACCTCCCACCATAACGAGAATCCAGGCGATCGTGTGCTTCATATCCATCATTTTCATATTCGCTATTTTTTTGATCTGATAATCTCGACCCCCTAAAGCACCTCGCGGTGCTCGGGCGACGTTCAACATTTCAAAATATTGAACATTCAGCCTTAATACTTACCTCGGTAGTATGGCGCCGTCCTGCGCGCAATGCCACTCCAGTTATCCACCGCTTTGCTCATAGCGAAGCAGTGTCCTGCGTAGCCTTGCCGTGCTCATCCGTAGCTTTATGCGAAGGAGAGGCGAAGCAGGACTGCAAACACTCTTCCGCACTGAAATGATCCTTCATATTTGTTTCATTGCGAAGGGATACCATGGTGCGCAGAGAGATCCTTAGAGCACGTGCAGGAGAACCTCCGGCTCGGAGGCTCTCCCGCGAGGGCTCTGCATGTCACGCTAGTACCTTACCACTTTAATTTCTGCCAGCATCATTCTCGGGGTACAATATTCGCTTTGGTATGACAATTCTCGGGGTACAGATGGATGCTCGGCTTGTATAACTATGTGCAATGAACAAGAAGAAGTCGTTGTGAACCCCATTGTATTTCGCGATGAGAGCCCCGGCGGCGGGAGCGTCAAGGCGCCCCGGCGGCGGGGCGCGTGTGGGCAAACGATTCAATATTTAAAATGAAAGACCCCGATGCACGCGCATCGGGGTCAAAAGATCAAAACACGGGAGGATTATTCGGGTCAGATGTGTGTTGTCTGCTTCCGTTGCCCTCGTCTACTTCAGTGAGCCGGACTTGGTACCCCCACAGATCAGCCAAGTGCTTGAGCACTCGGTCGAGATCATTTTTGTAGAGATACGTCCCGTTCACGACTTTGTGTTGGAGCTCAAGACGACGATCTCCCATCAGATCGACATCGACGATTTCGATCGAGGGGATAGCGTGTCCGACATTGTGCAGCGTGGAGAACTGGTGACGGATATCGCGGTACCCATACTCGTTGTGGATCTTCCGCACCAAGATACCTGTCGTTCTCTCGGGATCATCCTCGAGATAAAACATCCTGAAATTACGCATAAGGCGAGGGCTCAAGAACTGACTGATGAAACTTTCATCGCGGTAATTGGCCCACGCATCACGCAAGATCCCCATAACATCGCCCTTTTCTGCGATATCAGGGAACCATTCACGGTGTTCTTGGCGCTCCTCATCGGTACATGGCAGACCTGTCAGCGGATCTTTCCCGCTGACGATTCGCTCAATATCCTGCATCATCGCAAAACCAAGTGCATACGGATTCCAACCGCTGAAGTATTCGTGATTGAATGGCAGTTGGGTGATGACATTGGTGTGCGAAATGAGGAACTCCTGAAAGTTTCCGTCAGAGATCTGTCCTCGCTGGTGGAGTCGTTCCATGATCCCGTAGTGCACATAGGTCGCGCACCCCTCATTCATGATCTTGGTCTGACTCTGTGGGTAGAAGTACTGCGCCACGTGACGTACGATGCGGAGAATCTCACGCTGCCACACCTTGAGTTTTGGGCTTTTCTTCTCGAGGAAGTAGAGAATGTTCTCCTCCGGCAGGCCGAGGAGCGACCGACGTTGTTGTTCCTGCAGTTCCGTCGTGCTTTTCGCCGCTGCGGCGGGAACCGTATGTTCCCACAGGTCGTTATAATTGCGCTCCGCTTCCTGCGCACGTAGAATGGCGCGCTTTTCCTCCTTGCGGAGATCGAGTCGCCGTTTTCCCTTATACCGAAACACGCCATGCGACATCAGTGCATGCGCGGCATCCAGGAGTCGTTCCACTTCCCGCTCACCGTACAGGTCTTCGCATTGCGCGATAAATCCCTTGGCATATTCGAGATAGTCGAGAATGCCTTCAGCATCCGTCCACTCCTTAAAGAGGTAGTTGTTCTTGAAGAAGTGGTTATGACCGTATGCCGCATGTCCGATAACAAGCGTTTGCATGGTCGCCGTGTTCTCCTCCATGAGATAAGAGATGCACGGCGAGCTATTGATCACCATCTCGTATGCAAGGCCCTTTCTGCCGGTCCGGTAAAGCCTGTCGTGATACAGAAAGTGCTTGCCGAATGACCAGTGTTTGTAGAAGAGCGGCAACCCCGTTGAAGCATACGCATCGAGCATTTGCTCGGTCGTGACGACTTCAAGCTGATTGGGATACACGCTGAGCCCAAACTCCGGAAGGGCAATCGCCTCACATGCTTCCTGGATTCGCCGAAGCGTGTCGAAATCCCATTCGGCACTTTCGAAGAGAAGTTTACCTTCCTGTGTCATGTTCATGACGTTACCTGCGCTTTCTTCTTGAAGAGATCGGCAAAAACCGGAAAAATCTGCGTTTGCTCATGCACCTTGCGCATGGCCAATTTCTTGGCGTGCGCGGAGACGCCGCTTTTGCAGAAATCTTCGTAGTCCTTCCACAGATACGAAACGTGCGAGAAATCCCGTTCATCCTCCGCTACTTCGAGATATGCGAAGTATTGGACAAGCGGGAGCAACTCTGCGAGAAGCAGGATCGCTTTCTCTCCATCACGCTCCGGATTGTCTCCATCCGATGCCTCGGCAACGTAAATGTTGTACTCACTGATCGGATACCGCTCCTTGATGATCTCTCCCATGAGCGCAAGAGCGGTCGAGACCTCGGTCCCGCCCGATTCTGGATCTCGGAAGAATGTTTCTTCGTCCACCTCTTTTGCTCTGTCGGTATGGCGGATGAAAACAACCTCGACGTGCGGATAGCGGGTCGTGAGAAAGACGTAGTACAACATGAAAAACCTCTTCGCGAGATCCTTCAGATGCTCTGACATCGAACCGGAAACATCGAGGAGAAAAAAAACGACCGCCCTCGTAATGGGTCGAAATTCTTCTTCGAGCCTGCGATATCGCACATCGATCGGATCGAGGTACGGTACGCGTCGCTGCTTTGATCGGAGTCGTTCGATCTCATACATGATCTCTGCGACCCGCTCTTCGTCGTCGGTGAGCTCCATCTCTATTTCGAGAGATTTAATCGCTTCGCTCTTCGGACGATGGAGCGCCAATCGACGCGCCATCGCGTTGCGCATAGTGCGATTGAGCGCGAGATTCCCTGGCGAACCCGTGAGGGTATAACCGGCACGATGAAATCCCTCCTGATGCATCTCGGCCAATTCCTTTGTCACAAGATCGGGCAATTCGAGATCCTCAAAAAAGTATTTGAGAAACTCTTCGCGTGTCAGCACGAACCTGAACGGGTCTTCGCTTTCGCCTTTACCGGCACCGCTTCCGGAGCCGCCGCCATCGCCACCACCCCCGCCTTCGGGGCGCGGAAGGATGTCGCCTTCGACATACTCTTTGTTCCCCGGAAGAATGCCGCGGCGAATACCGCTCGGGCCACGGAAGATGTGTGGCTCATCGATGCCGTCTTTCGGGATTGAGATGGCACCTCCATCCAAGATCTCGGGGATATTCTTCTTACTTACCGCATCCCGTACCGCTTTTTGGATAAGCTCCTTACCTCGGCGCAAAAAGCGCTGCCGGTTTGGCAAGCTCTTATCGCCTGGATTGAGCCGCCGATCGACAATAGTAGTCATGTGTTCCTCCTCTGTCGATGATGAACATTGTTCTCTCTAGATCTATCAAAGAACAATCTCCATTGTGGGAATCGAAAACTATTCAAAAGGTACCTTGTGGAAGACAGGTGTCAATCCCGCCTCGCCCGTCCGTAGTCTTGACGGAGGAGGACCCGTTCGCTGGACAATCATGCATGAAAAAATCCCACCGCTTTCCGAAGAAAGAGGTGGGATCAGTGTGGGCATCAGCTCGAGTGCTTGACCCGCATGTACCATTCGACCAAACGCTGGATCTGACGGACGGTATACCCCCGTTTTTCCATGCGTTCGATGAATTCGGTGTGTTTCTTCTGGGTCTGCGCGTCTTTTTTTGAATCGAACGAGATGACCGGAAGCAGATCCTCGGCGTTCGAGAACATCCGCTTCTCGATAACGTCCCGAATTTTCTCATAGGAAGTCCAGTTCGGATTTTTTCCGCCATTCTCTGCCCGTCTGCGCAGGCAGAATTTGACGGTCTCGTTCCGGAAGTCCTTTGGATTTCCGATCCCCGCCGGCTTTTCGATCTTCGAGAGCTCTTTGTCGAGCGCATCGCGATTGAGCATTTGTCCCGTATCAGGATTTTTGTAATCCTGGTCATCACACCATGCGTCGGCGTACGCAACGTAGCGATCAAAAATGTTCTGACCGTAGTCGGCATACGATTCGAGGTACGCCTTCTGTATCTCATTGCCGATCTCCTCCGCGTACCGCGGAGAAAGCTCGTCTTTGATGATGTTCAGATACCGTTTTTCGGCATTGCTGTCCGCCCACTGTTCACGCTTGATCCGCTGCTCCAGCACGTACATGAGGTGGACGGGGTCGGCGGCGATCTCTTTTCTGTCGTAATTGAACGTCTCCGACAGGACCTTGAACGCGTATCGCGTATCGACGCCGCTCATGCCCTCATTAACACCGCCTTCATCACGGTACTCCTGAATGTTGTGTGCCTTCGGGTCTTTTTCCTTCAGGCTTTCGCCGTCATACACGCACATCTTGGAATACAGCTTCGAATTTGCGGGTTCTTTCAGGCGCGAGAGCACCGTGAAGCGCGCGAGAGTCAGGTACGTCGACGGGGCACAGGGTGCCTTGACGAGTTCGGACTCTCTGATGAGTTTTTCGTAAATCTTCTGCTCCTCGCTTACGCGAAGGCAAAACGGGACCTTGATGAGATACACGCGCGCCAGCAAGGCTTCGTTGGCTCTGTTATTCTTGAACGCTTGCCACTCCGCTTCGTTGGAATGTGCCAAGATAAAGCCCGTGAACGGAATGGCGCCGATATTCTCGGTGCCGATGTAGTTGCCTTCCTGGGTCGCGGTCAAAAGCGGGTTCAAGGTCTTGATCTGCGCCTTGAACATTTCGACGAATTCCATACAGCCCTGGTTGGCGCGATTGAGTGCGCCGGAGTAGTTGTATGCATCCGGATCATTTTGCGCGAGTGTCTCGAGCTTCCGGATGTCAACCTTCCCCACAAGCGTGGAAATGTCTTGATTGTTCTCATCACCGGGCTCGGTCTTCGCGATCGCGATCTGCCGCAACCGCGAGGGCTGCATGCGGACGACGGTAAACTTCGAGATATCACCGCCAAATTCCTCGAGCCGCTTCATCGCCCACGGACTCATGAGTCCGGTCAGGCGTCGCCGCGGGATCCCATATTCCTTCTCGAGGACATCTCCCATGGTCTCCTTATCGAACAACCCGAGCGGGCTCTCAAAAATGGGGCTCAACTCCAGACTGGACGCGGAATTCTGATCCGATGTCTTGTCCCCATGCCTCACGGCTAGAACGTAGACTGGACAGACCTCCATGAGCAATTTGATGCGCTCGGCGAGCGATGATTTGCCGCTGCCCACGGGCCCAAGGAAATACAGGATTTGCTTTCGTTCCTCCAGTCCCTGCGCCGCATGTTTGAAGAACGACACCATCCGCTCGATGGTCTCTTCCATGCCGTAAAAATCAGCGAATTTCGGATACACGCAGATCGTCTTGTTGCCGAAGATCCGGCCAAGCCGCTGGTCCTTGTGCTTCGCCGTATCGATGACATCGGGTTCGCCGATCGCCGTAAGCAAACGCTCTGCAGCGCTGGCGTACATCATGGTATCGGTGCGACATCCCTCCAGATATTCCTGGAGAGACATTTCTTGCTCGCGCCTGGTTTCGTAGGAGCGAGCGAACGCCTTGAAGAGCGGCTGCTCGATTGGCTGCTCGATTTTCGCAGGCTGGTTCACGTCGATCTCCCTTGTTGTTTTTGTTTTGCTCTATTTTCCTATCAAAGAACAAAACGGTTAATCTCGTTCCAGATTAAGTCTGTATGAGGAGGCGGTCAAGGAAAAAACGTGTTGACATACGTAAAAATAATTGCGTTTCATATATCTCATATTGATATCCCACAAAAACCCCTCAAGTAGAACACCCATTTTTGTTAAAAATGACTGTTGCTAATGTAGAAACTGTAGCACGTTGATTCTTTTCAGCAATAACTTT